>JAGOMJ010000094.1 GCA_017993615.1 Smithella sp. | reverse complement strand
AGAAAAATATCCTGCACGGCGTCACCATCAACCGTCTGAACCCCGACTTCACGATGAAAACCCGCATCGACGCCGAACGGGCGGAATGGAAAAACCAATCATGGGTGTTTTACAATCTGCTCGTCACAACCTTTCAGCCCAATGGCCCCCCGTCGCTGGAATGGTCAAAAGAGAAAGTCATTGCGCTGCCGGAGGGCCCCAACGACTTCAAGATTATTCAGAAAGACGCGGAAAAGATGGGATATTTCGAACTGCGGCGCTACGTAAAGAAGATTCAGGCGGAAGGATATGACGTCTCGCGATACCTGGTCGATTTGCAGGGGAAAATCGCCTTCCCACTGGTGTGTTTGATTGTTGTTCTGATCGCCATGCCGTTTTCCGTCCGCTCGGAGCGGAGCGGCGGCATCATGCAGAGTCTGGCGCTGGGATTATTCCTGGGCTTTTCCTACTGGATTGTTCACGCTTTCAGCATGTCTCTGGGCAGATCCGGAACGCTGCCTGTTTTCCTGGCGGCCTGGACCGCCAATATCCTCTTCGGCGGCCTGGGAGCGGTTCTGTTCTACCGCGTCAGAACCTGAAAAAATGCATCCCCCGCGATTCGCCGGTAATACCTCCGGCCGCAGGCCGTGCGGGCCTCCCGCGACGGGTGATCCGTCTTTAAAAAATCAATAGCGGTAATAATCCGGCTTGAACGGACCTTCCACCGGCACACCAAGGTATTCCGCCTGCTTTTTCGTCAATTTTGAAATCTTGGCGTCCAGACGCGACAGATGCAGCAGGGCCACTTCTTCATCCAGCTTCTTGGGCAGCGTGTAAACGCCGACGTTGTATTTCTTCGTGGCCAGTTCAATCTGCGCCAGCGTCTGATTGGTGAAGCTGTTGCTCATCACAAAACTCGGATGCCCCGTCGCGCAGCCCAAATTGACCAGGCGTCCCTCGGCCAGGACGATGATCGAGCGTCCTGATTTCAACGTCCATTTATCCACCTGCGGCTTGATGGTTTCTTTGCGGCAGACTCTGCTGGTTTCCAGATAGTGCATGTCAATTTCACTGTCGAAATGTCCGATATTGCAGACGATGGCTTCATCTTTCATGCTTTCCATGTGTTTGCCGGTGATCACGTCGCAGCAACCCGTGGCCGTCACAAAAATATCGGCCATTGGAGCCACGTCTTCCAGGGTTTTCACTTCGTAGCCTTCCATCGCCGCCTGCAGGGCGCAGATGGGATCGATTTCCGTCACCACCACGCGCGCGCCGAATCCCCGCATGGACTGGGCGCATCCCTTGCCGACATCGCCGTAACCGCAAACCACGACCATTTTTCCGGCGATCATGATGTCCGTCGCCCGTTTGATCCCGTCCGCCAGGGATTCCCGGCAGCCGTATAAATTATCGAATTTCGATTTCGTAACGGAATCATTGACATTGATGGCCGGAAACAACAGTTCGCCCGAGGCCTGCATCTGGTAGAGCCGGTGAACGCCGGTGGTTGTTTCCTCCGACACCCCCCGAATTCCGGCCGCCACTTTCTGCCACCGCTTGGGATTTTTTTGAAAGGACCGCGCAAGCCTCTCCATAATGATGGCGAATTCCCTGTTCTCCGCTTTTTGTTTCAACAACCGCGGATTTTTTTCAACTTTGACGCCCTGATGAATCAACAGCGTCGCATCGCCTCCGTCATCCACAATCAAATCCGGTCCCGATCCATCCGGCCAGGTCAAGGCCTGCTCCGTGCACCACCAGTATTCTTCGAGTGTCTCGCCCTTCCAGGCGAACACCGCCGCGCTGCCCGCTTTGGCGATGGCCGCGGCTGCGTGATCTTGCGTGGAAAAGATATTGCAGGACGCCCAGCGCAGATCGGCGCCCAGTTCCTTCAACGTTTCAATCAGCATGGCCGTCTGGATCGTCATGTGCAGACTGCCCATGATTTTCAGCCCCCGAAGCGGCTTTTGGCGGCCATATTTTTTCCGCACCGCCATGAGCCCCGGCATCTCGTTTTCCGCCAGGACCATCTCTTTTCCGCCCCAGCCGGCCAGCGACAAATCCGCCACCTTATATTTCAATTTTTTATCAATTTCCTGAAAAGCCATATCTTCCTCCAGTGCGTTTTTTAAAAAAGGATTGTATCCGTTTCCGGCTCTGTTAACACACTCACCCGGTCAGTTCAATATCTTTCCTTCGGGAAACGCCCTTAAAAATCAGGAAATTCTGGAAACGGGGATTCTGCGACGTGATCCATAATCCCTGAATATGCATATACAAAGAGAACAACCGCATGAATCCGATCGTGTCCCTGCCGGGCCACCCCGTGTAACGCAGGCGTTCGCCTGAAATCATTTGATTGCTTCTCTCCAGGTATGATATAAGGGAATACCTTTAAAGGAGGTAGATCATGGGAAAAGCAAAAATAGCGATTACATTAGATGCCGAATATATTGGCGAATTGGATAGATTGGTCGAAGAGAATTATTTTCAAAATCGCAGCCAGGCCATCAGCGATGCGGTGCGCGAAAAACTCGCCCGCATGAAACGCAGCCGTTTATCAATGGAATGTTCAAAACTCGACCCCAAGTTTGAAAAAGCTATCGCGGAAGAAGGATTAGCTGAGGACGTAAGCCAATGGCCGGAATATTAAGGGGTGAGATAAGATGGGCGGATTTATATCCCGTGCGGGGTCATGAGCAGGCGGGTTTGCGCCCCGTCCTCATTTTGAGCCACGACATTTTTAATGAGAAATCAGGCACGGTCATCGCCGTTGCCATTACAAGCCAGCCGCAAAAGGCAGGCTTTCCATTAACTCTCGAATTGAAGTCACCGACTTTGCCTAAGAAATCATGGCTTAAAATCAGCCAAATCCGAACGCTGTCTGTCGAGAGAATCGGTAAAGTTATTGCTAAAGCGTCTCCGGAAGAGTTGAATCAGGCAATTGAAGGATTGAATGAAATTATTGCGTAACCAGTCACTCAAGCCGATCGCAGCCCGCTGGGCTGCGCCGGTTGAGACTTTTGTTGCCGTCTCTCACTGGAGCAATCATGCTGATTGATCCAGAATATTCCGGTTCAAGCTGCAGGCGTAAACCAGCTTAAACGATGTCAACACGGTGTGTCATCATACAGTGCAGGTCATTTTACCAGCCAACATTAGCCTTGACATATTATGAGCCTATGTCATGAAAAGACACAATAAATACACGCAAGGCATGACATGGAAAATCACGTCCACTACCGGATTTTACCATCAGACAACGACTTACCTGTGGCTCAAATAGCAAATCGCGAAATAGAAAAAACCGTTAAGACCTACATCCGGCAGCTGGAAAATATCGGCATAGCGGGGAATCTTTTTGTTTTGGGGATAAATCTAACAATGTTTGGCGAGGCCAGAATCCCGGAGAAAACTGATATTTCAAGACCTGACCCCAGGCTTCTGCCGGCAACGTTTAACAGCCGCAGAATATTTTCTGTTTAATCCAGCGTAGAGCAGTAATGCCTTTACAATGATCAACTTCTGTGGCATTGCTG
>JAGOMJ010000047.1 GCA_017993615.1 Smithella sp. | reverse complement strand
TGACATATACCAAAACTGACATAGGTAGTGGGGAGGATTTTATGCATATTTCAAGAAGAGGTTTTTTAACTCTTTCCAGTGCCGTCGGAGGCGGGATTGCCCTGTCCAGCTTGGGGCTTAATCTGAAGCCGACGCGGGCATATGCGGACGAGTTAGACAAGATGAACAGAGTGAAGGCCGCCAAACAGACGACGACGGTTTGCTGTTACTGTTCCGTCGGCTGCGGTCTGGTTTGCAGCACGGACAAGGCGACCGGAAAAATCATTAACATTGAAGGCGACGCCGAGCATCCCATCAATGAAGGATCGCTTTGCGCCAAAGGTGCCGGTTTCTTCGATCTGACCGAAGCCAACAAGCACAGGCTAAAAAAGGTTCTCTATCGCAAGCCGTATGGAACGGAATGGGAAGAGAAAGACTGGAACTGGGCGCTGCCCAGGATTGCCCGCTTGATTAAAGACACTCGTGACAAAGGTTTTGTAACGAAGAACGCCAAGGGCGAACTGGTCAATCGCTGCGAAACAATCGGCCACTACGGCAGTTCCAACGTAGATAATGAAGAATGTTGGCTGATGAGCGTCAAATGCCGTGCTCTGGGTTTGGTTTATATCGATCACCAGGCCAGGGTCTGACACAGCCCATCTGTAGCGGCTCTGGGAGAGTCGTTCGGACGCGGTTCCATGACGAACCACTACTGTGATTTGAAAAACGCGGATGTCATTTTGATTATGGGCAGCAATGCCGCGGAACATCACCCCATCGCTTTCAAGTGGATTATGAGAGCAAAAGAAAAGGGAGCGACGGTTATCCATGTCGATCCCCGTTATACAAGAACATCGGCGCGCTGCGATTTCCATGTGCCGCTTCGCTCCGGTACCGATATCGCTTTTCTGGGCGGTATGATCAAATATATTCTGGAAAACAATAAATACTTCAAAGACTACGTAGTCAATTACACCAACGCGTCGTTCCTCGTAAACAAAGATTTTTCTTTTAATGACGGTCTTTTCTCCGGTTACGATTCGCAAAAACGCAAGTACAATAAAGATACATGGACTCTCGATAAAGATGCAAACGGTATTCCCAAACGGGACATGACCCTGTCTGATCCCCGCTGTGTTTTCCAGATGCTGAAAAAACATTATTCACGGTATACCCTGGATAAGGTTTCCAGCATCACCGGCGTATCCAAGGACAACCTCCTCAAGGTGTACAAAGCCTACAGCGCGACCGGCGCTCCGGACAAAGCCGGTACGGAATGCTACGCTCTGGGGTGGACACATCATACCGTGGGCGTACAGAACATCCGCTCCATGGCGATTATTCAGTTGCTTTTGGGCAATATGGGTATCGCAGGCGGCGGCATCAATGCGCTGCGCGGCGAACCCAACGTTCAGGGCTCGACAGACCATTGCATTTTATATGCAAATCTGCCCGGTTATCTGAAGATGCCCGCGGCTTCTCTGGACACGCTGGAACACTATTTGAAAAAATGCACGCCGGAATCCAAGGATCCGCAGTCGGCCAATTACTATTCTAATTACCCCAAATTCTTTGTCAGTTTCTTAAAATCCCTGTGGGACGACAAGGTGACAAAAGAAAATGATTTCGGCTACGACTGGCTTCCCAAAATTGATGACGGGAAACACTATTCCACGATGCACATGTTCGATGCGATGTATGAAGGCAAGATCAAGGGATACTTCTGTGTTGGCGCGGATACGGCCGTCAGCACGCCGAACAGCAACAAGGTTCGCAAGGCGATGGAAAATCTGGACTGGCTCGTGGGTGAAAATATTTTCAACAACGAAACCTACGAATTCTGGAGAGGCCCCGGTGTCGATCCTGCAAAGATCAAGACGGAATGCTTCCTGCTTCCCGCTTCCGCGAGTATGGAAAAGGAAGGATCGCAGAGCAATTCCGGCCGCTGGGTTCAGTGGAAATACAAAGCTGCCGAAGCTCCCGGCGATGCCATTCCCGTGGGTGAAATCGAAATTAAGATTATGGCTGAAGTCAAAAAGCTTTACCAGAAAGAAGGCGGTCCCAATGCCTCGGCTATTACCAATCTCAAGTGGGATTATCTGGACAGCAAGGGGCACATGGATGTGTTGAAAGTTTCCCATCAGGTCAATGGCCTCTTTACAAAAGACACGGTTATCGAGGATAAGGCGAAAGGTACATCCACTTTGTTTAAAAAAGGACAGTGTGTCCCGACCTTTGGAAACCTCAAGGATGACGGATCCACAGCCTGCGGTAACTGGATTATGGCCGGTAGTTTTGACGAAAAAGGTTTCAACAAAATGACCAAACGCGGCAAAGACGATCCCACCGGTTTGGGGCTTTTCCCCAACTGGTCATTCGCCTGGCCGGTCAATCGCCGCATCATTTACAATCGCGCTTCCTGCGATATTTACGGCAAACCGTACAATCCCAAACGTAATATTCTGGAATGGGTGGGAGATAAATGGGTTGGAGACGTGCCTGATGGTCCCTGGCCGCCGCAAGCGGACAAGGCAAAAGGCAAATATCCTTTTATTATGAAACAAGATGGTGTGGCATCTTTGTTCGGACCCGCCATGGCTGAAGGTCCTTTCCCGGAGCATTACGAACCGCTGGAAAGCCCTCTGGCTAAAAATCCGATGTCCGGACAGCTCAACAACCCGGCCATTGAAATCTTCAAAGGTGAAATGGATAAAGTGGCCAGCGCCAGCGAGAAGTTCCCCTATGTCTGCACGACGTATTCCTGCACCGAGCACTGGTGCACCGGCGCGCTGACCCGTTGGCAGGCATGGCTTCTGGAAATGCAGCCGGAGCTCTACGTTGAAATCGGCGATAAACTGGCTAAGGAAAAAGGTATTAAAAATGGCGACCGCGTTAAGGTTTCCTCCATTCGTGGCGAAGCGCCCTGCGTGGCCATGGTGACCAAACGCTTCAAGCCTTTTACGGTTGAAGGAAAAACGGTCCATCAGGTCGGCATGCCCTTTAATTACGGCTGGCTCTTCCCCAAGGACAGCACCAGTGACAGCACGAATGTATTAACCCCAACCGTTGGTGACGCGAATGTCTTCTGTCCCGAGTACAAGGCATTCATGGTCAACGTGGAAAAGGCTTAAGGAGGATAAACCATGGGAAATGAACTTGTAAAATTGATTGATACAACCCTGTGCACCGCCTGCCGCGGTTGCCAGGTCGCCTGCAAGCAGTGGAATGAAATGCCGGGCTTCAGGACAAAACAAACCGGCACGTACCAGAATCCGCCGGATTTGCAGTGGAACACCTGGACGCTGATCCGCTTTCAGGAATATGAAGACAAGGATGAAAACTTCCAGTGGATCTTCCGCAAAGACGGTTGCATGCACTGCACGGACGCATCCTGTGTAAAAGTCTGCCCCAGCGGCGCTCTGTATTATACGGACATCAAGACGGTGGGTATTCATCGCGACAAATGCATCGGCTGCAAGGAATGCATTGCGGCCTGTCCGTTTGACATTCCCCGCTACGATAAGAAAACCGAGAAGATTTACAAATGCGATCTTTGCTATTCGCGCATTAAGGAAAACCTTCCCCCGGCCTGTGTCAAATCCTGTCCGACCGGCGCTCTGACCATCGGGCCCAAGGACGAGATGATTAAAAAGGCCTATGCCCGCGTACAGCAACTGGGCGGCGACGCCAATGTGTACGGCGATAAATTCGTAGGCGGCACACACGTTATTTATGTGCTTCAGTTCAAGCCGGAAGTTTATGACGAACTGCCGCAAGATCCGAAAGTACCGGTTTCTACCTTTATCTGGAAAGATGTGCTCAAACCTCTGAGCCTGCTGGCCGCGGGCGGCGTGATTGGCGGATCATTATTACATTACTTCACCCACGGTCCGCACAAGCCCCATCCGGAGCATTACGATCAAGATACGAAGCAGGGAGGTGCGTAAGATGAAAAGTAAAATGGTAATGGTGACATCAAAATATGAGAGATTCGTTCATTGGCTGTTGGCCATCTCCTGCCTTCTTTTATGCTATACCGGACTGGGGATTATGTACAAAGAGTTGAACTTTTTGGGTTTCATTTTCGGCGGTTTGAAAGGATTGGCCACCGTTCATGACATTATGGCTGTGGTTTTTGCCATATCGTTGGTATTGGCCATAGCGATGTGGTGGAAAGAAGCGGGCATATTTGTTTTCCCGGAAGACTGGGAATGGATCAAGGCAGCCGGCGGTTACCTGTGGCATCTGGATCACGTCCCGGAGACCGGCAAATACAATCCCGGCCAGAAGGCGTTCTTTCTGACCGTCGCCTTGTTTGGATTACTGATGATCTGCACCGGATTTTTCATGTGGTATCCCCACGTACTTCCGGCGGCATTGATGGATTGGGTTTATGTCCTGCATGTGTTGGGCTTTGTGGTCATCTTTGCGTTCTTCTTTGTCCACCTGTATTTGGGGACCATTGGTAATCCCGGATCTGTTTCCGCGATGATCAGCGGGAAGATGGAGCTGCCGGTATTGAGAATGCTTCATCCGAAATGGGTCAAAGAGATGGAGCATGAAGGCAAACTCATGATTGCCGACGATAAAAAGTAAGATTGAACAATTTCCCGCAAGGAAACGATGTGGTTCATATTTAATTGACCGGGTGGCGCACATCTGATAGAAGGTGTGCGCCACTTTTGTTTTGAGGCTCGCTTTTGTGAGATTCGTTGACCATCGATAGTAGCTTTTGGCTATCGGAAACAATCCCGCATGAAACACTATGGGGGACTAATTAGTAAAAGGAAAAATCATGACCCAAGAACAAACGTCCGAGATCAAAAATATCATTGACCGCGCTCTGGAACAGAATCCTGAGAATAAGGAAATCATTAAAGCGTTTGCACCGATTATCATCCGGCAGAGACAGCTTGCCGAAAAGCCTTCAGAGCAGAAACTGGACTGCTTGGCAATCGATAAACAGAAACTCAAGGCCGGCGTGCCGGTCAGCCGTCAGATCAATTTAATATTGCCGGGCGATCCGTTGAAAGAAATCGCTCTGTCGCTGGCCGAGGCGGTGAAGGAAGGCATGCCGCAACTGACGGAAAATATCGATCTGATAGCAGGGCTGATCAAAGACGATAAAATCAAACCGGCGGATTATTTCAAAAGCACCCCGGACGGGGAAAGCATGGCCACCGATGTCTGGGCGAAAGATTTAAAAGTCTCGCCGTCCAATGCGTCATTTTTAATGAGCCTGGTCAGCCGCGTTATCCTGGAACAGAGAGCCAACGAGATAACGGCCGCCATCGGCGCCTTTGACTGGGAAAAAGGGTACTGCCCGATTTGCGGAGAATTTCCGTCCATTGCGTTAATTGAGGAAGAGGGCGGAAAGCGCTTCCTGCATTGCTCTGCCTGCGGTTATTACTGGCGCTTTACGCGGGTCAGTTGTCCTTACTGTGAAAAGGAAACCCGGCAGGGGATGGAATATTTCTATGTGGAAAATAAAAAACAGGAATCCGCTTTCGTCTGTGACCAATGTAAAAAATACCTTGTCACCCTTTACCGGGCGGGCCAGGTCTTTGCGCGCGATATGGATGTTTCCGCCATCAGCCTGATTCACATGGATCTGCTCATGCAGAACAAAGGCTACGAACCCATGACCGCCTGTACCTGGAATGTTTTGAGCTGATCAATTGACCATCGCCCGAAACAGAAATTGACCCGGCAGCTTGCATCACGTCCTGTATTTGCTTCTTTCTGAAGAATTGTTTTTTCGCATTCCGGCAGTTGTCGATACAATATTTCTGATGATCACCAACTGATGCCGTTGCAGGGGACTTGCGGTAATCAGCTTTCTGATTGAAACAATGAAACCGTCACAGGCACGCGTACACCGCTTTGATAAGACGCTTTGCCCGGGGATCGACCAGAATAAACGTATCCATTTTGTTCATCACATAGCCGAATCCCAGATGCGCATCCGGATCGGCAAAGGCAAGGGAGCCGCCCGCGCCGGGATGGCCGAATGTCTTTTTGCCGGGGCCCATGTTGCCCGAGGGGTTATCCTGATTCAGCATGAAGCCCAGGCTGAATCGCGTTTTCAATTTCAAAACGGCATCGTCGCCGCCGGAGGTCTCCTCGGAGCACCGGTCTATTTCACCGGGTGACAGGACCTGTATGTTGCCCGCTTTGCCGCCGTTGGCAAGAATACCGTATAGCTTTGCCAGGGCCCGGGCCGCGGCCTGGCCGTTTGCGGAAGGAATCTCGGCGCTTCGCCAGGAACGGCTGTTGACGCCCGTGGCGATACTGAAGGGATTGCCCAGGGCCATGGATGTTGCGCCAAAAGGATTCAGGACAATCGCCCTGGTTAATTTCAGACAGTCCGGGTGGATCGTGGGGATCCGCACCATGACCATGTTTGCCGACCGGTGATGCTCGGCTTCATCCAGACCGATATGAATATCGAGGTCCAGCGGACCGGTAATTTCCTTTTTTAAAAATTGTCCCACGGACATGCCGGTAATATTTCGAATGACCTGCCCCACCAGCCAGCCGAAAGTAATGGCGTGGTAGCCGAGCTTGCCAGGTTTCCACCAGGGAGACTGGTTCTCCAGAGCGTTGACCATGGCATCCCAGTCGTACAGCGCCTTTCCCGGTTGGCGTTTTTTTATAGCGACCATGCCGGCGGTATGGTTCAGCAGCATGCGAACCGTAATGGCTTCTTTTCCGTTTTTCTCAAATCCCGGCCAGTACGCCGACACCGGCTTATCCGGATCCAGCCGTCCCTGCTCGATCAGCCGGTGGGCGCAAATGGCGGTAACGCCCTTGGTCGTCGAATAGATGTTGACCAGCGTATCTTTTTGCCATGGCCGCCTCTTCCAGAAATCCGCATAACCGGCCCAGATGTCAACAACCGTTTTGCCTTCGATGACAATTGAAACGGCAGCTCCCCGCTCCTTGCCTTTTTTAAAATTGCCAATAAACGCCTGCTTCACCTTATCAAAAGCCGGATCACAAAAACCATTGACACTTATTTCAGCCATATTATCTCCCGGTATTACATTCGATCATTCTTCGTCTGATTCGTTTTTGCAGAACAAATCAACCGCATAAGTGTGTTGCCGTGCACTGACCTGATGCACGCCCTTTTTCGGAGCTACACGCTTTTGCAAGCTACATCAATGCCTGATTGCCTGTCAACGACTATGATGGCCTGTAACGATACTCCTCCTGACGATAAAACCCTTGCATCATTTTGCACAGGCAACGCTTTTGCTGTTGCAACAACATAGGCAAAAGAAACATCACGTCCCATCCTCACCGGACCATGTCTGACAAGTCCAGTCAGGCTTCGGGCATTTCCACCCGTTGCGCCCAATTTATTTACGGCGGACGTCGGTAGCGGCATTGCATTATGTATTTGATATATTTAACGTATTGTCATTTTTGGCCTATGTGAAAAAAGGCATAAGTCAATATTGACAGAATTGACAACCCGATTGCTTGTCGTTATGAAATCGATGTTAAAAAAAATATAACTCTTGGTCAGTAAGAGTTCAGATAATTTAAGATTGGAGAAAGACATGGAGAAAAAAATACCTATCAGAATTGACGGAAAAGATGTTGAAGCGACTGCCGGTCAGACAATTTTAGAATGCGCACGGGATAACGGCATTTTTATTCCGACCCTTTGTCATTATACCAAAACAACCAATGTCGGTGCCTGCCGCGTATGCGTGGTCGAAGTGGAAGGCGCCCGATCTCTTGCCGCATCCTGCTGTATGCCGGTGACGCCCAATATGGTTGTCCGCACCGATACGGAAGCCGTTCGCAAGGCCCAGAAAATGATCATCGAACTGCTCTGGTCGTCCGGAGATCATAACTGCCTCACCTGCGAGCAGAACGGTAATTGCGAATTGCAGAATCTGGTTTACTGGCTGCAGATTGACAAGCCGCGCTTTGAAATTCAAGTGCCGGGTTATGCGAAGGATGACAGCAATACCATGATTGCGCGCGACATGAACAAATGCATTCTCTGCGGACGCTGCGTGCGCGCCTGCAATGAAATCCAGGTCAACGAAGTTCTGGATTTTGCCAACCGCAGTTATAAGGCCAAGGTCGGCCCCGCATTCGACCAGGATTACATTGATTCAACCTGCGTCTTCTGCGGCGAGTGCGTGCAGGCCTGTCCCACAGGCGCTCTCACATTCAAACAGGCGAAATTCGCCGGCCGTCCGTGGGAACTTGCAAAAGTCAAAACCACCTGCACCTATTGCGGCGTTGGTTGTCAGATGGATCTCTACACCAAGGATAATAAAATCGTCAAGGTCATGGGCAACCGCGAATACGGCCAGCCCAATGACGGCAGCCTGTGCGTCAAGGGACGTTTCGGCATGGATTTTCTTTCCCATCCCGATCGCCTGAAAACACCGCTCATCCGTTATAAAAAGAATGAAAACTTCAAAGAAGCGACCTGGGATGAAGCCTTTACCTTCATCGCGGACAAACTTTCCAGGATCAAAAAAGAACACGGCGCCGACAGCATTGCGGGACTCGCCTCGGCGCGCTGCACCAATGAAGAAAATTACCTGTTCCAGAAATTCCTGCGGGCGGGAATCGGCACCAACAATGTTGATCACTGCGCCCGTCTCTGACACTCTGTCACGGTGGCCGGTCTGGCCGCCACATTCGGCAGCGGTGCAATGACAAACTCTATAGACGAAATTGAATTCACAGACCTGATTCTGGCAACGGGCACCAACACCACCGAAAATCATCCGGTGATCGGCGCCAAGGTCAAACGGGCAACCAAGCGCGGCGCGAAACTGATTGTGATTGATCCCCGCGAAATCGATCTGGTCAAATACGCCGATATCTGGCTGCGCCAGAATCCCGGCACCGATGTTGCCGTTATCAACGGAATGATGAACGTCATCATCTCCGAAGGTCTTTATGCCAAGGAATACGTGAAAGACAGAACCGAAGGATTCGACGCGCTCAAGAAGATGGTCGAAAAATACACACCGGAAAAGGTCGAAAAGATTTCCGGCGTGCCCGCGGAAGATTTGAAGAAAGCCGCCCGGATGTATGCCAAGGCAGACCGTGCCAGCATCCTTTACGCCATGGGCATTACCCAGCACATTACCGGAACCGACAACGTCAAGAGCTGTGCTAATCTTTCCATGTTGTGCGGCAATGTCGGTATTGAAGGCGGCGGCGTCAATCCTCTGCGCGGTCAGAACAACGTTCAAGGCGCCTGCGACATGGGTTGTCTGCCCAATGTTTACCCGGCTTATCAGCAGGTCGCCAGCGAAGATGTCCGCAAGAAGTTTGAAACGGTCTGGAACGCGAAGCTCTCTCCCAAACCGGGCTTGACGCTGATGGAGATAATGGCGGCAGCCGGCAAAGGCGATATCAAAGCGATTTACATCATGGGTGAAAACCCCATGCTTTCAGACCCCGATTTGCACCACGTGAAAAAAGAACTTCAAAAACTGGATTTGATGATTGTTCAGGATCTGTTCCTGACCGAAACCGCCGAACTGGCCGATGTGGTTTTGCCGGTGGCCAGCTTTGCCGAAAAGGATGGAACGTTTTCCAATACCGAACGCCGCGTACAGCGCGTGCGCAAAGCGCTCGACGCGCCGGGTGAAGCCAAAGCCGACTGGGAAGTCATCTGCGGCATTGCCAACAAGATGGGTTACGAGATGAATTACGCTTCCGCCAGGGAAATTTTTGAAGAAGTGGCGAAAGTCACCCCCAGCTATGCGGGCATCTCTTACGAGCGCCTGGAAAAGGGCGGCATTCAGTGGCCCTGTCCCACGCCGGAACATCAGGGGACCAAATTCCTGCACAAGGATAAGTTCTCCCGCGGTCTGGGATTGTTTACCGCCATTGAATACATTCCGCCCGATGAATTGCCGGACAAACAATATCCGTTCCTGCTTTCCACCGGACGCGTCCTGTATCATTACCACACCGGTACCATGACCACGCGTACAAAAGGTCTGACCGAGCGTTATCCCGAAAGCCTGGTGGAAATCAACCCGGCCGATGCCGAAAAAATGGGTATTGCCGAAGGCCAGAAAGTCAAGGTGACCTCAAGACGCGGTACGGTTGAAGCCAAGGCAACCATTACCAAAAAGAGTGCTCCCGGTTCGATCTTCATGAACTTCCATTTCGCGGACGCATCCGTCAACCTGTTGACCAATCCGGCTCTGGACCCGATCGGCAAAATTCCGGAATACAAGGTTTGCGCGGTAAAAGTGGAAGCCGCGTAGCTTTTAAAATATTAATAGAAACAAAGAAAGCTATGCCTCTGAAAAGGGGTATAGCTTTCTTTCTCTAAAGTGTCATTCCCGCGCTGGCGGGCCATGGTGCCCGTCAGGGTAAATCCGGTTTTTTTATTAATTAAGTGTTATGTCCCTTAAATGCCCAATGCCGGCAGACAGGCTAAGGTTTCATCAGTACCATGCCGGTTAAAGTTCCGGTTAAGAGGCTGCCATTAAGCCCGATTTCCGTGGCGGCATAGGCGCTGTTATTGGCCGGTGTAATGCCGTATGGATAGCTGAAGACAGATTTTCCTGTCGTCCAATCCAAGGCTTCAAATGTCCAAAACCCGAATCTTTTTCCGACGCCATAAAACAAGTTGGTCGTCTGACTCATGGTGGGAATTCCATTGGGGATGCTTACCGATTTGTTTACCCAGGCTGTCTTTAATGTTCGTGTCCATGGATCCCATACGAATTTTTCAACACCATAAGGAGCGATTGGCGCAAATCCGGACATCAGAACGCTGATGACTTGATTGTCCAGTGACGCTTTCAACTGGTTATTGACAACCACTGCTCCATAACCCCTGACGCATACAGACTGTTCAGACAATGTTTCTGTCGCGCCGGGGTTACCGAAAGTCACCGGCACCTGTGCGGCAATGCGCCGGCTTTTTGTTCCGGGGATCTGCTGCCAGTCGGCGGGAATCTCGTCGCGCCAGAAAAGAACAAGGTGCATGAGATTCTGACCATCTGTAATCACCACAAATTTATCCTGATTACCGGTTCCCATTAGCGTCGGTGTCGAGCCTGAACCTGCTCCGAGCCGCACGCCCGAAGCTTCTCCCGTTTCATAACCGGCGCTCCATCCTCCCTTGTCAGGATCTATCGTGAGTTCACTGCCAGTCCACTGCACTCGGTACATATTTTTATCGGTAACGACATAAATGCCTCCATGCTCATCACAGGCTATGGAATTGGAAATCTGTTCGTCAGCGGGGAAGCGATAGTAATATGCTTCGTCAAAAAAACGGGAAACAACCCCTATCAATCCATGACTGGTGGCAAGAGTCAGCATGCCGTCCCAGGTCATGCTTAGTCCCACGATTTTTTCCGCCGGATCAACAAGCAGGTTTGCGGGAATTTCATACACGCCCTGAATAATGATATCCGAATAGCGATTACCGGCAATCGCATCGCCAAACGCAAATATTTTTGTAAACCGGGGCATATAGAATGTATTATCCTTGTCCACCAGAGTATAAGCGCCGGAAAGCATTTCACCGGGTGTAAATATAGATGAAATGGTCAAATTTTCTTTTTTCATAGTTTTGATGTAATTTAGCGATTCATCCGCCTTGAACACATCCGTTGATGAACTGCCCCAAATCACGCGTTTACCATCCGGATATTTTCCAGAGATGGCAAGCGTAATCAAACCGGGCATCCCGACATGAAAAGATGATCTTGTTGTTAAATTGATTGATTTAGGTCCCGGATACGGAGAGGATGCCTGACCGTAAGGATTTCGATGACTCATCGGCCAGGGAGAATCAGCGATAAACGGATTTCGGGGCGGTTCATTCGTAAAGTTTGGCGGCGGTATGACCGGCCAGGCAAAAATCTCAACGGAAAACACTGTCAGAACAAACAAAATCAACATTGTCATCATCGGAAACAGTCTTAATCCTTTTCTCATAAATAGCCTCCAGTTCAGCGATTTCTTTTAATAGTGTACGGCACGTTTGATATTACTTTACATTGACAACGACATTGAGTTTCATCTACGCTTGTGTTATTGACCACTTGGTTAATTTCGTTTTATGCTACTTGATACGGATATCATTTACAATTGCCGGAGAAGCTCAAAATATTGTCATTTTGGATCAACTTAATGGCGAAGAATAATACTGATTGAATCATGAGAATTTCTCTGAAATCAAAGCCTGTAATCGCGCCCTATCGATCTACGCATAACTTGCGCGTTATCATCCAATGGGCAGAAGAGCATGGAATAGATACGGCGTCGATTCTCTCCAGTGAAGGACTGGAGAAAGCGGATTTTGACAACCCGGATAGATTGATAACATTTGAACAGCAATTTGAGATCTCGCAAAAGTTATTCGACCTTATTTCCTGCCCGGCTTTAGGACTGCGCATTGGAGAACGCATTAATATCGGCCAGTTGGGGAAATGGATAATGGCTATCAATAGCTGTGCCACAACCCTTGACGCCTTTAAAATGGCTTTTGAGCTTGCCGATCTCTTATCATTTCCCTTCCAATTTATCCTTGATGTTCAGGACGATATTGCCAAATTCAGTTTTATTGATCTCATCGATCTGGGTCGCAGCAGCCGCTTCCGTTACGAAATGCATATGGTAGGCGGCTATAATATCTGCTGTGAAATTATGCGGGAGCGAGTGCAACTTATAGAAATCCGTTTTGCCTATTCCAAGCCGGAATATGCAGAGGAATATAAACCAATATTTAATTGTCCGATTCTCTTTGATGCCGAAGAAACTCAAATTCGGTTCGACAGCAGTTACCTGACCAGACCATTGCCATGCGCCAATACGCTGACTAAAAAGATTTATGAAAAAGATTGCCGTCAAACGCTTGAGCAGCTTATCATGCTTACAACAACAACGGAGTTGGCTAAATCGGCGCTTCAGTTTAAAGACAAAGAACTGCTCACGAGGTCACAGCTTGCCCGGTGTTTGAACATGAGCGATCAAACGCTAAAGCGCCGGTTAGCGGCCGAGGGTGTGAGTTATAAATCACTCGTGAAAGACATCCGTCAGAAAAAGGCTTGTGATCTTCTGCAATCAACCGAACTTACCATGGAAGAAATTGCAAATAAGGTAGGTTATCGTGATGTGGCCAATTTTTATCGCGCCTTCAAATCGTGGACAGGCCTGACACCGCGTAGTTGCCGTGGGAAAAATGAAAAGCGGTAATCACCCAATGGATGAACTTTTCATTGCCGAAGCAATCATCCGGCAGGTGCTCCGGAGAATGCCGGATGCGCCGGACAGGTTGCTGATTGCTCCGAAATATTCTGGTTCAATCGAAGGACGACGATTGAACCAGCGCAAAAACCGCTAATATGAGTCAAGAGCAGACTTGACCCCTTTGCCCCTGTTGCTTTTTAACCAGTAACTTGGAATTTTAACGGCGTTCCTCTTACTCCTAAACGATCAAACTATCTGCTGTGTTTCTTGATCTTCGAATTTGCGGAATATTTCTGCCATCAGTTTGACCGTTATACTCGCAGGCTTGAGAAATGCGATTGTCGCATGAACCGGGCAGTTCCTGACACAACAGTAACAATAAATGCAATTTCCCCCGTGCATGGTGGCTTTACCGAGCTTTATGTTATGCGTGGGGCAATTTTTAACGCACACAGCACAGCGGTTACATAATGATTGATTTACTGTTATGCCCGGCATGGCCCATACAAAATTTCTCAGCTTAACAATGTGGTCATCCATAAAGTTTAGAATAAAAGGCTTATCATTGAAATCAGAAGGGCTGTATCTTGTACAGATTTTATTTTTCAATCGGACAGATATTTCTTTCCCGAACGTCTTGATAGCGTTCAAGGCTTTCTTATCCGGATGCCCTGAATAAAAAGGTTTTTCTTCCTGAAAGGTAAGGCAGTGTTCTGTTAAGACTCTGATGCCGCCGATCAAATTATATTTCTTCCTGTGCAGAATTTTAGCAAGATCATATAAAACAACACCACTGGATACCCCGCCAAAAGAGGAAAGCAAAACGACTGACTGATCATTCGATGCATCGGGCATGTTATTGATAAAATCAGTAAACACGGTAGGTGCATGATGAAAATATGTCGGCGAGCCCAAAACGATCAACTGGTAGTCCGCTATTTTTGCCATAATATCGTTATTATCAAATTCACTCAGATTATATATATCAGAGCTCACGCTGTTTTCGTTTAGCGACACTGCCAATGTATCAATAGCTTTTTTCGTTGTTCCATGAGGAGAAAGATAAATGATTAAGGCGGATAATTTATCTTTTGATTTATTCATTTTGTGACCATTGTCATTGTGTTTTTAGTTTTATGTTCCCCGAATATGACAGTAACTTACAATTTTAAGGGCGTCCCGCTAGCCATTTATTTTCATTTCAATAAATTAGAATTGGGAATAATCCATATACGGCGCGTTCAGGGAATGTGCCCCACAATTAAGCCGCTTTCAGAGGATGGATTTTCTTTATTTCAGCTTGATGCGTCTGCTGCGCCTCCCATAGATCATGAGCGCGCTGAGCGTTTAACCAAAACTCAGCCGTATTGCCGAACAAACGGCCAAGACGTAACGCCATGATCGGTGTCAAAGCGCGGCTCTCTCTTAATAATTCATTAACCGTCTGACGCGATACACCGAGTGCTTTGGCCAGAGTGGCAACATTAAGATTATAATCAGGCATAAAATCTTCCTTAAGAATTTCACCCGGATGTGTCGGCTTTACTTTTCTTTTCCCATCATATTTTATGCTCATATTCTTACCTCTTTTAATGATAATCGGTTATTTCAACATCGTATGCATCACCGTTAATAAACCGGAAACATATTCTCCGCTGGTCATTCACGGATATTGCATATTGACCTTCTCTGTTATCCTTCAGCATGTGCAGATGATTGCTCGGCGGCACTTTTAAATCTTCAATGCACGTTGCCAAATCTATATATTCAAGACGCCTGATAGCTCTTTTAAGAATATCAGGCTGAAACTTCTTTGATTTACCGGTAATAAACAAATCACGCGTATGTTTGTCGGCAAATGTTTTTATCATGTGTATTGTGTAACGTGACTCGTGACATTTGTCAAGGGCAAAGTTTTGATTCTAATGATGTCCTTTTCTGCCATTGTCCAACTCGGATGCATCCGTCAACCTACTGACTAACCCGGCTCTGGACCCGACCGGAAAAATTCCGGAATACAAGGTCTGCGCGGTAAAAGTGGAAGATGCGTAAATTTTAACCAATTCAAAAACCCAAAAAGACATGCTTCTTTTCAGAGGCATGTCTTTTTATTTAAGGTGTCATTCCCGCAGGGGTCTGGTGGGAATCCACTTTTTCTTTCCAACATGAGCCAAGCAAAGACTTGACCCCTTTGCCCTTTAAGACTTGACCCCTTTGCCCTTTTTACAATTTTAAGGGCGTCCCCCTTTTCCGCTTTTCCCCCTCTCCGTTTCACTTCGGGGATAGTTTCCAATAGCCGAAGGCTTTTGGATAGTTCCTCCAACGTTTTGCGCGTCGTTTTTCTCGCGCTCAACGGGTGTCACTACGACTTGCGCTTCAAATCACCATAGGTGATAATTCAACCTACAAGTTTCAGGACGCTACGCATCTAAAACTTGGGTTTGATTACATCGCAAAGCTTTTTTTCAGCAAGTCTCATTAAATAGTGAATAGGCTTCTTATCGTCAGCGTGTTGTAGCGACAACCTTCTTGACTCACAAGAAATCGTTCCTTATACTTCACTCCCAATAGATGAAAGGAAGTTTTTAGAAATGAAATTAACTGAAACACAGATGATTGAAATTGCACAGCACGCGTTTACGCGCATGGATGGGGCCTGGTTTTTGGCGCTGGCGAAGAAGTTCGGTGTTCAAACCGCTTGGGAAATGGATGTGGAAGCCTGGAAACACTTTGCTTATGTTTTCGGCAAGAACCTCCGGAAGAACTATCTCCCCAACCCCGTCTGGCCGGAAAGTATTTTTGATGCTTTGGATATTTTCAGCAGGGTTTTAAAGATCGAGGGACGGAAAGTTTGCATCGAAGATGGTAAAATTATCATTCGCATTACGGATTGCGAAACACAGAAAGCCATTGCCAAGGCCGGCGTTGCCGATTGCGGTATTGTCACCGTCCAGACCTATCAGGGGCTCATCGGCGGTCTGTTTGATAATAAAATTTTCGTGGATGTTGCTCACACCAAAAATTTAAATCGCGGTGATGATTGCTGCGAAGTTGTTGTCACCCGGAAATCGCCGTAAATGTCCATATAAATATCCACCGATAAACGGGTGAATAGAAAATAGTTCAATGTTCAACGTTAAACAAATTGTGAATCGTGAAACGTGAAGGGTGAAGAGTGTCCCCTCCACTTCGCTTCGGGGATAGTCTCCAATAGCATAGCTATTGGATAGTTCAACTAACCAATTCCGATGCATTTCACTTTGGTGATTGGAGTCTCCTTAAATGTGTTGAATGCATCCGACCATCAGTGGTATCAATAGCAAAAGTGTTTCATCGCCTGGGCGTAGGGAGTTTATGAAAATTTATTTTGCCGGAGCGATTCGCGCCGGAAGGCAGGATGCCGAAATCTACAAAGCAATGATTGAGGTTTTAATGTCATTTGGCGACGTCCTGACCGAACACGTCGGCAATCCCGCTCTGTCGGAAAAAGGCAATGACGGACCGCATGACCGGTTTAT
>JAGOMJ010000046.1 GCA_017993615.1 Smithella sp. | reverse complement strand
GTCGAAAAGGCGGGCGGTCATCCGGCTCTCGGACTCTTAACCGGCGAGGATTTCGATTTCGAATACCTACCTGATCTCAAGTCCTTTTTGATGTCTGCCTCCACCCTGAGGGAAGCCTTTGAATCCATCCGCCCCATTCAAAAACTGATCTCACCCCTTTTAATCTTGAATGCTGAAGAAACCGGGAAGGTAGCCATCATCAAGTTTCAGCCGGATGGTATGCTTGACGGGGAAGACGAGCGGCATTATTCGGAAATGATCTTTACTTGCATAAAAACCATCGTAAATCGCCTGATGAAAAAGACAGTCCTCCCCAAGGCTGTCTATTTCCGCCACGGCCGGTCGGAACTCACTCCCCTGTATGAAGATTTTTTCGGCAGTGTCATTGTCCTGAATGCACCGGAAAATGCCATCATCTATGATCGCACCATCATGGATCTCCCTCTGCCCGGCGGATTTCCGGAGATTCGGCGGCAGGCCGGAAGCATCGTCAATCAGCAACTGGCCGGCTCGCCGTTGAGCGGCGGACTGCTGGAGGATCTCGAAAGGCTCCTGGCCGCACGCGGTGAGTTATTGAATGCGCCGATAAAACAGGTAGCGCGTTCGCTGAATATGAGTACCCGCACTCTGCAACGCCGTCTGGCTGAAAACGGGCATAGCATAACCGGGATGCGGGATCTGATCAGATTTAAACTGGCCATCCAGGCCTTGCAATCCAAGCGGCACAATATCGAAGAAATTGCCGAAAAGCTTGGTTTTTCAGACCGGCACTGCTTCACGCAAGCTTTTAAACGCTGGTCAAGCCTCTCTCCCAGCGCCTATCGTAAAAAAATTTCAATAGCTTAATCTCGAAGACATACGAACTTTACCCGGGGTAATTCAAATTGGCGCCAATTCTTCCTATTTTGGCATCCGCCGCTCTAGACGTTTCCGGCCGTAATGAGATATCGGAGACAATCCTTGGAAAAAGAGAAATTGATAAATCAGCGGGAGGAAAGTTGTCAGAAACGCAAATCATGCGCCAATCAGTCAGTCTAACCACTAAAAAAAGGAGATTGTCAAAATGAAAAGCAATGAGTCAACGGAAGGAAAATCTTCAATGAACCCAAAACACGCGCCAATTTTTGAACCGATCACGATCAACGGGTGCGAAATCAAGAACCGTATTGTCATGTCGCCAATGAACTGCAACTACACGGCACCGGATCACTATATCAGCAAGCAGCAGATGGCCTATTACGCCGCCAGGGCCAAAGGCGGGACCGGTCTCATCATCACCGAGGCGCAGGCGGTATCCGCGCTGCCCTGCGCGGACACCTACCGTAAATACAACAATCCGTACCTGACCGATTATCGTTATGTGCCCCTGCAATCCGAGCTGGTGGAGCATGTGCATTCCTTCGGCGCCAAGATTTTCGCCCAGCTCTTCACCGGCCCCGGCCGGCAGGGAACCAGCGATATCGGCGCGGCCGAACCGGTCTCGGCTTCGGCCATTCCCTGGCGCTGGCAGTTTCATAAGTCCATGAACGGCTCAATGGATATGAAGGTCCTGAAGGGAGGAATCAGGATGTCGGGCTACCATGGCACTATCCCTGATATCGAGAAAGACCCTGAGGCCTTCATCGCCCTGGTGGATAAGATTCCCATGATGCATATGATGGGGCGGCCGCCCCGGGAAATCACGCGGGAAGAGATCAAGCAGCTTGTCATCGATGAAGGCAAGGGAGCGCGGCTGGCGAAACTGGCCGGATATGACGGGGTCGAGATCCATGCCTGTCACGGCTATCTGGTGCACTCCTTCCTGGTCCAACGGTCCAATTTCCGGAAGGATGAATACGGCGGCAGTTTCGAGAACCGTATCCGTTTTCTGCTGGAGCTGGTCAGGTCGGTGCGGCGGACTGTGGGGCCTGATTATCCGGTGGGGGTGCGATTCTCCGCCTCCGACGACCTGCCCGACGGGTACGATCCCAACGTCGCCGCCATGATAGCAAAACGGATGGAGGAAGAAGGGGCGGACTTCATCGATCTGTCCGACGGTTCGTATGAGGCCATGAGCGATTTTCTGCCCAACACCGAGGGCCAGGTCATGGACAAGTCCGCCGTCATTCAGGCTGCGGTCAAGATCCCGGTCATGTGTCCTTCTGTTCACAACCCCGACAATGTTGCGGATGTCCTGCAAAAAGGCAAGGCGCAGATGGTTCTGCAGGGGCGCCAGCAGATTGCGGATCCGGACTGGGTGAACAAGGTGAAGGAAGGCAGAGAGAAGGAGATCATCAAATGCACCCGCTGCAACCTGGGCTGCCTCATCCGCTTTGTGGCGATGCTTCCGGTACGGTGCATCAAGAACCCGCGCACGGGACTGGAAGAGCATATCGAGGAATATACCAGACGCCCCATCCTGCCATTGAAGAATCGCGTGTGGCAGACCGTTGCAGATTGGGGTCGCAAGGAACCGTCCGAGACATGGGAATACACCAATGAAGAAATCGAGCAGATCATGAACGTATGAGGATAGAAACTGACATAGGCTCATACCATACGTCAACGGATTGCGATAAATATAAAAGGAGCACCTTATGGCAAAAATAAACGATGATGGTTTTTTTAAAATCGACCCGGAACCGCACCTGATTGGTAAAAATGGTTCCTACTATGAATATTTCCCCGGGTATAAGATGTGGTGGAAGGCGATTGATAATATTTCAAGGCCGCTGTTCTCATGCACCCATCCCACGATCATGGCAAAGGCTTACGGTGGGCTGGAAGAATGGGAAGCACTGAAGAATCCTGACCCTTCAAACATCCTGCACGCCATGGACAAGTATGGCGTGGATATTGCTTGCCTTCTGCCCGAATCGTGCATGGATACCTGCGGCTATTCGGGCCGGTTCTGCACGAATGGAGAAATGGCCGAGATCGTGGAATCGAACCCTGATCGCTTCATGTATCAGCCCAATATGTCGCCCATCAAGTTCAAGGGCGTCAAGAACAGCATCCGGGAACTGGAGTACTGGGTAAAGGAAAAGAAGGCAAAGATATTCAAATACCTGTGCACCGAGGACACCTACATCAATGATCCTGATCTGTGGCCCTTCTATGAAAAATGTGAGGAGCTCGGCATCGTGCTGGACATTCATACCGGCATGTCCTGGTGTCCGCCGCAGGCGAGCAAGTATGCAAACCCCGTATTCCTCGATGATGTGTGCCGCGATTTCCCTGAGTTGAAGATCATCGCGTTTCATATGGGGTACCCCTATTGCGATCAGCTGAACATGGTGGCCATGGGGCATGCGAATCTGTATGTCTGTCTCAGCCTCCTGGTGCCCTGGGCGATCACCGCTCCCAGAAAATTTGCAACCATCATCGGTGAAGCCATGCGGTGGGTCGGACCTGACAAGATCATCTGGGGAACGGACTATGCGGGTTTTGCTCTCCAGATCAAAAACGCCGTGGAAGGATTGCGGGATTTCCAGATACCCGATGACATGCAGGAAGGCTATGGCTATCCGGCCATAACTGATGAGGACAGGAGGAAGATCTTCGGCGGTAATTTAGGCCGTCTCTTGGGGATTGATACGACTAAGCGTCGGGTGAAATCACGATAAGGAAAGAACTGTCCATGCAACAAGATATCGGATGTGCAGGACAATTGCGGGTTCGAGCTGCTCCTTGCGCCAAAAATAACCGAAACACTGCCACTGCCTGAAATCTAATTGGAAATGCTTCGAAAAAAAGTCGATCCGCACCGGTACGTTAGCGGGAGATAAAAAGAAGATTGTCAAAATAGAAAGTCGATATATTGATGAATAGAGGTGTCGCATGGGCATATCACGATTGAAATATTTTTTAATTATTAAATTGACATTTACAAACCTTCCATTTACTTTCCCTTAATGCTAATACAATAGCAAACCATATTTATAATATGTTAATAATATGAGCACACCACGAAAAATTAAAACACCTTTAACTGGTGAAGTTATCACTTCTCTTCATGCCGGTGATATGGTAATGTTAAGTGGCGAAGTTTATACCGCGCGCGATGTGGCGCACAGGCGTTTGTATGAATCTCTGCTGAAAGGCGAAAAGCTGCCCATAGATTTGTCGCAAGCCGTTTTGTTTTACGCGGCGCCAACCCCTGCTCCACCGAAAAAAATCATCGGCTCCATCGGTCCCACCACCAGCTACCGGATGGATTTCTTCACACCGAAATTAATCGAAAACGGCCTTCGGGGAATGATCGGCAAAGGCAACCGTTCGCCGGCAGTTGTCGAAGCCATCAAAAAGTACAAATCTGTTTATTTCGGAGCGATCGGCGGGATTGCCGCTTTAATGTCTCAATGCGTCAAAAAAGTCGAAATGGTTGCCTATGAAGACCTCGGTCCGGAGGCGATCAGAAAACTGACAGTCAGAGATTTTCCGCTGGTTGTTGTTAACGATTCCTTGGGTAAAGACCTGTATGTTTCCGCAAAGCAAAAATGCCATATCTGTTCAATATAAAAAGATATTTAAACGTCCGTGAAAATCTGTTGACTGAAATTTGCTTCTATATTATGAATGATGGTCATTTTTGTATCACGATAAGGAGACGAAAATAAATGATAGAGGTTAGATGGCACGGACGTGGCGGTCAGGGAGCGGTGACCTCGGTGGAGTTGCTGGCTCAGGCGGCAATTGCAGCCGGAAAATACGCTCAGGGATTTCCCAGTTTCGGTCCGGAAAGAAGAGGGGCGCCTGTAGCCGCATTTACCCGTGTTGCCGATAAAAAAATCAATGTCCGCTCGGGCATCTATGAACCCGATGTGGTGCTGGTTCTGGATTCCAGTTTGATCGGTCTGGTAAATGTTCTTGATGGTTTGAAACCGGGCGGCAAATTGATTGTCAATACGCATAAAACTCCGGAAGAAATTCGCAAGGCGCTTGATTACAAGGGGACATTGGCCATTGTTGACGGCACCGGAATAGCGCGCAAGGAAATGGGCGTGCCTATTGCCAACACCACCATGATCGGCGCTCTTTTGAAAGTGACCGGCATTATGGAACTGGATGCGATGAAAGAATCTATAGAGCACCGTTTCGGCAGAATCGCTCAGAAGAATCTCAACGCGATGAAGCGGGCTTACGACGAAATAACAATATACAATTAAGGGGTAGATCTCAATGGCATTGAAAACATGGAAGGAACTTCCCATTGGCTGTGTTGTGTCCGAACCGGGAAGCGCCAGTGAATATCATACGGGAAGCTGGCGGTCTCAAAAACCCATCTGGGATAATGCAAAATGCATCAAGTGCGGCATTTGTTATGTTTATTGTCCGGAAGGTTGCGTGCAGCAGACCGAGGACGGCTTCTTTCAGGCCGATCTGGATTATTGCAAAGGTTGCGGTATTTGCGCGCATGAATGCTGGCCGCGCGCGATAAAGATGGTGGAGGAGGAGTAATATGGGAAAACGCATTGGAATGGAAGTGGCAATTGCCGTTGCGGAAGCCGTGGGTCTTTGCGATATTGACATGGCCGCCGTTTATCCTATTACGCCCCAGTCGCACATCGCGGAACATCTTTCCGATCTGGTTGCCAACGGTGAAATTGACGCGGAATTTGTCACCGTTGAATCCGAGCATTCGGCGATGAGCGCGGTGATCGGCGCCTCCGGCGCAGGTGCCCGTGCGTTTACGGCAACAAGTTCTCAGGGGTTGATGCTGATGCACGAACTTCTGCCCATTGCGTCGGCGATGCGTCTGCCGATTTGCATGGCAATTGCCAACCGCGCGGTGTCCGGTCCCCTGAACATATTAAATGATCACACCGATATTATGCCCCAGCGCGATTCGGGCTGGATTTCTCTTTTTGTGGAAAACGGACAGGAAGCGATTGATATGTCCATCATGGCTTTTAAAATTGCCGAGCATAAGGATGTCATGCTGCCGGTCAATGTTAATATCGACGGTTTCCAGTTGACGCACATGGTGGAGCCTTTTGAAATGCCCTCAAAGGAAGAAGTGTATAGATTTCTGCCGCCGTTTGTCCCGCACGCCACGCTGCATCCCGCAAAGCCGGTCACGATGGGTGCTTTTGCCATGTCGGACTATTTTACGGAAATTATGAAGGCCAAGGATGAGGCGCTGAAAAATTCAAAGAAAGTCATTGCGGATGTATTGGACGAATGGGGCAAAATGTTTGGCCGCAATTACAAACTGGTGGAAACGTATAAATCCGAAGATGCCGAAGTCATTATGCTGACCATGGGCTCGATGGGTGAAACCGCACAGATGGCTATTGATGACCTTCGTGCCAAAGGCGTGAAGGCCGGTCTGGTGAAATTAAGATTGTGGCGTCCCTTCCCGTTTGTGGAAATTCGGGCTGCCGTGCAACATGCAAAAAAACTAATTGTAACCGACCGCGCCATCACATTTGGTGGTCTCGGCGGTCCTGTATTTGTGGAAGTTAAATCAGCGCTCTATTCTGAAAAACAGCGTCCTTTGATTTATGGCTATATTTACGGATTGGGCGGACGCGATGTTCCAGTCGGTGATTTTATCGGCATGTTTGAAAAAGTTCTGGCGGATACTGAACATAAAGCAGTGGATACCTATGAATTTTGGGGAGTGAGAGAATAATGAATATCGTAGAAAATTTTGATTTATTTGCCCCGCGGCTGATTAATAAAAAAGAACTGATCTCTTCCGGTCATCGCGCCTGTTCGGGTTGTGCTGAAGTTCTGGCTGTGAGATTGATGTGTAAGGCGCTTGGTGAAAATACGGTTATCGCTTCGGCGACCGGCTGTATGGAAATCATCTCCAGCATGTTTCCCACAACTGCCTGGCGCGTGCCTTGGATTCATGTGGCTTTTGAAAACACGGCAGCCGTTGCATCCGGTATAGAAGCCGGACTCAAGGCATTGCGCAGAAAAGGAAAGATCGACGACCGTTACGTCAAGGTGGTCGGCATGGCGGGCGACGGCGGAACGATGGATATCGGTATGCAGGCGCTGTCCGGCGCCATGGAACGCGGCCATGATATGATGTTCGTCTGTTTCGACAATGAAGCGTACATGAACACGGGTATTCAGCGTTCCAGCGGGACGCCGATGGGCGCTTCGACGACCACGGCGCCGGCCGGCAAAGTGAGTTCCGGACAGAAAACATGGAAGAAGAACATGGCGGAAATCATGGTCGCCCACGAGATACCGTATGTCGCAACCGTTTGTCCGAGTTACCCGCTGGATTTTATCCGCAAGATTGAAAAGGCGAAAAGTATCAAGGGACCGTCCTATATTCATTGTTTCTCCATGTGTCCGACCGGCTGGAGGTCTCCTTCGCATACGGCAATATCCATGGGGCGGCTGGCGGTGGAAACCGGCGTATTTCCTTTGTTTGAAGTGGAACATGGCCATTACCGGGTTTCTCCGGATATGCCCAAAAAGCTCAGACCCATCCGGGAGTACTTCAAGCCGCAGGGGAGATTCCGTCATTTGAAAGATAATGAAATTGATCAGATTCAGGAACGCGTTTCCATGGAATATCAAAAACTGATAGAAAAAGCCAAGTATCTGAAAACAGGCAATTAAGAGGAATGTCCTCAAAAGAATACCGAGGTGAAAAAAGCATGACAAAAGCTAGCAGCATCGCAGCAAAAACCAAAGAGATTGTTAAAAAACACGGTAAAGATAAAAGTGCACTGATTGCCGTCTTGCAGGATATTCAGGAGTCCTTTAATTACCTCCCCAAGGATGCTCTGAAAACGGCCGGCAAAGCTCTGGGCGTTCCCTTCAGCCGCGTTTACGAAGTTGCCACGTTTTATACGGCCTTCAGTCTGAAACCGCGCGGCGAGCACATCGTGAAAATCTGCATGGGGACCGCCTGTCATGTG
This sequence comes from Smithella sp., assembly GCA_017993615.1. GTDB lineage: Bacteria > Desulfobacterota > Syntrophia > Syntrophales > Smithellaceae > Smithella. The sequence goes on along the minus strand of JAGOMJ010000046.1, from coordinate 8,881 downwards.
CGCGGCGCGGCGGCCATTCAGGATAAAATGGAGCGAACATTATGTATCAAACCGGGCGAGACAACACCGGACAATAAATTCTCTCTGGAAACCGTCAACTGCGTGGGCGCCTGCGCGTTGGGGCCTGTCGTAGTTATCGATACCGAATATCACGGCCAGATGACCATGAATAAAGTGGATAAGGTTATCGGCAAGTTCAAAGGAGAGGGGGAGTAATCATGATAAAAATACAAAACGCACAGGTCTTGCACCAGATTCAGGAAGATCTGAAACGAAGTTACGACCCCAATCAGAAAATAATCACCATTTGTGCCGGGACCGGATGCCGTGGTTATGGTTGCATCAAGGTCAAGGATGCACTGGAGGCGGAACTTTCCAAACATAATTTAAACGTGGAAATTCGAGCGACTGGCTGTTTCGGTTTTTGTGAAAAAGGTCCTCTGGTTGTCATTTACCCGGAAAAAATATTTTATCAACAGGTCAAGGTGAATGATGTAAAAGATATTGTTGAAAAGACCGTGGCAAAGGGTGAAATTTTAGAAAAACTCCTGTACCGCGATCCAAATACAAAGGAGACGGTGCTCAAGGAAGAAGATGTTCCCTTCTACAAAAAGCAGTTGCGCCTGGTTTTCGGATCCAACGGCATTATCGATCCTACCCGAATCGAATCCTATATCACCATTGGTGGTTACAGTGCGCTGGCCAAAGCCTTAACGGAAATGAATCCCGAAGGCATCATCAATGAAATCAAAAAAGCATCGCTTCGCGGACGCGGCGGCGGCGGATTTCAGGCCGGAACGAAATGGGAGGGTTGCCGCAAGGCTCACGGCTCGCCCAAATATATCATTGCCAACGGCGACGAAGGAGATCCCGGCGCGTATATGGATCGCTCGCTGATGGAAGGCAATCCGCACAGTATCGTTGAGGGCATGATCATCGGCGCTTACGCGATAGGCGCTTCTCACGGGTATATTTATGTGCGCAACGAATATCCGCTGGCGGTCATTCATTTAACCATGGCCATCGAAAGCGCCCGGGAAGCCGGACTGCTGGGGAAAAATATTCTGGGCAGCGGATTTGATTTCGATATTTCGATTAATAAGGGCGGCGGTGCTTTTGTCTGCGGCGAATCGTCCGCGCTTTTCGCGTCCATTGAAGGACGCGCCGGCGAACCGCGCGCCAAATATGTCCACGCCGTGGAAAAAGGCCTGTGGGACAAACCCACCGTTCTCAATAATGTGGAAACCTGGGCCAACGTTCCTTTGATTATCAATAACGGCGCCGACTGGTACGCTTCCATCGGCACAGAAAAGAGCAAGGGCACCAAAATCTTCTCGCTGGTGGGCAAGATCAATAACACGGGACTCGTGGAAGTTCCGATGGGCATGACGCTGCGCGAGATCATTTATGACATTGGCGGCGGTATTCCCAACGGCAGGAAGTTCAAAGCCGTTCAGACGGGCGGACCTTCAGGTGGCTGCATTCCCGAAAGCCTGCTGGATTTGCCGGTGGATTTCGATAAGCTCTATGAAGTCGGTTCCATGATGGGATCCGGCGGCATGATCGTCATGGATGACCGTTCCTGCATGGTGGACGTGGCCAAATATTTTCTCTCCTTTTTGCAGGAAGAATCCTGCGGCAAGTGTGTTCCCTGCCGTGAAGGTATCCGCCGCATGCGGGAAATTCTCGAAGACATCTGCGCGGGCAAGGGTCAAGAAGGCGACATCGAGCTTCTGGAAAAAATAGCAACCGGCGTGGCGGACGGTTCTTTGTGCGCGCTGGGTAGCTCGGCGCCCAATCCGGTGCTCAGCACGCTTCGATATTTCCGCGATGAGTACGACGCGCACATCAAAGAACACCGCTGTCCGGCAGGTGTCTGCAAAGCGCTGATTACCTACAGCATCGATGCCGAGAAATGTACCGGTTGCACCCTTTGCAGCAAGGTATGTCCCGTTCAGGCGATCAGCGGCGAAAAGAAAAAAGCTCACACCATTGACAATTACAAGTGCACCCGCTGCGGCGCGTGCTTTGAAAGCTGCAAGTTTGACGCAATCAACGTGAAATAGAGGTAGGATAAATCATGGTAAATTTGACTGTTGACGGAAAAAATATATCAGTGCCGGAAGGAACGATGCTTTTGGAAGCCATTCGCGGTGCGGGCATCTCCATCCCCACGCTTTGCGCGCATGAGGCTGTTTCGCGTTCCGGCGCCTGCAGGCTTTGCGTGGTGGAAATCAAAAAGGGAAATCGGACCAGAATTGTAACATCCTGTCTTTATGGCGCGGAAGAAGGTTTGATCGTGGATACCAAAAGCGACCGGGTGCTGAATGTCCGCCGTCTGGTCATGGAACTGCTGCTGGCCCGCTGCCCCGAATCGGAAGTTTTGCAGAAACTGGCCAAGGAACTTTGCGTGGAACCCCAGGCAAGATTCATTCCGGATACGGATAAAGGCAAGTGTATCCTGTGCCGCTCCTGCGTGCGCGTGTGCGAGGAAGTCGTCGGCGTGAGCGCCATCGGCTTGTTCTCCCGCGGATCGCACAAAAACGTCGGAACGCCTTACAGCGAAAAATCGGACGCCTGCATCGGCTGCGGCGCTTGTGCTTATGTCTGTCCCACCGGTCATATTGAAATGACCTCGACCGGCGACAAGCGCAAAATCTGGGGACGCACCTTCAAAATGCAGGCCTGTTCAAAATGCGGGAAATATTTTGCTCCGGTTGACCAGTTGAAATTCATCAGCAAAAAAACCGGTACGCCGCTGGCTGAACTGACAATCTGTACCGAATGCCGTTGATTGCGACAAACCTCTTTTGAGTCAATCCAGTCTAAAGGCCCGGTTTTTTTAAGCCGGGCTTTTTTGTGCCGTGTTGGCGGCATTTTGATCAAACCGGTCCATCCTTGAACTCGCCGGTTTACTTATGATAAACAAAGCACATAGAAAAAAATTATCTTTGTCGCCAGGATGCCTGACATGGCCAAAATCGTATTGTCGCTGGTTCCTTTATCTGGCGAGATCGTGAAACTTCTTATCCGGCAAACACCTGATGTGCCTGATTTCGAGGTGATTGCCGGTTATGAGATGTCTGTCGACGAAATCAAAATAAATCTTTCCAGGGCGGATATTGTTCTGGGCGATTACACCTTCAAACATAAGATAACGGCCGATATCGTAGCGGAGGCAAAATCTCTCAAATTTATTCAGCAACCCAGTGTGGGCTATCAGCACATCGATGTGGAGGCCTGCACTGCCCGGAGAATCAAGGTCGCCAACACGGCCGGCGCCAATGCCGTCAGTGTTGCGGAGCACGCCATCGCCTGGGGTCTTTGTCTGATTAAAAACATGTTTTACGTCCATACCAGCACCCGGTCTGGCGCGGATCTTCAACGCCGAAGCCGATGTTCTGCAGGCAATCCGTGATAAAACGCTCAAGGAAGGAGAAGTCATTGTCATCCGTTACGAAGGTCCCAGAGGCCGACCCGGCATGCCTGAGACGCTTGCGGTGACCATGGGACTTGACCTGGCCGGTTTCACGAATGTGGCGCTGGTAACGGACGGCCGCTTTTCAGGAGCCACGGCGGGACCCTGCATCGGACATGTTTCTCCGGAGGCGGCGAGCGGCGGACCGATTGTCGTTATTGAAGATGGCGACATGATCAACATCGACATCCCCGCGCGCCGTCTTGACGTGGATTTGAAACCGCAGGAAATCGCCCGGAGGCTGGCCGGTTGGAAGCCTCTGCATAAGCAGATTACCCCCGGCTACATGCGCCGTTATGTCCGGATGGTCGGCTCGGCGGCATATGGCGCTGTTCTTGAGTGAATCCGCTTGAAAGTATTCCGGTGGGATTCATTTTTTCAATCCCGTCAGGTTTCAGACATTTGTTTGAAACCTGATTTTTTTCTTGAGGGCAGAAGCCATCATAAAGTAACTGAAGCACGTATGAAGATGTGATAAAATTAATGAAATTATCATTGAAAGGTGCTGCTGTGGATAAGGGGTACATGCGAAAAATGAGTTTTAATGAACGTACGTATGTGGCGACGGATTCGCTCTGCCCTCCGGTGGCCAACCAGTTTGTTTTTGACGGGGAAGGTGTGCTTGATCCGTATCTCTGGCGCACCGCTGTGGCGGTTGCCTCTGAAGCCAATCCCGGAGCGAGGCTCATTCTCAAAGGTCATCTGGCCTGGAGCCGCTGGATCGATTCCGGCAATCCGCCGCGTGTTCGGGAAATAGACGGAAGCCGATGGGACGGTCATGGGCCGGAAGGAGCGCCTGTTTTACTGGAACCGCTGCCGTTTCGTGAGAGCCCGATCTGCGAGGTGATTCTTGTACATGGTCCGGTTCCCCGGGTTGTTTTTCGCACGCATCACGGTGTCATGGACGGCAGAGGAACGCTGTGCTGTGCCGAGGACGTTTTTCGGGCCCTGCGGAAAGAAAACGTCATGGGATCGACGTCGACCCTGACGGAAGTTCAGATGGCTGAAAGTTTTCAAAAGCAGTTCCGCCGCGCTTTTCCCGTCGAACACATTGCGCCTACGGGACTTCCCGAAGGCGACGCCCGGGGTGTTATCTGGAAACGTCGCAGCATCAAAGGCAAGGTGCCGCTGCTTTTGCCGCGATGCGCCCGGTTTGCTGCGGAAGAAGCCTGGCGGCATGCGGAAGGCATCGTGCGGTTTGCCGTGGCGGTGGATATGCGGCCCCGTCGGCCGGAGTTGCGCAGCACCGGCAATCTGACGTTGGATCTTTATGTCGAGATCAACAAAAATACGACGCCGGAACTGATTGCCGACGACATGGCGTATCAACTCCGGCACGGTTTCGAAGGCCGGATAAAAAAATATGATCAACTGGTAAAATATATTCCGCTGCGACTGGTGCGGTTCGGGGCGCAAAAGATGATTCGTGACCGGCATCGCAAGGGACGCTACGGGCTTTCGGGCATTTTTTCCAATCTGGGCCGGGTCGATCTGAATTTTTTCTGCGGAGGCGGATTTTCCGCCCGGTCGTTCTGGGCTGTCCCGCCGGCGACGGAGTATTTTCCGTTTTTTCTGGTACTGTCGGGATATGAAGGCGGTTCGGAACTGGTGCTTTCGGTTCCCAAAAACCTGGGCAGTGCGGGAAGACTTGATGACACTCTGGAATGCATCGCCCGGAAATTGGAACAAGTAACCCGCTAAAAGCGATAAACCGTTTTTATTTGCACAAAATGTCCCTGCGCTGAATTTTCAGTATAAACATCGCAAAGATAAGTCAAGGTGATACCGAACCGGGAAAAGCGATAATAAATATCGGCCCCAACGGAAAGGACTGCTCTGGCGCTGTCGTCGACTGCCGTCCCGTTTTGTTTTTTTTCTTTGCTTTGCAACCAGTTGACCGAAGGGCCCAGTTTGAACTTTTCCGTCAGATGGTAACCCAGAAGGCACTGCAGATGAAACTCGTCGCCCGGCAGAACATCGGTTCTTTCATTTTCAAAACGGAAGACGTATTTCACAGCGGCATCTATACTGAAGTCGCCCATTGATTTGTGAAGAAAAACAACGGGTTTTATGTCGAGCTGATTCGAGCCGATGTTGGCTGATTTTGCAGAGCTGTATTGGCCTGTGGGATATTCCACAAATATCATCGGGAGAATATCAACGTTTCGAATCGGCAGAAAATAACCGGCGCCGAGATTGATATCGCCAATCCCTGAAGATTCCTGATCCAGAGAATCGATTTTCATTAAACCGAACGGAACCAGAGCCGTGGCCACAAAATCAGGCGAATAATAGCAAAGACGCAACAATTCCTGGGCGTTCAGCAGCCCCATGTCTTTGCTCGCGTGATTGCCTTTGCCGTTTGTTGTTTTATCAGCGGCATAAACGGAAGTGTAGGTGAGAAAATAAGTTCCCTGTTTTGCCCTTGCACCGTCGTAAAAATTTACGGCAGACGCCGTATCAGGCAGCACAAGTAACAAGAAAAACAACGCGAAAATGGATTGTCGCCGGAAACCCGATAAAGCCAAAATTGAATCCTCGAAACCGTTTTTTTTTGAGAATATGCTTATACAGAACATTTCGCCGGGGGCAAAGCATAAATATTTCACCTGTCGGCCATCCTTCCATATCTGTTTAAAAAGGTTTAATTGTCTTGACAGGCACAGGCCGCCTCCCTATAATTCAGACGTTCGGTCTCGCAACGGCGTAAATTAAATTTTAACCCTACAACTGAAAAAGGGAATAATGTATGTGGAAGGATAAGGTTGTTTCTCCCAGTGAAGTACTGTCTCAAATCGAGCCGGGCATGACCATTTTTCTGGGGACGGGCATGGCGGAACCGCGCACGCTGGTTAAAAATCTTATGGCGTCGGAAGAGCCGAACCTCCAGGATCTGGAGTTGATTCAGCTGGTCAGTATCGGCGATACCATACCGATTGATGAACGATATTCCCGCAAATTTCGTCTGAGGACTTTTTTCTCCGGCTGGATTGCGTCCGAAGCCGTCAGCGCGGGAAGAATCGATCTTATCCCCAGCCGGTTTTCCAAAATCCCCCAGCTGTTTAAGTCGGGCGCCATTCACATTGATGCGACGTTCATCCAGATATCTCCGCCTGATGAAAACGGGTATGCCTGCCTGGTCGGCGTGGATGTGGAGCGGCAGGCGATGGAAACCGCGCATCTGGTTGTCGGCGAAATCAATGCCAAGGCGCCCCGCATCATGGGCGACACACTGGTTCATATGGATGAGTTTAATTTTTTTGTCGAATCCGCAGAACCGCCGTTGTATATTCCCCGCTGGCCGGTGGAAGATGTTTTTCTGAAAATCGCCGCCAATATTGCCGCGGTTGTTGAAGACGCCAGTTGCGTATCATTCGGGATTGGCCCTCTTTACGAAGCCCTGGCGGTTCAGCTCACAACGAAAAAAAATCTCGGCGTCCATTCTCCTTTTTTTACGGATTCTCTGATGGACCTTGTTCAGAGCGGCGCCGTGACCAATCGCTACAAAGGCGTGTTCCGCGGCAAGTGTGCCGCGTCCTATCTGCTGGGCAGTGAAAAACTGATGCGCTGGCTGGACCGCAATCCGCTGGTTGAATTTCAGCCGGAGGATGTGATTACCGATCCGAAAATAATCGGCACGAATGACAAAACCATATCCATTCTGCCGGCCAGAAAAATTGACCTGACAGGCAATGTCGCGCTGCATACCGGCAAGGGGAATGTCACCGCCGGTCCGGGAAATGTCCAGGAACTTTTTATCGGAGCGTCGCTTTCCAAAAACGGCCGTACCATTTTCGGATTGCCCAGCCGCAACCGGAAAGGTCTGCCAAATATCGTTCTGTCCGTCGATAATCTGCCGTTCCAGTTTACCAACCGTGAGTCGATGGACCTGGTGGCGACGGAATACGGTGTGGCGTATTTGATGGGCAAGACGATGCGCGAGCGTGCTCAGGAACTGATTGATATCGCGCATCCCGACGATCGGGAGGAACTGGTCCGTCAGGCGAAGGAAGCGAAACTGCTTTACGCCGATCAGATTTATTTCCCCGAGTCCGGACATCTCTACCCGGCCAGATTCATCTGTTCGCATGAATTCAAGGGAGGTCTCAAGGTTCTTTTCCGCCCGATCAAACCGTCCGATGAAGAAAAGATGCGGGACTTATTCTACCGGTTTTCCGATCAGGCCGTTTATTCCCGCTACTTCACGTCCATTAAAACAATGCCTCATAAAAAGATGCAGGAATACGTCAACGTCAATTACCGCTGGGTCATGTCCATCGTCGGCGTTGTCGAAGCGGCGGGCACGGAAAAAATAATTGCCGAAGCGCGATACGCCCGCACGAAGCAGGACGCCTTTGCCGATGTCGCGTTTATTGTGGATGAGGATTATCAGAACATGGGCATCGCTTCATATATTTTTGAATTGCTGATCCGCGCGGCCCGTGAAGAGGGCATCAAGGGATTCACCGCCGATGTGCTCGCTTCCAACAAGTCCATGCTGAAAGTTTTTGAAAAAGCGCCTTTCCCGGTTCAGACCGTTTTGTCCCGCGGCGTTTACGAACTGACCATTCCCTTTGCTGATGCGTAAAGAACGGGTACGGCGGTAAGACCGGCGACGGACTATCGGCGTTTTTTGAGATAGCTCTCCAGTCGGTTCAGGCCTTCTTTGATGTTTTCCAGAGAATTGGCATACGAAAATCGTAAAAATCCTTCCCCGCCGCTGCCGAAATCGATGCCGGGTGTGACGCCGACCTTGACCTCTTCGGTAATGCGGAAAGCTTCTTTGTAGGAATCCCTGCAGAACCGGCGCGCATCGGCAAACACGTAAAAAGCGCCCGTCGGTTCGACATGAATAATGAACCCCATGTCCTGCAGGCGGGACAGCATGTACCGGCGCCGTTCATCGTAAATCCGCACCATTCCGGCCACATCTTTTTGAGCCTTGGTCAGGGCGGCGATGCCCGCCCATTGAATAAACCCGTTGGCGGAAATCATGAAATTCTGATGAATGCGCTGCATAACGCTGGAAAATTCTCTGGGAAAGATACAGTAGCCCAGGCGCCAGCCGGTCATCGCATAGAGCTTGGAGAATCCGTTGATCACAAACGCCTTGTCCGTAAATTCCAGGATGGAATGCGCGCGGTCTTTGTAAACCAGGCCATGATAAATTTCGTCGGAGATAATGTACTGTTTGTCGAACTGGGCGACATTCTGCAATTGTTCTTCGGTCATGACGATACCGGTCGGATTGGAAGGCGAATTGATCATAATCGCTTTTGTCCGTGAAGAGAGTTTCTTCTTGATGTCTTTCGGACGGTATTGGAATCCGTCTTCGGGATACGTTCTGACCTCCCGGGTTTTTCCGCCGGCCGCGAGAATAAAATTCTGGTAACAGGGGTAACG
>JAGOMJ010000045.1 GCA_017993615.1 Smithella sp. | reverse complement strand
TGACGACTTACAAATTTCAATGCGCTATGCTTTTGAAATTTGAGTCTCAAATCCCACGTCGCTACGCTCCTGGGATAATTCGCTCTAAGATTTTCCGTGCACTACGTTTCGGAAAATCAAGGCTCATTAAAAAAGGCCTTCCGCAAGGGAAGACCTTTATCCGACATTTCAGTTCAATACCGTCTCAGTCGATAAGAGAGATCCAAGCGGTTAGAACTTATCTAACACCGACCCAAAGCTTAGTCAAACACTTTTTCATAAAGAATCTTGTGTTTACGGACGCACTTGGTTATATAACTTAACAAATGCGAAGAGGTTCATGATGAAGAAAATAGATCTGATGATATTCGATTTGGACGGTACCATTGCCTCGACGGGCGATGACCTGGTTTTGTGCATCAACCATACCTTAAAAACCCTGAACCTCAGGGAAAGAACGAAAAAGGACATTATCGGCTTTGTCGGCGACGGAATCAGCAAATTAATGGAGCGGGCTTTGGGAAGCCGCTATCGCGAATACCAGGAAGAGGCCATGCGGATATTTTCCGCGTATTACGCGGAGCATCTTCTGGATAATACGAAACTGTATCCCCATGTGGAAGAGGTTTTACGGAATTTTGAGAACAAACCGAAAGTCGTTCTGACCAACAAACGGTATCCTTATGCGTTGATGATTGTCAGAGGGCTGAAGATAGAAAAATATTTCACGGAAGTCATCGGCGCCGATTCAACTCCTTTTTTAAAACCGGATCGTCGTATTATCGATAGCGTTCTGGAAAAACATCCGGCCGAACGGCACAGAGCCCTCATCGTTGGCGACGGCGTCAACGATATTGCGGTCGCCAGAAATTCCGGAATAATGAGTTGCGCTTTTTTAAACGGATTGGGCCGTCGCGACGATTTGCTCAAAGCGAAGGCCGATTATTACTGTGAAGACATTCGGGAAGTGAATCGGCTTTTTAGATAGTTATGATCAAAAAAGTGAAACAGACCATCGAGAAGTTTGATCTGCTGAAAAAAGGAGAGCGGGTTGTCGTTGCCGTTTCCGGCGGACCTGATTCGACCGCTTGCCTGACCGTTCTGGCTTCGATCGCCGGGGACATGGACCTGGAACTCATCGTTGCGCATTTCAATCACGGCTTGAGAGGAAAGGAATCCGACCGGGATGAACAGTTTGCCCGCCGCCTGGCTAAAAAGCTGGGGCTTGTTTTCTATGCGGGAAAACTGAATAAAAAGATTCGTGTCAAAGGCATTTCGCCGGAAGATTTTTACCGGCGTCAGCGATATGCCTTCCTGGAGAAAACGGCGGCAAAGCACCGGGCGCAGAAAATTGCGCTGGGGCAGCATTTAAATGATCAGGCGGAAACGGTTTTGCTGAATTTATTGCGGGGCAGCGGTTTGGAAGGGCTCAAAGGGTTTCTGCCCATCAGGGAGGGGCGGATCATTCGTCCGCTGATTGAAGTATCCGCACAGGAAATCATTTCTTTTCTGGAGCAGTCGGGCATGGCCTATTGCCGGGATAGTTCCAATGAAAGCAGTCAATATCTACGCAATCAGATCCGGGCAGAGCTGATTCCTTTTTTAAAAGGGAAATACAATCCGCGAATCGAAGAGAATCTGGCGCAAATGGCTGAAATTCTTCGCCGGGAAGATGATTTTATCCGTCAGCATGCGGCCGCAGCCGCAAAAAAAACCATGCAGCAGAAAAAGGCCGGTTCTGTGGCGTTGAACATCCATGCGGTTAAAAAAATTCCCGAAGCCATCCGGTGGCGATTGCTGAAGATGCTTCTGGAGGATCTGACGCCTTCAGGCGACGGCATATCGTTTCTTCATGTGAATGCGGTGAATGATCTGACGCAGAAAAACGCATCCGGAAAAAAGATCACGCTTCCGGCCGGAATCGAAGCGAGACGCGAATACGATCAGTTAATCCTGGAGAAGAAAAGGACGCGTCCAAAAAAAAATCAATACGCCTATGTGATGAGCGTTCCGGGAACGGTCCATGTGAAAGAGAGGGGGCTGACGATTAAGGCGACACTGGTTAAAAAAATTAAGACGGACTTATCCCGCATGAAAAATACGGCGTGTCTGGATTGGAGTAAAATCGCTCCCCCGCTGGTGGTCAGAAACAGACGCGACGGAGACTGGATCCAGCCTTTGGGGATGCGCGGCCGGCAGAAAATTAAAAAATATTTCATCGATCATAAGATTCCCGTTGCTCAAAGAGACGACCTCCTGCTGCTGGTTGACCGTCTTTCCGTCGTCTATATTGAGCATAGGCATATCAGTGACCGTGTCAAGATTTCACCGGCAACAAAATCGGTCCTGAAACTGGCGATCACGCCTGACCGGCCTGTCGGGAAAGGTTCAAAGCCGCCCGGATAAAATCCATAGAAATTATTTGAGATAAATTCAATATTATTATAAGAGTAAAATAACTGTTCTAAAGGAGATTAAATATATTGAATCAGTTTCAGAAAAATATAGCGCTTGTCCTGACCGTCCTGCTGGTTTTCCTGCTTGTCTGGCAGCTTTACAATCAGCCTAAAACGGGAACCAAGGAAATCATATACAGTGAGATGTTAACCCTGTTGGACAAGGGAGAGATCAGCGAAGTCACCATTCAGGGCGATCATATCAACGGAAAATTGAAAAACAACAGTCTTTTTAAGTCGTTTGCGCCCAAAGACGACCAACTGGTTGAAAAGTTCAGCGGGAAAGGCGTCAAGATAACTGCCAAACCGGTGGAGGAATCCGCCTGGCTGACCATTTTGATTTCATGGGCGCCGATGATTCTGCTGATCGGTATCTGGATCTTTTTTATGCGTCAGATGCAGGCCGGGGGCGGAAAGGCCATGGCTTTCGGTAAAAGCAAGGCGCGCCTGATCACCGATAAATCCAAGCGGGTTACGTTTGCCGATGTGGCCGGAATTGATGAGGCGAAATCCGAATTGGAAGAAGTGATTGATTTCCTGAAGGATCCCAAAAAATACACCAAGCTCGGCGGCAGGATTCCCAAGGGATTGTTGCTGGTCGGCCCTCCCGGAACGGGAAAAACGCTTCTGGCCCGGGCCATTGCCGGAGAGGCGGAAGTGCCGTTTTTGACCATTAGCGGCTCGGATTTTGTTGAAATGTTTGTTGGCGTCGGCGCCTCACGTGTTCGCGATTTGTTCAGTCAGGCCAAAAAAAACGCTCCCTGTATTATTTTTATCGATGAAATCGACGCGGTCGGCCGCCATCGCGGCGCCGGTCTGGGAGGCGGCCACGACGAAAGGGAACAGACGCTCAACCAGCTGCTGGTGGAAATGGACGGCTTCGAATCCAATGAAGGCGTTATCTTGATTTCAGCCACCAACCGCCCCGATGTCCTCGATCCGGCGTTGCTGCGGCCGGGACGTTTTGACCGGCAGGTTGTCGTGCCGCTGCCCGACGTCAGAGGCCGGGAAAAAATCTTCGAGGTGCACGCCCGCAAGACCCCGATTGCGGGAGATGTGGATTTTGCCGTTCTGGCCCGGGGAACGCCCGGCACGTCCGGAGCCGATATTGAAAATCTGATCAACGAAGCGGTGCTCAACGCCGCCCGGGCCAATAAAGAAAAGGTGAACATGAGCGATTTCGAGTTTGCCAAAGACAAGATCCTGATGGGCTCGGAAAGAAAAACCATGGTGATCAGCGATGAAGAGAAACGCAATACCTCGTATCATGAGATCGGCCATACGCTGGTCGCCCGTCTGATTCCGGGAACGGATCCCATTCATAAAGTGACCATCATTCCCCGCGGTCGCGCGCTGGGACTGACCCAGCAGCTGCCCGTGGATGAAAAGCATACCTATCCGAGACGGTATCTGGAAAACAGCATTTCCATTTTGCTGGGCGGCAGAGCTGCCGAGGAACTGGTCTTGAAAGACTTCACCACCGGCGCCGGCAACGACATTGAACGCGCGACAAATTTGGCCCGGAAAATGGTCTGTGAATGGGGCATGAGTGACAAAATGGGGCCGTTGAGTTACGGCAAAAAAGAAGAGCAGATCTTTCTGGGACGGGAATTTGCCACGCACAAGGATTATAGCGAAGAAACGGCAAAAAACATCGATGCGGAAGTCATGGCCATTGTAGCGCGCAATTATGAACGATCAAAACAGCTTCTCACCGATCATATTGATCTTCTCCACAAGATATCGGGTGAACTTCTGGAAAAAGAAGTTTTAAGCGGCGCGGAAATAGACACCCTGATCGGCGATGCGTTACCCAAGGCACACAGGAGCGAGCCGCAGACTTCAGTCTGATCACTATATCACTTCAACCATCCGTTCATAATATTGGGAATCTTGAAATTTGGTGATTTCTGGTGAAGATAATTGATATTCAAAGCACACAAGAGGCGGCTGCGCTGTTCAGGCGGATCGGGGTGGATGCCTACGGCATCGGCGCGATGGCGCCCAAAGCGGTCAATCTGAATATCCTGCTGGAGAAACAGCCGTGTAAAATTGCCAATATCCTGAAGCAGGAAATGCTGGCTCTCGGCGGTGATGCGGCGGTTGCCAGAGGAAGTGTCGCCTGCAGCGTGGAAACGACCGATGTTTTAATGATGGGGACGCTGAAACAGCTCTCCCGGCTGGCGGCGAAGATAGCCCGGCAGCCTTTTGGTCTGGATAGCATCGCCCGGGATATTTTGCGGATTCTGAAAAACGCCGGGCAGAAACGGTTTGTCTTAAAAACATCCCGGAGGAAAATCACGCTGGGTGACAGAACCCGGATTATGGGAATTCTGAACGTCACCCCGGATTCGTTTTCCGACGGCGGGACCTTTCTATCAGCGGAAAGGGCGGTTGAATATGGATTGCAGATGGAGGCGGAAGGAGCGGATATCCTTGATGTCGGCGGAGAATCAACGCGTCCCGGTTCTGCCGCAGTACCGGTTCATGTCGAGCTCAAAAGAGTCCTTCCTGTGATCAAAGCGTTGAGCCGGAAAATAAAGATTCCCCTCTCCATCGACACGAAAAAAGCGCGTGTTGCCCGGGAAGCTGTCGAGGCCGGGGCGGAAATCATCAACGACATCAGCGCCCTGAACGGCGATCGTAAAATGGCCGGGACGGCTGCGGAAACGGGCGCCGCTCTTGTGTTGATGCACATGCGGGGCAATCCGGAAAATATGCAGAAGGGAAATCTGGCCTATGATGATCTGCTGGGAGACATCACGGATTATTTGAGCGCCAGTATCGGGAAAGCCATCCGGGCAGGGGTGAGCAAAGACGCAATGGTGATTGATCCGGGAATCGGTTTCGGCAAAACGGTTGCGGATAACTACAGAATCATCAGGAGGCTTGCAGACCTGAGAACTCTGGGGATGCCGATACTGGTTGGACCATCGCGCAAGTCCTTTATCGGGAATGTGACAGGCGATGAACCGCGGCAAAGGCTGGAAGGCACCGCAGCGACAGTTTCCGCGGCGATTATGAACGGATGTCACATCGTCCGGGTGCACGACGTGGCGGCCATGAAAAAAGTGGCTGCGGTGACGGACGCGATGACACATCCCCGGAAGGTGATCTGATGGTTTACGGAATAGGGGTCGATCTTGTCGAAAACAGACGCATGGAAAGAATCATCGATCGATGGGGTGTCAAGTTCTTAAACAGAATCTTTTCCACCGAGGAAATGGCCTACTGCGGCAAACATGCTTATCCGGTGACGCACTACAGCGCGCGGTTTGCCGCCAAAGAGTCATTCCTGAAAGCGCTGGGAATAGGTTTGGGAATGGGCATAAAACTAAGCGACATTTCCGTCGTGAATCATGAAGGCGGCCAGCCGTTTCTGAATCTCTCCGGCGATGCTCAATCCTACATTCAAAAAAGAAGGATCCACAAGATTCATTTGAGTCTGACGCATACAAAAAAATATTCCGCAGCCATGGTTTTACTGGAAACAATCGATTAAAAGCCGGTGAAATGACAAGATGAGTCAGGATGATAAAACGGTTGAGATAATATCCGTAAGTACTGAAAATACAATGGAAATAGGGCGCTCTATCGGAGAAGGGCTCCAGGATGGAGACGTGGTCGCGCTTTCGGGGGAGCTGGGTTCGGGAAAAACCTGTTTTACCGGGGGGCTGGCCCGCGGTTTGGGCGTGGATGAAAAATACAGGATCACCAGCCCGACGTTCACATTGATTAATGAATATCCGGCGCGTCATAGGCTTTATCATTTCGACGTTTACCGGATCAGCAGTTATTCTGAACTCGACGATCTGGGATGCGAAGAATATCTTGGAACAGAAGGCGTTGTTGTTATAGAATGGGCCGAGAAGATCAAAAAGATTCTGCCGGAAAAAACGGTTTACATCGATTTTGAATACGTTGATGAAAACCGGAGAAAAATGATCATCAGGGCGTCCGCAGACAGGTTAAACGAGTTGATCAAAGATATAAAAACGGAGGGTGTTTAAATATGGCATTAATTGTTCAGAAGTTCGGCGGAACATCAGTCGCGAATATTGAGAAAATAAAAAACGTGGCTGAAAAAGTGATCAAGGTCAAACAGGCCGGCCATCAGGTTGTCGTTGTTTTGTCCGCCATGGCGGGGGAGACCGACAGGCTGATTAACCTGGCTCACAGTGCGACGGATTTGCCCGATGAAAGAGAATATGACTCCCTGATTTCCACCGGCGAACAGGTGACCGTAACCCTTCTGGCCATCGTTTTGAATGCGATGGGCTGCAAGGCCAGATCGTTTCTGGGCTTTCAGGTGAAAATATTAACCGATCAGGCTTATAAGAAAGCCAGAATTTCGCTGATCGATACGGAAAACATCAAAAAGGAACTTAAAAAAGGAACCGCCATCGTGATTGCGGGGTTTCAGGGGGTGGATAAAGACAATAACATTACCACGCTGGGACGCGGCGGGTCCGATACCAGCGCCGTGGCGCTGGCAGCGGCATTGAGAGCGGATCAGTGCGACATTTATACGGATGTTGACGGTGTTTATACCACCGACCCGAACGTTTGCAACAAAGCCAGACGGCTGGAAAAGATTTCCTACGATGAAATGCTGGAGATGGCGATGATGGGTGCCAAAGTCCTGCAGCCGCGGTCGGTGGAAATGGCTAAAAAATACAATGTGCCGGTTTATGTCAAATCAACATTTTCGGATAAAGGAGGGACGCTTGTGACCAGGGAGGATAAAGATATGGAAAGAGAAATCATTTCGGGTGTGACGTATGATCGGGATCAGGTCAAGATTACGGTTGTGCATGTGCCGGATCAGCCGGGAGTGGCGGCGTCTTTGTTCAGCCCGTTGTCGGATAAAAATATTTTTGTGGATATGATTATTCAGAATGCCAGTTCGGAAGGCTATACGGATCTGACTTTCACCGTATCCAAAAAGGATTTGAAGGAAGCGCAGAAAATTGTTGAAAGCACGGCGAAAAAAGTCGGAGCGAAGAAAATTGAAGTCGATGATCAGGTTGCCAAAATATCCATTATCGGCGTCGGCATGGCCAGTCATTCCGGCGTGGCCGCGAAGATGTTCAAAACGCTGGCGGCTGAAGGCGTGAATATTATGATGATCAGCACATCGGAAATCAAGATATCCTGCATCATTCAACGCAAATACATGGAACTGGCGGTGTCGGTGCTGCACGATGCTTTCGGACTGGATAAGAAAAAATAACATTGTATTTATTTCAGAGAGCAGACTGAAGGGGCTGATCGTTTTGAGCCTTATGGTGGCGGTCATCCCCTTTGTTTCTCTGATGATCACCTCTTGGACTCCTTACCGGATTCCCGTTTATGCCGACACGTGCGATCACTGCTGTGTGATCGAGATCGTCGGCGATGATCAAAGGGCCGGAATTTACCACGTTCCATCGGGGATGTCGGTCAATCGCCTGCTGAAAACCGCGGGCGTCGAAAAGCAATTCGAAAAGGACTTTACCGTCAAAACCGGGATGAAGCTGGTGATTCGTTCCGCATCGGACCGTCCGGGTATTACGGTGGCGGAAATACAAAACACAGCGAAAATCTCTGTCGGATTACCCATCGATGTTAATAAAGCCGGGGAAGAAGATTTGATTCTTATCAAGGGCATCGGACCGGTGACGGCGAAAAGAATTCTGGAATTGCGGACGCGGCTCAACGGAATCAGCGACATCCGGCAGTTGATGGAGATCAAGGGCATCAAGGAAAAGAGAATGAAACATATTGAGAAATATCTGTACGTGGAAAAGAAAAACGTCTGAATCAGTTGCCGCTGAACGATCTGTAAAAACTCAGGACGCGTCTGACATAATTTTGTGTTTCCCGGTAAGGCGGAATGTTGTAGTTGTATTTGGCCACGGCGCCTTCGCCGGCATTATAGGCGGCGAGAGCCAGCGACAGATTGCCTTTGTATAAATTGAGAAGGTATCGAAGGTACCGCGCGCCTCCTTCGATGTTTTTTTCAGGATGAAAACTGTCATCCACATTCAGTTGCGATGCGGTTTTCGGCATGAGCTGCATCAGGCCCTGAGCGCCTACGGGGGACACGGCCCGGTGATTGAAATTCGATTCCGCCTTGATGATTGCTTTGATTAAAGCGGAGTCCAGTTTGAATTTATCGGCGGTTTTATTGATGATGTGGTCGTATTTATTAACGTCGAGCTGGGGCTGAAACAGAATGCGTTTTTCCCTCATGACCATAACGTATTTTGCGCCGGTATCGGAAGGAACATTGGTCAGATGCAACACGCCTTCATTATCTTCGTATTTGTAGATATCGGCACGGGCTATGTCCGTGAACGCGGCAGCGAAAAAAAATAACAGTGCCGCGATGACGATTTTGGAAAATAATGTTATATGAAGTTTGAAAAGCCGGTAAATATTATTTTGCATTTGCTTATAATACTTTATCATATTGGAAAGTTCAATATTTTTTTGATCACGCACACACCGGTGCTTGATCCCTCCGTATAAACCGGATGCTTTCGGGTAAACAGCGTGAAAAAATCGAGATGGCCTCAAATGGTCATGCCGCCGTCTATGGCGAGCACCTGCCCTGTGATGTAGTCGGATGCATCGGATGCCAGAAAGATGACGGCCCCGACCATATCGTCCGGTTCTGCCGGACGCCCCAGCGGTGTTCTGCTCATGGCGATATTCAGGATATCCTGATTGGTCCATAACGGTTCGCTGAACTTTGTTTTGGTCAGACTGGGTGCGATGGCATTGGCCCGGATGTTGTAGATCGCCCATTGTTGCGCCATGACTTTCGTGGCCATAATGACGCCCGCCTTGCTGATGGAATAAACCGGCAGGATATCGGGAGAAAGACCGGCAACCGATGCTACGTTGATAATACGTCCGCCTCCTTTTTCCTTCATGATACGGGCCACCGCCTGGCTCAAGAAAAACAACCCCTTGAGGTTCAGATTCATGATGGAATCCCAGGCGCGGTCGTCAATATCCATCGCCGGCACCATGGTCGGATTGGTTGCGGCATTGTTGACCAGAATATCGATTCTGCCGAATTCGGCAGCGGCTTTGTCGACAAGATTTTTTATTTCTTCCAGACGGCCGATATGCGTTGCTACCGGAAGACACTTTCTTCCCAGCGATTTTATTTCTCCGGCCACGTTTTCCAGATCGCCGATTTTGCGGCTGGCGATCACCACATCCGCTCCGGATTTGGCCAGTCCCAACGCGATTGCTCTGCCGATGCCTCTGCTGCCGCCGGTGACCAGCGCCACTTTATTTTCCAACGATAATTGCATGGTGTTGCCTCCTGTGAAAATAATGATTATTGTGCCGGCATATTTTTGCGGCTGTTCATTTGACGAAAGACGTCCCTTTCCTTGTCATACATGATTTTTGCCTCTTTCCGGGACGTATTTTCATGATTGTAACCCAGCAGATGCAAAATGCCGTGGATTAAAAGAAAATCAATTTCTTCTTCCAACATCAACTTTGCCCGGATGGCGTCCCGCCGGGCGGTTTCCACGGAAATCACCACATCGCCCAGGATCTGGGGATTGATATGTCCATACTCGCCTTCGCGCATGGAAAAGGAAATGACATTGGTCGCCTTATCCCTTCCCAGATAGCACCTGTTTATTTCCCGGATTTGTTCATCATCCGTAAAAAGGATGCTGATGTGCTGGTCCGTACATTCGAGGATTTTGAAGATTTTGGAAACGGCGCTGCGGATTTTTCTGCGTTCAATCTTGTGCAGGGTTTGCCTGTTTTCTATTTGTATTTTCATTGGACTCTTTCTTCCCGTTGCCTTCCTTCTGGGGCGCTTCCGGATAATCGATACGATGATGGAAGATGCCGGTCAGGATTTTGGTAAACGTCTCCGCAATGGTATTTAAATTGCTGAGCGTCAATTCACATTCATCCAGTTGACCGTCCATGTAAATTCCTTCGATTCTTTCCCGCACGAGCGACTTGATTCTGGCCGGGGTCGGATTGGTCAGGGTGCGTGAAGAGGCTTCAATGACGTCGGCCAGCATGATCAGACCGGCTTCTTTGGTTTGCGGTTTGGGGCCGGGGTAGCGAAAATCGTTTTCCGATAGGGAGCGAAGGGATTCATTCTTGTCCTTCTTGGCTTTGTCATAGAAAAAGCTGATAATGCTGGTTCCATGATGCTGACGGATGATGTTGATAATTTGACGGCCCAGTTTGGCTTTGGCGGCCAGTTCGCAGCCGTCTTTGACGTGAGACATGATGATCAGGCTGCTCATTTTCGGCGATAATTTGTCGTGCCGGTTATCCGAGTTCGGCTGGTTTTCAATGAAATACTGCGGTTTTTTCAGCTTGCCGATATCATGGTAGTACGCGCTGACCTTGGTAAGCAGAGCATTGGCGCTGATTGCTTCAGCCGCCGATTCCGCGAGAGACGAAACGATAATGCTGTGATGATATGTGCCCGGCGCTTCAATAATCATTTGCTGAAAAAGCGGCTGGTTGAGATTGGCCAACTCCAACAGTTTGATATCCGTAATAAAACCGAACAGGCTTTCAAACAGCGGCGTGATCCCCGCCACAAGAATGCCGGTCACGATACCGCCGATGAATCCCATGATCAATCTGATCGGCAGATCATTGAAAAAATTTCCCGTGATGAGATTAAGGCAGACAATCGCCGCCATATTGATAATGCCCAGAAAGAGACCGATCTTCAGGAAGACGGAACGCTGACGGATGCGCACGATCTGATAGGATGCGGCAATCGATCCCAGAAAAGAAAACAGCGGGAAAACGATTTTTTCATCGAAGAGGAATCCGATGAGAAAAGACGTCAGCGCGCTGATAATCAGCGCGACATTCCGGTTGATCAGAATAGCGATCGTCATGGCGCCCACGGCAAAGGGGATGGCGTAATAACAGGCATCCACCGGTATAAAAGAGAACGACCGGTTGATCGCGATGGACATAAAAATTCCGATTTTGATAAAAAGGATTTGCAGCAGGGCGATGATGCCGAAAACCAGCAAATCCAGGTTGGACCGGTCGGACGTTTTGACCCAGTTTCTTGTGCGCCACAGATAAAGCACGATGGAAAGAAACATGGCCGTGAAGAAAAATCCCAGCACGATCGCGACTCGGGTAAATCGGTTGTCCTGATCGTCTTTAAAGTAGGCGTTTAGTTTGGCCAGTTCCAGATAGCCGATTTTTTCTCCCTCCCGGACGATCATCTCATTTTTTTGTACCTGGAAAAACGTGGCGGCTGCATCACCGATGATCGCCATTTTCTTTTTCTCAGTGGCGCCCTTGTTAAACGCCAGGTTCGGTTCAATAATTTTTTTCGTGATGGAGAATGCGGCATCTTTCAAGGGTTTCTCATCATTCCGGAAAATCATGTTGATGGTTTTAAGCAGAGGGTCGTCGATTTCATTCATGTTCAGCAGGGCAGACGTGTCCCTGATGTCTTCGGAAATCTGGGTTCTCAAATTCCGGATAACCACGCCTTTCTGCTTTTCCGATTTGCCGAAAGCATCGCTGGCGATAAACCGGTTGTCATAAAAGGAAATGATCAGTTGGGAAAATTTATTCTGCAACTCCTCCGAAAATCTGTATTCGTTCAAAATATAGAATTCTTCCGGCGTCAAATAGGCGCCCAGATTGTTCTCCAGACGTTTTTTCTCTTTTTGCAGATCCATGATTTTGTCGGGCTGCTGCTGTTTTTCAGGGACATTGTTGTATCGCTCCGCGGCAAGAGAAAAAGCCTTGACGATCTTTTTTTGGATATTATCGGCAATCTGACTGTTGTAATTGTAAATAGGATTGATATTTTCCGCGTCCTGGATTTTTTTCTCCTCGGCGGCCTGCGGGTCCTCCACCAGAAAAGCGAAGTCCGCCTTAATGTTCTTTGGAGCAATCATGCCGATACGGAATTGCGGTTTGGAGAAATTCAGTTCCGGCGCCATGATGAGGGCCAGAATCAGACACAGCACCACGGCGATCATCCAGCGCTGGAAAAGGCTGTTTCTCACGAAACCGAAATAAGGTGCTGCTTTTTCCAGATAGTTCCTGAAAAATTCCGTCATTTTTATTCTGAGCGATTCAAAATATTTCATGATCACACGTTATGATGATTGGTATTTTTTGATTTAGTCAGATGGGCATAGGCCTTGATAATGTCCTGAACCAGCGGGTGCCGGATGACATCGATTTCCGAAAAATGCACAAAACGGATGCCGGCGCTTTTTTTCAAAATGTTTTCCGCTTCGATCAGACCGGATACTTTTTCCGTTGGCAGGTCCACCTGCGTGATATCGCCGGTAATGACGGCTTTGGACCCGAAGCCCAATCGGGTCAAAAACATTTTCATCTGTTCCGACGTGGTGTTTTGCGCTTCATCGAGTATAATAAACGAGTCATTCAGGGTTCGGCCGCGCATGAAAGCCAGCGGCGCCACTTCAATCAGACCTTTGTGAATCAGAGCCGTGGCCCTTTCCATATCCAGCATGTCGTAGAGCGCATCATAGAGAGGGCGAAGATAAGGGTTGACCTTTTCCGCCAGGTCTCCGGGTAAAAATCCGAGCCTTTCACCGGCTTCCACGGCCGGACGCGCGAGAATAATGCGTTGGACCTTTCTTTCCATAAGGCAGGACACCGCCATGGCCATGGCCAGATAGGTTTTTCCGGTGCCTGCCGGGCCGATGGAGAAGACCATGTCGGCATTTCTCATATATTCAATGTAAAGCCGCTGGGCGATGCTTTTGGGAGTGATCACGCGTTTCTGCGAGGAAATAAAAACGGTGTTCAGGAAAATACTGGCCAGCTCGAAGGTAACGTCCTCGGTCAGAATACGATGCGCATAATCGATATCGGCGGATTGAATGTGCCAGCCTTTTTCCATGAGGGCATACATCTGCTGCAGCATCGTTTTGATTTTATGGACGTTGCCGTTTCGGCCGGAGATGGTGACACTGTTGCCCCATGCTTTGACTTTGACCGGTTCCAGCTTTTCAATGAATTTTAAATTTTTATCATGTTCGCCGCAGAGATTTTTCAGCAGATGCTGATCGGCAAAGACAATTTTCTCCGCGTCTTCATTTTTTAATGCTTTTATCAAAATAGTTATCAACCTCTACAATAGGTGATCAATATTTCATTCAACGTTGGTATCTATCATTTTGATTTCGGCATTGCAATACCTATTGATAAATCCGTAAATGCTTGAATTATAAGTGCTTTATGCATAATGGTATGATGATGTGGTCTGTTTTCATAAGGATGCCCTCATGATTTCCGCAAAAACAGATAGGCGAAGACCCTGGCATTCCCGATCATATTTTCGACGGGGCAGTTTTCGTCGGGTTGATGAGCAAACTGGTTGGTTTTGGACCAGACGGCAACCGGATAGTTTTTCTTGCGGACATAGGAAGCGACGGTTCCGGCTCCCACACCGCCGGTAAAGGCTTTCACATGATAGACGGCGTCAATAGCGTCTTGCAGCGCCAGGACCACCGGAGCATCCGACGGCGTCGGTTTTGCGGACTGAACATACTGAACCATGGACGTTTCGATCCGCACATTGAATTTTTTCTCAATTTTCCGGCAGATCTTTTGTATGGCATTCATTACATCCTTAAGATCGTATTCCGGCAATACCCGGCAATCCATACAGAACACATCTTCCCCGGGAATCGTGTTGATATTGCCGACATTGGCTTCTTTCTTTGTCGGTTCAAACGTGCTTTGCGGCGGATCAAAAAGAGGATCGGTGTCGGGAAACATTTTTCGCAGTTTGATCAGGCTGGTGACCAGATGCGATCCGGCAACAAAGGCGTTGTTGCCCAGGTGGGGGGTCGATCCGTGGCATTGTCTGCCTTTGGTTTTGAAACAGATCCAGAGCATGCTTTTTTCCGCAACTTCGATGAGCGATCCTTCGGCGTTGCCGGAGTCGGGCACGACAATCCAATCGTTATCCTGAAAAAGTCTGTCCGTGGAATCAATCATATAAAACAACCCCTTACTGCTGGAGGTTTCTTCGTCGGACACGAACGCCAGTTTGATCGAGTTTTCGGGAACCACGCCTTCATCCATCAGCGCTTTGGCGGCAAAGATGGAGGCGACCAGATCCTGCTGATTGTCTTCCACGCCGCGGCCGTAAATCCGGCCGTCTTTCACGTAGGCTTTGTACGGATCGCTGCTCCAGAGGCGGAGTTCGCCCGGCGGGACAATATCCATATGGGTAATGATCCAGACAAACCTGTTTTTGTTTTTCCCCTCGATAGTCGTGACAAAATTGGGGCGGATTCCGGAAGACACTCTGTTGTCCGGAGCGTCGTAGTGCTGGAAGTTTTTGAATCCCATCTGCAGCAGACGATCTTTCAGAAAATTGGCTTTCACAAGTTCTCCGTCGCCGCCGTTTTCCGGTCCGACGGCGGGATGCGCGCAAAGCGCCGTCTGCAATTCAATCATCCCGTCACGATAAGCATCGATCCGTTGCGATATTTTTTGAAATAATTTTTCGTCGATCATAATTCATCCTTTGATGGTGATTTAGTCTATAGGGGCGATAACGGTGTAGCCGCCCGGCGGAAGGGGGTGGTCCGGATTTTTGCCGTCTCCCAGAATCAGCACCGTATTCTTTGTCTGATCCAGGTATTTAACGGCGGCATGATGGAGGTCCTGCACGGTGACCCGGTTGATTTTATCCCGGTAGCTCGTCAGAAAATCCGGAGGCAGTTTTTCATACTCGATGGTCATTTGCTGCCGGACGATTTGTTCCGGGGTGGCAAATGAAAAGAGGAACCCGTCATTGATTGATTTTTGCGCCCAGGTCAGTTCCTGACCGGCAACCGGAACGGCTTTAATGTTTTCCAGAACGGTATTGATCAGGGAAAGAGCCTTCATGGTCGACGATGTTTTTGTAAAGGCGTAGCTGCCGAAAATTCCGTAATCAGGCCTGGCGCGGTAAAAACTTCCGGCACTGTAGGCCAGCCCTTCATTATTGCGCACGGTGCTCATGATCCGGGAAGGAAATCCGCCGCTGCCGACGATGAAATCCAGGACCGTGAAGGCATGAAAATCGGGGTGGTTTTTTCCGGTGGCGAATTGGCCGCTGATAATCGTCGACTGGGGAATATCCTTTTCGATAAAATACATACCGGTTTGCGGTTGTTGCACCGGCGCGGGAAAATCCGTTGCACTGTTTTTCGTATTCCAGCCGCCGAAATACTGTTTGATTTTCTCAACGGCTTTTTCCTTTGTGATGTCGCCGCTGACGGCAAACATGATGTTGTTCGGCAGGAAGAAACGGCTGTGAAACGCCGTCAGATCATCGCGTTTGATTTCCGTAAGCGATGCGCTGGACGGAAAACGTCCGCGGGGGTCTTGATGATATATCAGACGGGAGAATTCGCGCATGGCCAGCTTTTGCGGGTCATCCTTGATGCGCCTGATTTCCTCAAGTTGTAATTGCCGGGCCAGTTCCAGTTTCCCCTGTTCGAAAACGGGATGAATCAGAATTTGCGACAACAGATCCAGCCCCTTGTCAAGATGCGTGGTGAGAACGGAAAAACCGACATGCGCCGATTCCATGGCCATGGCAATGGAAGCCGATGCCGCAATGAGATCAAATTGTCTGTCGATTTCCCGGCTGCTTAATCGGGTTGTACCGCCGGTTCTCATGACCTGAGCGGTCAGCTCGGCCGTGCCTTCTTTACCGGCAGGATCATGCATCGAGCCGGTTTTCACAAAGGCATTGATGGTCACCAGAGGCAGGTCGTGATCTTCGAGAATGTAAAGGATGATGCCGTTTTCCAAAACGACCCGGTGCGCCTTCGGCAATTCAAAAAACAAGGGTTCGTATTGAAGCTGGTCGGGAGAAGGCCTTGCCGCGTCGGCCTGGTTAGCGCTACTGGGCCTGACGGTCGCCATCATTAAAAACAGAAACACGCCAACCAGAAAAACCGGATATATTTTTGAAATCATTTTATCCATCAGACGCTACCCGCCTTCTTTATTGAGAAAAGCTGTTGTGCGGTTATTGCTGTTCAAATACCTTGCCGCGATTTGTCGAATGTCTGCGGCAGTGACTTTGTCAATATTGTCGAGATAATCTGCAAAATATCTGTAATCCCCCAGCAGAACCTCATAATAGGAAAGAATGGAAGCAATATCGGCATTGGCATCGAGGCTCTGAAGGTAGGACATTTTGATATGATTTTTTGCCTTCATCAGTTCCTCGTCGGAAACGGGTTGAGTCTTCAGCTTTTCAATTTCCTTCAGAATATCATTTTCCAGCTCGATGTTGCTGTGCGGATGACGCGGTTGAGCGAACAGGGCAAATAGATTCGGGAATCTTGAACCGGGCAAACCGTTGACGGCACTCACGCTCTGGGCAATCTGCCGATCGATGACAAG
>JAGOMJ010000093.1 GCA_017993615.1 Smithella sp. | reverse complement strand
ATAGCGCTGCGTTTGGCGTTCTTGGTTGCCGCCATGCGCGTTGACGAGATGTTGTCCGGATTGATCGGAGCCGTGCCTTCGCCCTGAAATTCATGCATTTCCGCAAAAACGATCAGCGGCGTTAAAAGACACATGCACAGGATAGCAGGCAGAATCAGTTTGCTTTTCATAATTTTATTTTCCTTCCTTATGATGATGATAATTTATGCGCAACGATCAGTTCGTTCGCAGCTCCAGGATATAGTCTACAGCCTTGTTGCTCGGACAAACTGCGGTAATCACAGTCTCTTGCTGTCCTTCAAGAGCAATGGTTGTCCAATCCAAATAGGGAGCCGCCATCAGGCCATCCTTATCCAGCCAGCGCATCCGGTAATTGACGACATTGCGGCGTCCGCGATCGTTATAAATTTTAAAATCCACCCTCATGATGCCTTTTATAAAAGCGGTGCGCGCGCCCCGCACAACAATGCTGTCCGCCGTGCTGGATAACTTGCTGGAGGGCACGGCAAAAAACTCCGAGAGAGTCATGGTTCGTTCCGGCACTGTCTGGGCTGTGCCGCAAGACAACATCAAAAACACAAGGCCGAGGATAACAACGGCGAGCGGCAGGCGATGATAATTATTCATAACTCCTCCTGATTATTATTGTTTTTTCCATGTTGTGCGCCCTCCTTCCGCACGAACTTTTGTTAGTTTCCATCCCAAATATTTCGCGGTTCGCAACACATCTCTATCGAGCTGATCCTTTTTTCCACGGTAGGTCGCTTCGAAGGTGGTTTTGCCTCCGCCCGATTCCACTTCCCTGGCACTGTTCACTCTTGGATATTTCTCAAACATTTCAGTAAAGCGTGCTATTTCATCTGCATCATCCACCCCGTCCAGGACAACAATATAGAGCGACCCGTTCTGCTGCATGTCCATCCAGTGACGCTGAAGAACCGAAATAATCGGCGCCACAATATCTTTGCCGCCGGCGCGTCCCGCCTTTGCCAGCGCGTTTTCTGCTGTTCGTCCCTCGCCTGAAGCATCAACTGTTTCGTTGTCAATAACCTGCGACAGAGTATTATCTATCAATCGCGCCTTGACGCGCAGATTTGCGGTAAAGGAATCACCACGTATGATGATTTCTCCATCGGTTCCGTAAAAAAGAGTGTATTCAGCGTTAAACTTCAGGCCATAAGCGGCGGCCTTATTATTTTCCGTATTGATGTCGTGCGTCTGTTCAAGTTGACTTGCAAAAGCTGCCGCAGTGTTCCTGTCCACAACACGAAACTGCCTTTCGGAAAATGCCTTTTCAATACCATCGTTGATTTCTTCAACAAAATTCTTGTCTTTGATTGCCGAGCTTCCTTCTGCCCGCGGGTTGAAAACCACCAGAATGCGTGGATTACCAATGCTTTTTCGGAGGATGGCCAGAGCGTTAATATCTTCTTTCACTAACTTTTGATCAATATAGGCTTGAATGGTGACCGAATATCCGCCGCTGGTTTTATTTTCTTTAAGGACATTGTAATTAGTAACGTAACCTTGGCTGTGGGAAAAAATTTTGTCTTCCAAAACAGCCGCATCGATAACGATAGTATTGGATTGAATGTGAACGCCCACTTGCTTTTCCACCGCCTGACGCATGGCGGCGTAAAGAGCTTGTTCCTTGCTTGTGCCTTCGCCGGTGGCCTGTTGAACAGTTGCGCCGTGAGCGACATTGAGAAAGAAAATTACAATGATTAATAAAAACCCTGTGCGCAAAACATGTTTTGTTTTCATGGTTATCTTTTCTCCATTATATTGTTTTTAAACCGTTTTGATATCCTTGCGAGATTTTATAATAAGAGCAACTCGCCTTGCTCATCTTCATGGTCGTCTTGGCATTCAAAGGATGATTTAGATTATTTTCTTCGGGCTCATTAGAACTGAGCCCGAAGAAATCAAGATGGATGGGATACTGCGGAGAGTGAATTTCAAAGCGGTGCGTCTGGAAGTCTTTGATAAATAGGCTGTACGATTTGCCAGTCGCCTCTGTAACCCTTTCGACAGCGTTGGTTACGGCCTTGATCGTTTTGCCTGGATGCTTTTTTTTGATGCGGGAATAAATAGGGTAGTTCGTCTCCGGTCCGGCGGTCCATAAACCGCCAAAACCCACTACAATTTTCTCTTGCGCATAAAGCGTGCAAGGAAACAGAAAACATAGCGATATGGTGAAAATGATGAATAAGCACAAAACGCGTTTTAACATATGCCCTGCTCCTTATCGATCAAGTCATATCCAAACATGTGTTTGTACAATGGAGCGGTATAATTTAGTGCCTGCGAAGGAATATGCCCAATACCATGAATATGTCAAGTTATATAATGGCAATGGATAGTTTTTACCCCCTCTTTATTCTGTAATCATAGCAAGCGAGGGGGAATATGAACGTGGATGCAAATTTAGATGCAAAACGGCTGATAGGCATCAGAATTGGCAATATAAGAAAGAAGATGGGTTTGACCCAGGAGGAACTTGCCGCAAAAATGAACATCGGCCCAAAATATTTAAGCAGTATTGAGCGGGGAAAAGAGAACCCGACACTGAACACGCTGATAAGCTTATCTCAGTCTTTAGGAGTGGACTTGGGAGAAATCTTCACCGCTGTCCAGATCGAGGATGCAACCAAAATAAAAAGTCTCATCACAGCATTGATAAACGAGGCGGAAGGGGAACAACTCAAGCAGGCCTACAAGATCTTGACGTCCATTCTGAGGTGAAAGGGAATAAAAAAGCAATGGATTTCAACCGCCGCAACAAGGCATACTTTACGAACCCCGGACGATTCCCGATATCCTGATCGCTGTGAAACGGAGCAGCGGAAATGAATCACGAACATTTATATCCGCAAGCGGGGGCAAAACAGCGCACATCAGAGCGCAGCTAAAGCTACGCGCTACCTATGCGGATTTAAAGCCATCCCCCCAAAACCCGCAATACGAGAGATTCGCGTTGCAGCGCACACGGAACTGCGCGCGACATCATCAGACCATTCATTATAAAATCATTGACTTGCCCGCTGAATTTTCTTATACCTGAATCGCTTTAATTTTCTACATCCATGGAGGTTGCTTCATGAACGGCACAGGCCGATCGCTCCGGTCGTTTGTTTCCCCGATCCTTTTCCTTGGTTTAACGATCATCCTTTCCGCCGCCCTTTCGGGATGCGGCGATAAAAGCGACAAAGAGCATTCCCGGCCGGCCATTCCCGTCACGGTCATGACGGTCACTCCCCGGGATGTCCCCATTGACATCGAATTTGTCGGCACGACGGAAAGCTCCCATCAGGTGGAAATCCGCGCCCGCGTCGAAGGCTTTCTGGAAAAGAAAACCTATGAGGAAGGCGGACGCGTCCGGTCCGGTCAAACGCTGTTCCAGATCGACCGCCGGCCGTTTGAAGCGAACCTCCAGCAGGCCAGGGGAGCGCTGGCCCAGCAGGAAGCCAAGCTGGTCAACGCCGAAGCCACGCTGAAAAGAGTCCGTCCGCTCGCGGAGAAAAACGCCGTCAGCCAGAAAGACCTGGATGACGCCGTCAGCGCGGAAAAGAGCGCCCGCGCCGCCGTCTTTTCCGCCCAGGGAAACGTCCAGGACGCGGAGCTGAAACTGAGCTACA
>JAGOMJ010000092.1 GCA_017993615.1 Smithella sp. | reverse complement strand
GAAGCGCGCTGGAATGAATTCATGGCCAAGCTTGCGGAAAAGGATCCGTTTTTCAAAAATGTTATCATGTCTGTCACGCTTGTTCCGGTAGACAAGCATCTTTTTTTTCTTGACGAAATGCTGAAAGAGTTCTTCAGAAACGATAAAAGCCAGTTTTTACTGTTTGGGAGGGTAGCGGCAAAATTCGCCCTGTCTCCCGGCGGGCCCTATCATTCTTATCTTCTCACAAAAGACATCAAACAGTTCGTCGAATCGGGTATGCCCAAACTTTGGTCCACCTATTATGACGGCGGCAAGTTTACCGCAAAGTTGGAAAATAACATCGTTCATCTTAAAATCAGCGATATTCCCATCAAGCATATTTATTTCGAGTACCTCATCATGGGGTACTTTAAGCAAGCCCTTAAAATATTCGGGAAAGAAAATATTGAGAAAAGGGTGAGAAGTATCGCCAGCGGTGATGACGACATTTATTATCAGTACGAGATAAAGAACCTCTGATAAAAAATCCGTTACGTTCACATAAAATTCTCTATGTCTTGACGTGCAGCAGAGGCAGACTCAAATGACGGCGGCGGGTTTCGCCTTTTAGCCGGGTTTGTTCACGGACGGTCGGATTACCCCGGCGGCCTCTCCCCAACGTATCGATGGGATGAGAGCTTCCCAGATGCAGCGCATGTTTGCCGAACTTCCTCCCCAGTTCATCGGCAACATTGTAAACGCTTCTGATTTTTTCCGCATGCAGAGGATTGTCAAAAAGAGAATATTGCACCTGCTCGTCCGGTTCCAGCTCGCACAAAACGACACCGGTGGCGCGGTAGATATCCTGTACCGAGTAGCATTGATCAAACAGGTCACGGATAACGCCGGAAAACTCCATGGGAAAAGCACAGGGGCGTGACAGCTTGACTTCACTGCCGACGGTGTTGAAATCGTTTTTCTTGAGAAAGACAACAATTTTCTTCGGCGCCAGGCAGTAGCGCCGGGCCTTGATACACGCCGATTCCATATTGCGCATGAGGTGCGCGAACAGATAGTCGGCATTGGACGTCGGCGGCGCAAAGGTTTTCGTCTTGCTGATGGAACGATAAGAACTTTTCTCCTCTGCCGTCACCGGATAAACCGATTCCCCGCGCAATTCCTGCCAGATTTCCACGCCCGGCTTGGTAAATTTTTCCCGCACTTTCTTTTCCGGCAGTTGTGCAAATTCCAACGCGTAGCGGATGCCCATCTTCGCCAGATAGTTGGTTGTGGCGGGACCGATGCCCCAGATTTTCTCCACGGGAAGATTTCCAAGACAAGAGGCAATGTCCCTTCCCTTGATGATGGTCACCCCGGATGGCTTCTGATGTTTGGAGGCAATTTTCGCCAACACCTTGGTGATACTCAACCCGACAGAAACCGTGATGCCCAGTTCGCGTTCGATTTCCTTTTTCATCTTCAGTACAATTTCCTCGTAGGAGGAACGCAGCAATCGTCGCATGCCGGTAAGATCGGCAAACGCCTCATCGATGGAATATTCTTCCACGTCAGGCGTGAAACGCCGCATGATGTTGAACATCCGCTGCGAAAACAAGCTGTAGGTTTCGTAGTCTGAAGGCAGAACAATCAATCCCGGGCAGATTTTACGCGCCTCAGCCAGAGGCACGCCGCGCTTGATGCCCAGTTTTTTGGCCGGATAACTGGCACAGGCGACAATACCGCGCTCGCCGCCTGTAATCAGCGCTTTGCCCCGGAGCTCCGGATGAATGGCTTCCTCGCAGGACGTGAAAAAAGCATCGCCGTCAATGTGCACAATCGCGCGCGGCCAGGAGGAAAGACTGAATATTTGCTGAGACATAAAACCTTTTAAACAGGAAAAACGAAAAATTGAAAAACCCGGAAAAACTTCATTTTTTGATGTCGTGGAAGGTGGAAGCCCTAACGTGCCGATCAGCAGTCGCAAGCCGTCCGGCGGATTAGCGACGATCAGTGCTCTTTGAGCGCCTCTTCCATAACCTGGCTGACGATTTCGTCCGGCGAGTTTTTCCCGAATATCTTATCCGGTAAGTTTTCCAATACCGATGAGATACGTTTCCCATATGAGATGGCTTTTTTTAAACCGCCCGGCAGGGATATTAATTCCGGTTCCCGCGATAATTCATATTCAAGCGCAGAAGGCAATTCCTTCAGCCTTTTGACAATTTTTCCGCGCACCAGACTCGTCAGCATGGAATTATCGTATCCGCCAAAAGGAGCCCTGAGATCATTTTTGAAAAAGACAAGAGGCTTGCCGGCGGCATATGCAAGGGATGCTTCAACAATCATTCCTTCATCCGGAACACGGCCGTTGAGGTTGCATACGACAGCGCTGCATCTTTCAATCAGTTCATAGGCATCCAATGAAAATATAGCGTAATCAACCCGTGTCCGTATCGCTGAAATGGTGGATGGAAACGATGCATTTGAAAAACACAGGATATACGATTCCAGTCCGTCACGATGCGGCAAGAAGGTTTGAAAGCCTGCATCGTCCAGTACTTTGGCAATGGCACTCATACCGCCGATTTCTTCTGCGCAGAACAGCGGACCAGAGCAGTAAATTCTAAATTTTTTCATGTCAATAACCCCGTTAACAAAAAGTTCAGCCGGTGCGTAGCGCGACCAGTGAGGCGAATCACACAAGCTAGACGCCTGCGGGAAGCTTGGAGGCCATCATCTTCCTCCGGTCCATTTTACGCCCGTCGACAATAAACGTGCCATCGCCAACGGCGTGCAACGCTCGTTTCTCTTTCCGCTTATCGTCGATGTAGGCGGCCATGGCATCAAGCACGATGATGTTGTGCTTTCGTACAATATCGGCAACTTTACACTCGATATTCGCCAGGCATTCTTTTATCAGGGGCGCTTTGACATGCTTTCCCTTGACGGGGGTCAGCATGAATTTTTCAAATTTATCCGTATCGGAGCCGGAACAGGTTCCCACTCCAACGACTTTATCAAGCATGTCAACGGTGGGAATGGCAATAACGCACTCCTTCGTTTTTTGAAGAGCGGCAAAGGAATAGTTCCATGATCCGGTAGTTATCGCAAATACCGGTGTAAAATCCACCACCATGGTCCACGATATCGTCATGATATTATTCTTTTTTCCGTCATTGGTTGTAATGAGAACGACGGGACCGGACTCCATCAGCGTAAATGCTTTATCCATTTGCATCTTTTTCATGGATATCTCCCTTTGTCGTTTTCGTCTAACGATAAAACCAGCCGGAGCGCAAGCGATCGGCTCTAGCGCCTGGTTATGCGATTTTTATTAGCCAAAGAAGCAGCCGTATTGATCTGCCTCAATCTCTTCAATAATTGACTTGAGATTTTTACTATGAGGAAAAGGCTCATAGCTAAACCATTTGCCATTCGCCCTCTGCCAAAACAACTGCCACATATTAGAAGTGCGCACGTACTTAATTTTTGCCATATCACTTTCCATCCATTCTTTGGGATTATCCCATCGGGGACGGCGCGTATAAATGATGACATCGTGTGCTTTAATACGATATTGGAAACTCAATTTATCACGAATTTCAACAGGACTTCGCTTTTCACAAAAATCGCCCACTTCTTTCTCGATTCTCTTCAGTTCTATCTCACTAAAAGCCATATCTGATCCTTATTTTCTAACG
>JAGOMJ010000005.1:39045-70633 GCA_017993615.1 Smithella sp. | reverse complement strand
GGAATGACAGGGGAAGGAAAGCGAATGGGGACAACAGTGTTTTTAACTTTGAACTTTGAACTTTGAACCTTGAACCTTGAACTTTTTAAGGAGCGCAGCTGATGGGGAACAGTGAGTTCAATGTTTATGGCCCGCGGCGCGACGGCTTCCGGCAAGCGGGCCGGGGAAATTATGCGCTTGCTTAAATTCCAATTTTTTGATTTTATGAATCAGGATTCAATGTTTTATCACTGCTTATGGATGAAAAGACCAACATCACGGATGATCCGTTTGAGCCCGCTTTGTTTTTGCGCAATCCGCATGTCCAGTCGATCATGGCCAGTTCCCGTCTCCGGTTGCACTATCACTGGCGCAACGAGCTGGCAAGAAACACCGAGGAGGTTATTTTAAAAACGTCCACCGGTTCCCGGCTGGTGTCTTATCTCACCCGCCATCCCGAGCCGAAAGGCATGTTCGTTTTCCTACACGGCTGGGAAGGTTCGTCGTCTTCCATATATATTCTGGATTCCGCCGATTATTTTTACCGCCGGGGCTATATGATCGGCCGCCTGAATCTGCGCGACCACGGCGATTCGCATCATCTTAACGAAGATCTCTTCCACGCCGCCCGCCTGAAAGAAACGTTCGACGGGGTGGATTATCTGGCCTCATTTTCCAGAATCAAGCCGGTTTATCTTGTCGGGTTTTCGCTGGGCGGCAATTTCGCAATGCGCATCGCCCTGCGCCACGGTATGAAACCGATCAATCATCTCGAACACGTGTTCGCCATCAGCCCGCCGATGAATCCCTACAAAGCAACCATGGCCATCGATAACGGCCGCGCCTTCTACCGGTATTATTTTCTGAAAAAATGGAAGCGGTCCCTGATGAAAAAACAAAAACTTTTTCCGGACCGGTACGATTTCAGCGATCTGATGGACGTGGAGAGCTGCATGGAACTGACGAAAATGCTGATCCCGTATTTTCCCGAGATCCAGAGCTACCAGCACTATTTCAAGATGTACACGCTCAAATATAACGCGTTTAAATATCTGTCGCTGCCGCTCACGGTGCTGATTGCCGAAGACGATCCGATTGTTTCTTATCAGGATTTTCTCAATATGGATGCAAATCACAATCTTAAAATTTTAAAACAGCGGTACGGCGGGCACTGCGGGTTTCTGGATTTGTTCCCTGCGTCGTGCTGGTATCAGAAGGCCATTGCCGCTATCGTTTCGTAGTTTTCACAGCCTATGGACTTGAACCTTTTTCAGAATAAAGTTGCGTTGAGCCGCCTGATCGTCGAAAAACTGGCGGCGCTGCCGGTAGATTTCAAGGAAAAAGATGCCGAGATCGATGCATCCCGCAAACAGGGGTCCGCTCATCTCAAGGCGGCGGTGGTTCTGCCTTTGTATTTCAAAGAATTCAACGGCCGCTCCGAATATGTTTTTCAGTTGATCAAGCGCTCGGAAAGTATTTCGCAGGGCGGCGACATCAGTTGTCCCGGCGGGATGCTGCAACCCCGTCAGGATAATATGCTGAGTTCTTTTCTCAAAAGGCAAATGCTGCCGGCGCTGGGCTTCAGAATTACCGGACACATTCAGCATGCCGATGCGGACACCGACCGTCTCATCCGGCTTTTTCTGACGACCGCGCTGCGCGAAGCCTGGGAGGAAATCGGTCTGAATCCGCTGAACGCAAAACTCCTGGGCGCCCTGCCCTCCTACTCTCTGACGTTTCTGTCCCGGACGATTTTCCCGTTGGTATGCCGCATCCGCCGCCCGTATTCATACAGGCTGAGTTCCGAAGTGGAAAAGGTGCTGGAAATCCCTTTAAGCTTTTTCTTCGAGAGCGAAAACTACGCCACGCTCGACGTCCACATGACCGTGGGTGAAAGCAACGAGCCGTTTTGCTATCAGACGCCCTGCCTGGTGATTCCCGATGCCGGCGGCAATAACGATATTCTCTGGGGAGCGACCTTCAATATCATCCGCAATTTTCTTCAGGTGATCTCCGGAGGCACTGTTCCGGAGGCGACGTCCGCCCGAATGATGACCAAGACGCTGACCAACCGTTATATTTCTCCCCGGGGCTGATGTTATGGCATCGCTGAAAATCAGACAGACAACGATCAAAGCGGTCATTTTCGATTTCGACGGCACGCTGGCAAAGCTGACCATCGACTTTTCCAAAATGCGCTCGGACATCGAGGCGCTGGTTGCGTCGTACCGGATTATACCTCAAGAGCTGAAGACAACCTTTGTTCTGGAAACGATCGTTGCCGCCCATGACCTGATCCGGCGGCAATCGGCGCAGCAGGCGGACGCGTTTTTTTCACGGGCCAACCGGATGATTGAAGATATCGAAACACAGGGGGCGCAAAACGGCCATCTGTTCGGCTGGACAAAAGATCTACTGGAATCGCTTCAGGCGGCAAAAATTTCCTGCGGGATTATCACCCGAAACTGCGTCCGCGCGGTCAACATGGTTTTCCCGGATATTCTGACCTACTGCCCCGTGGTGGTCTGCCGCGACGATGTGCGCAGGGTCAAACCGCATCCGGAACACATCCGTCTGGCGCTGGACAGACTCGGCGCCCTGCCCGACAACACGCTGATGGTCGGGGATCATCCCATCGACATCACGACGGGACGAAACGCCCGGACGCTGACCTGCGGCGTGCTCACCGGCCGGTGTCCGAAAGAAAATTTCGTCGCCGCCGGCGCGGATCTGGTACTGGATAACGCAGCGGAGATTTTGTCGATTTTGAAAATAGCTGACGGTTGATGGTGAAAAGAGGTTCAAGGTTAAAGAAAATAATAGTTTTAAGTTTTAAGTTTTAAGTTTTAAGTTTTAGGTTTTAGGTTTTAGGTTTTACGTTTTAGGCAAAACACCGCTGTGCCCCGATGCGCTTCGCGCTTAAAAAAAGTCCAAGGTTCAAGGTTAAAGGTTAAAGAAACAGTTCATTGTTGATGGTTGATGGTTGTTCGAAGTGACACAACCCCGCTGTGCCCCCATCCGCTTCGCTTCCCCTGTCATTCCCGCGTGCCCCACACAACTGTCATTCCCGCATGCCCCACACAACTGTCATTCCCGCGTGCCCCACACAACTGTCATTCCCGCGTGCCCCTGGCGGGAATCCAGGTATGAAATATGAGTCACCTCCTCGTCTTCCCGGCGAAAGCCGGGAACCAGGAATGAATACTGGATGCCGGTCTGCACCGACATGACGAAAAAAGAGACAAACCGGATACCGGCCTTCGCCGGTATGACCGACAGGGTTATGGATGCCGGTCTGCACCGGCATGACAAACTTTGGATCCATTCCGGAGGGAGCCTGGCGGACCATGGTGCCGCCGTCAACATCCGCTACACTTCGGGGATAATTTGCAATGGCAAACCCATTGGATAGTTCGTCCTGCACATTTCAGTGGAGTTGCCGTGCAGGGGCTTTATATTAGGCATTGCAATATCCGGCTCATTTCATTAGAATCATTTTTGTCGGCAGTCGGCAAACGTTAACCATTTTTTCAATCCATATGCCGGAGAGCGATATGGACAACACCACCCCGTACGATATCCAATATCTGTTTGAGCCGAAAAGTATCGCCGTGATCGGCGCTTCCCAGAACAAAAAGAAAATCGGCTATGCCGTTTTCAACAATATTGTTTCCGGCGGATACCAGGGAAATGTTTTCCCCGTCAGTCCCAAAGGCGGTGATGTTGACGGGCATAAGATTTTTTCCGATATTCTGGACATTGACGAGGAGATCGACTGCGCGTCTATAGTGATTCCCGCCGATCTGGTCAAGGATGCGGTAAAAAAATGCGCCCTGAAAAAGGTCAAGTTCCTGCAGATCATCACGTCGGGATTTTCAGAAGTCGGAAATGTCCATGAGGAGAAAGAGATATTTGATATCGCGTCGCAGGCGGGAACGCGTATCGTGGGGCCGAATATGTTCGGCCTGTACTCCCGTGCCGCGTCGCTGAACTCGACGTTCTCCGCAGCAAAGATTAGTCCGGGGCATGTCGCCATCCTGACGCAAAGCGGCGCGCTGGGAATCGCCATGATTTCGAAAACAGCCGTCGCCAACCTGGGCCTTTCCGCCATTATTTCCATCGGCAACAAGTGCGACGTGGATGAAGCCGATCTGCTGGCCTATCTGATTCAAAACGACGATACAAAAGTCATCTTTATCTATATCGAGGGCGTTAAAAAAGGAGAACGGCTGATTGAAGCCCTCAAGGTTGCCACCGGAAAGAAGCCGGTGATCGTTATCAAATCCGGCAAATCGAAGAGAGGCGCGCAGGCTGCGGCTTCGCATACGGGATCGCTGGCGGGCTCGGATGACATATTCGACGCCATCATGAAACAATGCGGCGTGCTCCGGGCGGAATGCCTCGAGGATGCGTTTAACTGGTGCAAGTTTATGATTTCCGGTTCGGCGCCCCGGACCCGCAACACCGTCATCGTGACCAACGGGGGCGGCGTCGGGGTGATGGCAACCGACGCCTGTGAAAAGTACGGCGTCTCTCTGTATGATGATCAGGCCGCGCTTAGAGGGCTTTACGAGGCCGTCACGCCATCGTTCGGATCAACGAAAAACCCCATCGATCTTACCGGCGCCGCCGGCGGAACCGAATATACACGCGCGTTCAGCGTAACCGCCGAATCTGAAGATATCGGTTCGACCATCGGGCTTTATTGCGAAACGGCGACTTTCGATTCCGGAAATCTGGCGCAAATGATCCAGGAGACCTACGCCCGCCATCAGAAAAACGGCAAACCGATCAGTTACGCCCTGATCGGCGGCAAACAGGTGGAAAACGCGATCACCGCTTTGATCGCGGAGCGTATTCCCGTATTCAACGATGTGGAACAGGCCGTCTCGTGCATGGGCGCTTTCTACCGGTATCACAACTATCTTGACGAGGTTTCCCGCAAAATTGACGAGTATGCTGTCGACACCGCCGCGATCAATGCCGTTATCGACCGGGCCGCCGGAGCGGGAAGAACCTTTCTGCTGGCCAATGAAGGCGCGGCGGTTTTGCGCGCCGCGGATATTGCGATGCCGCAAAGTAAAATAGCGCGCAGCATTCAGGAAGCCGTGCAGTTTGCCGGAGAAATCGGTTATCCGGTCGTCCTGAAGGTGGTCTCCAAAGATATTCTGCATAAGAGCGATGCGGGCGGCGTTTTGCTTGATCTGGATGATGAAAAGGAAGTGATCGTCGGTTATGAAGCGATCATGCATCACTGCAGGATGTATAAACCCAACGCCGTTATCGAGGGTATTGAAGTCGCGGAAATGGTCAAGAAAGGCATCGAGCTGATTATCGGCGCGAGAAGAGATCCCTCCTTCGGACCGGTCATTATGTGCGGGCTCGGAGGCATTTACGTGGAAATTATGAAGGACATTTCGTTTCGGGCGGTTCCCATCAATCGCAGCATCGCCCTTTCCATGCTGGAAGAAATCAGATCTTATCCGCTGCTTCTCGGAGCCCGGGGAGAAGAGAAGAAGGATATTGAATCTGTCATCGATACGATCATTAAAATCGGTTCGATTATCAGGACGTGTGAACGGATCACTGATATTGAAGTCAATCCCATCGAGGTCTATGAAGCCAAAAGCGGCATCAAGGCTGTGGACGCGCGGATTTTGATAAGCAGAATGAAGGAGGATACGCAATGAAAAAGATCGTTGTTTCTTCAATGAGACGCAATTCGGGAAAAACAAGCATCATCGCGGGAATCGTCTCGCTGATGCACGATAAAAAATTCGCTTACGCCAAGCCGCTGGGCGACAGGCTGATCTATCGCAAAAAAAGAAGCTGGGATTACGATGCGAGCCTGATGGTCAATCTTCTCGGACGCCAGGGAGAAATGGAAAGCCACTGCGAAAAAATCACGCTCGGGTTCGATCATTCCCGGCTGAAATATATGTATGATAAAGAAGGCATCGAAAGAGCCCTTGCCGAGATTGTGACGGATATCGGCGCCGAGAACGACGTGCTCTTCATCGAAAGCGGGAAAGATCTGACCGCCGGCGCTTATCTCAATCTGGATGCGGTGTCCATGACCAAGTCCATTGACGGCGTACTCGTGATTGTCGTGAGCGGCGATGATGATTGCGTGCTCGACGATATGAGGTTCATTGAAAAATATGTCAAACTGGAAGGCGTCCATTTCGGCGGCGTTATTATCAACAAGATCAGCGACATTGAAGAGTTTGAAGCGTCCTGCACACCGGTCATCCGGGAGATGGGCCTCGATGTGATCGGCGCGATTCCCTATGAAGAGCCCTTAACGTACTTTCCGCTTGATTTTCTCGCCGACAAGCTTCTGGCCAGAGTGCTCGCGGGCGAAGAGCATTTGAAAAATATCGCCAGGACGATTCTCATTGGAACCTCTGCGACGTTTGTTGCCGACAAAGAACAGATTCCCGCCCGTCCGGAACTCAGCGGCACCGGCCAACTGATGATTACCGGCGGCGACCGAAGCGATCTGATTCTTGCCGCGCTTGAAAGAGATACCGCGGGCATCATCCTGACGAATGACATTGTTCCGCATCAGAACATCATTTCCAGGGCCAACGAACGGGGCATTCCTGTTCTGCTTGTGGGAACGGACACGTTCCAGACCGCCAGGACGATTGACGATATGGAACCCCTGCTCAGAAAGCAGGACACCGGCAAGATCAGTCTTTTATCGCAATTGATTGAAAAGCATACGAACATGGCGGAGTTTCTGAAATAACGGGATGACCTCCGGGGTATAGTTGATAGTTCATAGTTCATAGTTGATGGTGAAAAAAGGTTCAGGGTTCAACGGTTGCGGACTGTGTCACTTCGAACGTATGTGAGAAGTCTTATTTTTCTTCACTATTCACTTTTCACCTTTCACATTTTTGTGCGAAGCCGATGGATACAAAAAAACAAGATTTTTCTTCGTTCGTTCTTAGCAAATCTCACTAGAAGGCTGGTTGACAGGGGCAGCGGTTTAACTTATAATACTCGAAAAACATCGGGATACCGTCGTTTTTCTTTTAATTTAAACCGGGGCTACAGACTGCCATGGAACCTGAAATTTTCGAAGAATATCTTGCCGGCTTCAAGAAAGCCTATCCCAAAAAATTCGTTTCGGAAGATGAGATTTTCAGCCATATCCGCCGCGGAGATCATATTTTTGTCGCATCCGGCTGCGGCGAACCTCAATACCTCGTCAAGGCGATGATCCGTTATGTGGAATCCCACCCGAAAGCTTTTTTTGACGCGGAAATTATGCATGTTTACTCGCTGGGACTCGCTCCTTACACCGAGCCCAAATACAAAGCGAATTTCCGCCATAATTCTTTTTTCATCGGGAACAGCACACGGAGCTCCATCAACGCCGGCATGGCCGACTATACGCCCATTTCCCTTTCGCAGGTTCCCTCTCTTTTAGCCAGCGGCGTTGTCCAGATTGACGTTGCTCTGATACAAACCTCCATGCCGGATGAACATCATTACTTAAGCCTCGGCGTCAGTGTGGACGTGGTCAAAGCCGCAACGGAAAAGGCAAAAATTGTTATCGCTCAAATCAATCCCAATATGCCCCGCATTCACGGCGACGGATTCATCCACATCAGGGACGTTGATTTTATTATTCCTTACGATGAGCCGCTGCTGGAAGTATCCAGTCCTAAAACAGGCGACGTCATTATAACCATCGGAAAAAACGTTGCCCGTCTGGTGCAGGACGGCGATACGATTCAGGTCGGCTGGGGCAGTCTGCCCAACGCCGTGATGTTCTGTTTATCCAACAAAAAAAATCTGGGCGTTCACACGGAACTTTTGAGCGACGGTCTGGTGGATTTAATTAAAGCCGGCGTGATCAATAATTCCAGAAAAACCATCGATCACGGCAAAACGGTTGCGTCTTTCTGCATGGGCAACAAATCCACGTACGCCTTTCTGGATAATAATCCTTCCATATCGCTGCGGACGCTGGATTATACGAACAATCCGGTGATGATGTCCCGCATCGACAACATGGTGGCGATCAACAGCGCCCTGGAAATCGATCTGAGCGGCCAGGCAACGTCGGAATCCATCGGCGGCATTTTTTACAGCGGTATCGGCGGCCATCAGGATTTTATGCGGGGCGCGCTGTTTGCCCGAAACGGCAAATCCATTCTGGCGCTGAAATCCACGTCCAAGAACGATACGGTTTCCCGCATCGTTCCGGCGCTCAAGGAACAGGCCGGGGTCACGCTGAACCGCGGCGATGTGCGCTATGTGGTCACCGAATACGGCATCGCCTATCTGCACGGCAAAAATATCCGCGAACGCGCCATGTCGCTGATTGCCATCGCCCATCCGAAATTCCGGCCGTGGCTGATCGATGAGGCGAAAAAACGCGGCCTGATTTTCAAGGACCAGGCGTTTATTCCCGGCAAGCGCGGCGAATATCCCGAGGACCTGGAGACGTATCTCACCACCAAGACCGGCCTGCAGGTTTTCATCAGACCGGTTAAAATCAGCGACGAGAGTCTTTTGAAGGATTTCTTTTATTCGCTGTCGGATAAAAGCATCGAACGGCGTTTTATTTCGACGCGCAAGGATATGCCGCATGAGCGGCTGCAGAATTTCGTCATTATCGATTACACCAAACAGATTGTGCTGGTGGCGATCAAAGGCGATGTCGATAATTCGTATATCTCCGCCGTCGGCCAATACGGAATCGACGACGCCACGCATACCGCCGAAGTCGCTTTCGCTGTGCGCGACAGCGAGCAGAACAACGGCATCGGATTCGAGTTGCTCAAATACCTGACGTATCTGGCCAAACGGCAGGGCTTGCTCGGGTTCACCGCGGAAGTCCTCGTCGAGAACAAGCCGATGCTGCATGTATTTGAAAAGGGCGGTTTCGATATCAAGAAGAAAATTGACAGCGGGGTTTACGAGCTGACGCTGAAATTCAAATTATAATTTACCAAAGGAGTTGACCGTTTCATGAATCCCCATGTTTTCCGAGAATACGATGTGCGCGGTGTTGTCGATAAGGACTTAAACGAAGATTTTGTGTTCCATCTGGGACGCGCCATCGGCACGTACGCCAGGGCGAAAAGAATCAGGAACATGACCGTCGGACGCGACTGCCGCCTGAGCTCCGAGAGCTATCATCGGTTTCTGAGCCGCGGCCTCAACGCCGCCGGCATTCATGTGATCGATATCGGCATGTGTGCCACGCCCATGCTTTATTTTTCCATCCGTCACCTGCGCGTCGGCGGCGGCGTGATGATCACGGGCAGCCATAATCCGCCGGAATTCAACGGCTTCAAAATCTGCATCGGCCACAGCACGATTTTCGGGCCGCAGATCCAGGACCTGCGCAAAATCATGGAAAGCGGCCGCTATGCGAAAGGCGCCGGGCGCTGCCGGGAAAAGGATATTGCCAAAGAGTACGAAAATTATCTTTTCAAACGCATTAAAATTCAACGAAGGATCAAGGTGGTGGTGGACGGCGGAAACGGCGTCGGCGGATATTTCGCTGTGCCGCTGCTCAAACGGTTCGGCTGCGAAGTGATTCCCGTACACTGCGAACCGGACGGAACGTTTCCCAATCATTTTCCGGATCCGACGGTGGAGGAAAACCTGACCGATCTGATCCGGCTGGTGCGCAAAAACAAGGCGGATCTGGGCATTTCGTTCGACGGCGACGCGGATCGTCTGGGCGTCGTCAACGACAAGGGCGAGATTATCTGGGGCGACAAACTGCTGCTGCTGTTCGCCCGGCATATTCTGAAGAATCATCCCCGCGCTGCGATTATCGGAGAGGTCAAGTGTTCACAGGTTCTTTTTGACGATATCGAAAAGCATTCCGGAAAGGCCATCATGTGGAAGGCGGGACATTCTCTGATCAAGGCGAAAATGAAAGAGGTCAAAGCGGTGCTGGGCGGAGAGATGAGCGGCCA
Source organism: Smithella sp. (assembly GCA_017993615.1). Taxonomy (GTDB): domain Bacteria; phylum Desulfobacterota; class Syntrophia; order Syntrophales; family Smithellaceae; genus Smithella. The sequence goes on along the minus strand of JAGOMJ010000005.1, from coordinate 60,701 downwards.
TTTCTTTTTCGCCGACCGTTATTTCGGATACGACGACGGGATCTATGCCGCGCTGCGCCTGCTGGAAATTCTGTCCCGGACGGGCAAAAAACTCAGCGGTCTCTTTGCCGATGTGCCGAAAACATTCGCCACGCCGGAAATCAGAGTGGATTGCACGGACAGCAAAAAAGCAAAGGTGGTCGAGGGCATCAAACAGCATTTCAAAAATACGCCCGGCATTGTGGACATCGACGGCATCCGGATTCCGTTTGAAAACGGCTGGGCGCTGGTGCGCTCTTCCAATACGCAGCCGGTGATTGTTCTGCGCTTCGAGGCCGCCTCTGTAAAGACGCTCAACAAAATTCGCGGAGAGGTGGAGGCGCTGCTCCATGTGTAGCGGCGGCTGAACCGAATAACGGGTGTCGACTCAAAATAATCTATGGCGGATGGGCCGGCTACGCCGTGTGTAATTCTCTGACACGGCGAACCAGCAATCGGCAGCAGTTTAAAATATTGTCCGGAGAATAAACGGCCAGTTCGTCCGTATAGTAAAATCCGAAAAGGCTGCGGGCGAGGTCTTCATCATCCATCGCGCAATCCTCGATGTATCGGCGGACATCCTGTGCGGACTTTCGCGATAAACAAAATATGTCTGCAATCGCTCCGGATGTGGAAAAAAATCCGTTGTGCGCAAGCCCCATTCTTTTCGGCCGGAAGCTCTCCAGACGATCGATGGTTGCCATGTAATCGTTATAACCGGTAAAAAACGTCGGGAAAAAGCCGCGTCCGGGATAATGGTTGCCCAGGCTGTCCGATACCAGAAGGGTTTTTGTGCCGGCAATCCAGGCGAGCAGGTTTCCCGGGGAATGGCCTTTGACAGAAAGAAAGTTCACGGACATCCCGCCCAGATCAAGGGCTTCCCCGTCGGTAAGGATTCTGCATCCGGAAAGCGAAGGCGGCATTGTGACGACGGCGGTTTGGCTGAACAGGCCGCGGGCCGCCAGCGCCCGGAACATGTGCCGGTCTTCGGCAATAATTGCCGGCGCGGCTTTCGGATGCGCGACAAACGATGCGGCGCCCGCCGCAATCATAACAACAGCGCCGGGAAACGCCCCGCGCAGATGGTCCAGTCCGGTGATGTGATCGCTGTGCGGATGTGTAACGACAAGATAATCCGGCCGGACATCCAGCGCCTCAAGCTGCGAAAGCACCAGGTCCGCCGTCGCGGATATGCCGGTCTCCACCAGCGCGCATTGTTTGGCGCCCTTCAGCAGATAAAGATGAAAATAGCCGTTGCCCAGTATCCAGAGGCTGTCATTGACTTTAAACGGATAGAGTGTGCCGGACATGGTTATGGGGGCCGCATGGAAAGAGCGCTCGCGCCTCGCCGCCGGCGTTATCGCCGGCGACAAAGCAAACAATTCGATCTGTGTGCGGAAGCAATCCCTTTCTTTTTTTAGTTTTTCTCCCCGACTTTAGAAAACATTCACACCGTCAAACTGGGGATTGATGGCGTACTTGCCCTGTTTGTTGATGAACCCGACCTTGACCTTGCCGCGTCCGATGCCGACCGGCGCCAAACCGTTTTCATACCAAAACGCGATATCGAACTGCGGCTCGATGACGTACCGGCCGCTTTTGTCGATGAAACCGTACTTCCCCTTGCTCTTCACCGAGGCCAGGCCTTCGGAAAACCAGAAAGCGAAATCATACTGCGGTTCGATGATGAATTTGCCGGTTTTGTCGATATAGCCGTATTTATTTCCGTTTTTGACCGTAGCCATTCCTTCGGAAAACCAAAAAGCAAGATCATACTGCGGTTCGATGATGAATTTGCCGGTTTTGTCGATATAGCCGTATTTGCCGTCGATTTTGACTGCCGCGAGGCCTTCCGAAAACCAGCCCGCATCTTCAAACCGGGGCTTGATGATGTATTTCCCGCTTTTGTCGATGAACCCGACCTTGGCCTTGACTTTCTGCCCGTCGATTTTTCCCACCGCAGTAAGGCCTTCTGAAAACCACCCGGCATCATCAAATTGCGGATTGATGACATACTTGCCCTGTTTGTTGATGAATCCGACCTTGACCTTGCCGCCGCCCAGGCCGACGGATGCCAGTCCGTCATGGAACAGAAAAGCGACATCAAACTGCGGATTGATGGCGTATTCCCCGGTCTTGTCGATGAATCCCCACCGGTCGCCGATTTTCACGGCGGCGAATCCGTCGGAAAAACGCCCCGCTCCGTCAAACTGGGGTTGGATGACGAATTTGCCCGTCGTGTCGATAAAGCCCCAGCTGTTTCCCTGCTTCACGGGAAAGGAGATGATCTCCTCGCTTAACATTTTTTCCTTGAATTTTGAAAAATTATCGCAGGCGGCAACACTGAAAATAAAACTCAAACTTAAAATGATCACGCATAATTTTCTGAAACGCTCCATTGCAAACCCTCCCCCATGTTTTTGAGCTTTCGTGAAACAGCTTTTCAAAAAGTTTTTATGAATATGGCGCGTATCTTAATCCATATTGGATTATTTTCCAATCAATTATTTTTACGCTTTTCCATGCGACATGATATGCGTTTTGCAACGTTTCATTTTTCAGGATGATGCAACGGCCGGCCGCAGGCGTTGCCCGAGCGGACTGTGCAAAATAAATTAAAAAAGATTTTACACCGCCGGAGTTTTGAATGGTCGGGGCGGAGTGATTTGAACACTCGACATCCTGCTCCCAAAGCAGGCGCGCTACCAGGCTGCGCTACGCCCCGGTTTTATTTTTTCATTTTCCGTCCGAGGGACTGTTTCAGTTTCAAGAAGGATTGTCCCCGGTGACTGATTCTGTTTTTGATTTCCGGCGGCAGTTCCGCGGCGGTTTTGTTCAGTTCCGGCACGTAAAAAACCGGGTCGTAGCCGAAACCGTTGTCGCCGCGGCGGTCGTCAATGATCCGGCCCGGCCACCGGGATTCAAAAGATTCGTAGGTGCCGTCGGTGTTGTATAATACAAGAACGCAGCAAAAGGAAGCGGTTCTTTTTTCCGGCGGAACCTCTTTGAGTTTTTCCAAAAGCAGATTGATGTTGTCGTCGTCCGAGGCCCCTTCTCCGGCATAACGCGCCGAATAAATTCCCGGCTCGCCGCCCAGCGCGTCCACCTGCAGTCCCGAATCGTCGGCCAGAACGGCCTGTGCTGTCCGTTCGGAAACGGTTCTGGCTTTTTTCAGGGCGTTTTCCAGGAAGGTTTTTCCGTCTTCGACGATTTCCGGGATATCGGGATAATCTTTCAGGGAGACAAGCTCGATGTTGATGCAGGAAAGCATTTCCCGGATTTCCCGGACCTTGCCAAGATTGCCGGAAGCAAAAACGATTTTCATCCGATCAGGTCACCCACAAGTTCTTTCTGCCGTTCGATGATCTGCCGGATGCCGCGCTCGGCCACGTCTGTCATCTGTGTCATTTGTTCCCGGCTGAACGGGATTTTCTCCGCAGTGCCCTGCACTTCGATGAAATGCCCCGAACCGGTCATGACAAAATTCATATCCACGTCCGCGCGGGAATCTTCTTCATATTCCAGATCCAACATCACCTGCTGATCGATGATCCCGACACTGACGGCCGACAGATAATCGCGCACGGGAATGTTCTGCACCACGCCGTCTCGTTTCAATTGATCAAACAGGCCCACCAAGGCGACAAACGCGCCCGTGACCGACGCTGTCCGGGTTCCTCCGTCCGCCTGAATGACATCGCAATCCAGATAAATCGTTTTTTCGCCGAAGGCGCTCAGGTCCGTCACGGCGCGCAGCGATCGGCCGATCATACGCTGAATTTCCTGGGTGCGTCCCTGGATTTTTCCCCGGACGGATTCCCTTGCTGTGCGCGTCTGCGTGGACATCGGCAGCATGGAATATTCCGCGGTCACCCAGCCCCGGCCCGTATTCCTCAGAAAGGGCGCCGTTTTTTCGTCGATCGACGCGGCGCAGAGCACTTTCGTGTTGCCGAATTCCACCATCACGGAACCGGCGGCGGTATTGAGATAATTCTTGATCAGTTTTATCGGCCTCAGTTCATCGAACCGGCGGCCTGATTTTCTTTCGGTCACAACTCACCTGGAAAATGCTTTGATGCTGACGGCCAGCGCCTTGCCCATTTCAGCCTGCGTTTTTTTGGACATCAGATTTTTCTGGTCAACGGCATTTGTGGCAAAGCCCATTTCCACCGCCACGGCCGGCACCAGCACCCCCTCGGTGACGGACAAATCGGCCATGCGCAGGCCTCTGGCCTTGCGCGGAAAGAGCGCGTTGAAATTATCCGAAATCAGCTTGGCCATTTTTAAAGAATTGTTCTGACACTGGCTTTGCGGTTTGGTTTTGTCGGTCTTCCGCATTGAGGCCGGATCGTCGGCGCCGCAGGACGGATAATAGATTTCATATCCGGAGGCTTCCTTGCCGAATCCGCCGTTGACGTGAAGATTCAGCACCATGTCCGGGTTGAGGGTTTTGATCATTTTTTGTCTGGCTTCCCGATCCAGGGTTTTGTCCGTCTCCCGGGTCAGGATGATTTGGAGGTTGGGTTCCTGCGCAAGTTCCTTTTTGATCTGCAGCGCCACCGCCAGGGTAACATCTTTTTCGGAAACGTCGTCATTGAGTTTCAGCCCCCGATCTTTTCCGCCATGGGCCGGATCGATCAGAATGATGTATTTTTTCTCCGCGGCAATAAGCTCCGCAGCGCCCCAGCCAAAACAGGCCAGAACGGCAAACGTGATGAGCACTAGAATTTTCTTTGTATGAAACATCGTCTTCTCTCTTTTTTTTAGTCGGGCCTGTTTATAACAGAGTGATTTTTTTTGTCAATATGATTTAAAAATGATGCAGCCATTCCACGGCCTTGACAAACTTCAACTGCCTGATGGCGGACATGATTTGGTTCAACTGCGGCAGATTGCTGATGTCGATGATAAATTTACAGGTGGCGATCATGTTGACGGTTTCGATTTCGGCATAGCTGATATTGACGTCGAACGATGAAATGATGGAGCTGACTTCCGTCAGGATGCCTTTAATATCGTCACAGACGACTTTGATGTTCACGGGATAGGTGTGCTCTTCGCGGGAACTCCACTGCACGTCGACGATCCGCTCCTGATCCATTCGTTTAATATAGGGGCAATTGCTGGTATGGACGATCACGCCGCGGCCGCGCGAGATGTAACCGGAAATATCATCGCCGGGAATCGGATTGCAGCATTTGGCAAAATTCACCATGATGTCGTCAGGGTCGTCAATGCCGATCAGCGAAACGCCCATGGAAGGCGATGCCGCTTTTTTCTTTTTAATTTTTTCCCGGGCGGGTTCTGCCGCTTCGACTTCTTCGCCGGCGATGAAATAATGGGCGACCCGTTTGGCGGAAATTCTCCCCAGCCCGACCTGGAACAACAGATCGTCCAGCTGATTCACCGAAAACGCGGAAAAGATTTTTTTAATGTCGTCCGATTTGACAATGCCGGAAAATTTCAGATTATGCCGCTTGAATTCCTTTTCCAGCAGCTCCCGTCCCAGAACTATGCTGTTTTTCTTTTCTTCCAGGTTAATGTAATTGCGGATCTTGGTGATGGCCCGGGTGGTCACGACATTTTTGAGCCAGTCCTTGCTGGGATGGTGTCCCGCCTGCGTGATGATTTCCACGCGATCGCCGTTTTGCAGCTTGTAGCGCAGCGGCACGATGCTGCGGTTGACCTTGGCGCCGATACACTGATTGCCGACGTCGGTGTGTATGCTGTAGGCGAAATCGATGGGCGTGGCGCCCTTGGGAAAGGACTTGACGTCGCCGTGCGGCGTAAATACGTAGACTTCCTCCGGAAAGAGAGCCAGTTTCAGATCGGACATGAATTCTTTCGGATTTTTGATGTCCTGCTGGATCTCCAGCACTTCGCGGAGTTTCCGGATCTGGTCTTCTTCGTTGTCCTTGTAGGATCCGCCTTCCTTGTAGCGCCAATGTGCGGCGATTCCTTTTTCGGCCCATTCGTGCATGTTCCGGGTTCTGATCTGAATTTCCACCCGCTCGCCGTAGGGCCCGATGACCGTGGTATGCAGCGACTGGTAATTGTTGGCCTTGGGCATGGCGATGTAATCCTTGAACCGTCCCGGAACCGGCTTCCACAGCGCGTGCACGATGCTCAGCACTTCATAACAGGATTTTTCCTTGTCCGCATCGAGAATGATCCTGAAGGCGATCAGATCGTAAACCTCGTCGAAATTGATGTGCTGTTCATGCATTTTTTTGTAAATGCTGTAGAGGTGCTTGGCCCGCCCCTCCACTTTGCAGGCAACGGAATATTTCTCCATTTCCTGCTGAATGATATTTTTGACTTCCTCGGTGTAGCGGTTGCGGGCCTCATTCGATTTGACGATCTTGGCGGTCAGGTCGTTATAGGCGTCCGGTGCGATGTACTGGAAGGCAAGATCTTCCAGCTCCATCCGCATGGAGTTGATGCCCAGCCGGTTGGCCAGCGGCGCGTAAATATCCATGGTTTCGCGCGCGATGTAGATCCTTTTTTCCTTGGGGTGATACTGCAGCGTTCTCATGTTGTGAATCCGGTCGGCGAGGCGCACCATCAGAATGCGGATATCCGACGACATGGCGAGAATCATTTTGCGGAAGTTTTCCGATTGCCGCTCCTCCTGCGACCCGAAGGAAATGCGGCTCAACTTGGTCAGCCCGCCGACCAGAAAGGAGACGTCTTTTCCGAATTCGTGCTCCAGTTGATCCGCCGTAGTCAGGGTGTCTTCAATGGTGTCATGCAGCAGGCCGCTGATGATGGTTGCGGCATCCATTTTCATGTCCGTCAGGATTCCGGCGACTTCCATCGGATGCGTCAGATAGGGCTCGCCGGACAACCGGACCTGCCCCTGATGAACGGATGCCGAATAAATATAGGCCTTCTCGATCATTTCCAGATCTTCCGCCGGAAGATAGGTCTGAGCTTTTTCAATAATGTCGTTGATCCGAAGCATGAACTCTTCAACCCTCTCGTTTCGCGGCTAGGCGATATCCGGATTCAATTCCTGCCGGATGATCTCCCGGACCCTGCCGACGATGTCCTGCAGCGGGCACAATTCATTGGCGCCTGTTTTTCTGATCTTCAGTTCAACGTTGCCGTCCTGAAGATTTTTGTGGCCGACGGTTACCCGCAGCGGAATACCGATCAGATCGGCGTCCTTGAATTTGACGCCGGCCCGCTCATCCCGGTCGTCGTACAAAACCTCCACGCCTTCCGTGATCATGGCATTATAGAGATATTCGGCGGTCTCCCGGATCGTGATCTCGTTGATATTCACGGGGGTGATGATGACCTGGTAGGGCGCCAGCGGCATCGGCCAGATGATGCCGTTATCGTCGTGATTCTGCTCGATACCGGCGGCAACGGTTCTGCCGATTCCGATGCCGTAACAGCCCATGATCATGATTTTTTCCTGGCCGTCTTTGCCCAGATAAACCGCCTTCATGGCCTTGCTGTATTTGGTGCCGAGCTTAAACACATGGCCGACTTCAATGCCGCGCGCCGTTTTGATGGGCTGTCCGCAGCGCGGACAGGGATCGCCGGCGTTGACAATTCTCAGGTCCGTGAACGCTTCGACTTTGAAATCCCTGCCGACATTCACGTTTTTCAGATGGCCATCCTGCCGGTTGCCTCCCGTGACAAAATTCACCATATCGATCACCGAATAATCGACAAGAATCGGGGCTTTGATATTGACGGGACCGGCGAAACCGCGCGGCGCCCCGGTGACTTCCCGGATCATGTCGTCGGAGGCCAGTTCCAGTTCGGCCGCGGCGAGATAATTTTTAACCTTGACCTCGTTGACCTCGTGATCTCCGCGGATCAGCACGGCGCAGGGTTTGCCGTCGGCATTGAAGATCAGCGTTTTGACGATGTTCTGCGGCGTGACTTTCAAGAAGGCACTGACTTCCTCGATGGTGCGGACATCCGGCGTATCCACGTCCTCCAGGGGCAGCCAGTCGTCTTCAAAGATGATTTTTTTCTCGGGACAGGCCACTTCGGCCTTTTCCAGATTCGCCGCGTAGGCGCATTTTTCGCAAAACACCATCGCGTCTTCTCCGGAGTCGGCCATGACCATGAACTCGTGGGAATACTTGCCGCCGATGCTTCCGGAATCCGCTTCCACCGGCCGGAATTGCAGACCGCAGCGCCGGAAAATATTGTTATACGCAGCAAACATTTTTTCGTAACTTTTCTCGGCGCCCTCTTCATCGACATCAAAACTGTAGGCGTCTTTCATGCCGAACTCGCGGCAGCGCATCACGCCGAACCGCGGACGGACTTCGTCGCGGAATTTGGTCTGGATCTGATACAGGTTGAGCGGCAGTTGACGGTAGGTTTTCACGTCGTTGCGCACCAGGCCCGTAATGACTTCTTCATGCGTCGGCCCCAGACAATATTCATGATCATGCCGGTCGCGGAGTCTCAGAAGTTCCTTGCCGTAATAAGTCCACCGCCCCGATTCCTGCCAGATTTCCGCCGGTTGAACCATGGGCAGATGCACTTCCTGCGCGCCCGCCCGGTTCATCTCCTCGCGGATGATCTGCTCCAGTTTTCTGATCACCCGGTACCCCAGCGGAAGGTAGGAATAGATGCCGCTGGTCAGTTTGCGGATCAATCCCGCCCGGATCATCAACTGGTGACTGATGATTTCCGCATCGGAAGGCACTTCCCGGACGGTCGGTAAAAACATTTCTGAATAACGCATTAATCCTTTTTCCTTTCTTCAATGATCGTATCGATTTCTTCGAGTAAAATATTCACAAAATCTTTTTCTCTGACTTTTTTATAAGCTTTTCCTTTTTTGAAAAGGAGCCCCTGCCCTTTTCCCCCGGCCAGACCGATATCGGCGTCCGCCGCTTCGCCCGGACCGTTGACGACGCAGCCCATCAGGGCCACTTTTAAATAGTCCTTCCGGCCGGCCAGGGCTTTTTCGATGCGGCGCGTGAGGCTCGGAAGATCGATTTCGCACCGGCCGCAGGTCGGGCAGGAAACAATGTCCACGCCGACACGGCGGATGCCCAGCGCGCGTAAAATGCCGTACGCCAGCCCCATCTCCGAAACCGGATCGCCGGTGACCGACACCCGGAGGGTGTCGCCGATACCCTCGTACAGCAGCGTCCCGATGCCCAGCGAAGATTTGATCGCAGCCCCGATGAGCGAGCCGGCCTCCGTGACGCCCAGATGCAACGGGTAATCCGTCCGGGCGGCAATGGCCCGGTATGCTTCGATCGTGGCGGGAACGTCGGAAGATTTCAGCGATAATTTGATCAGATCGAATCCGCGGTCCTCAAACAGTTCCAAATTGCGCACGGCGCTTTCCACCAGAGCCTCCGGCGTGGCGCCGCCGTATTTTTTCAGCAGGTCTTTCTGCAGCGATCCGGAGTTGATGCCGATCCGGATAACCACCCGGCGTTCCCGGGCCAGCCGGATGATGGCGCCCATTTTGCCCGGCGCAATATTGCCGGGATTAATCCGGATTCCGTCTACGCCCTGCCTGATCGCTTCCAGGGCCAGGCGGTCATGAAAATGGATGTCCGCAATCAGCGGAATCCGGATTCTTTTCTTGATGGCGGAAACGGAGGCTGCGGCTTTGTCGTCCGGCAGCGCAATCCGAACGATTTCGCACCCGGCTTTTTCGAGGGCTTTAATCTGTCGGACGGTCGCCTCGACATTCCTCGTGTCGGTGTTGGTCATGGACTGAACAATCACCGGAGCATCGCCGCCGATTGCCACGCCCCCGAGATGAATCTGTTTTGTTTTTTTCCTTCTGATAAACGATGAATGTTCCACAGTTGCCATTTTTCCATTGATTGAATCGGAAGTCAATGACGACATTTGAATTGATCCGGTAAACCGTCCGTCACGATGCGGAAACGAGGCCGTCATCAAACGCTTATTTGCCCAGCCAGCAGTGCAGGCACAACTGGTCCGCCGGAAGTCCGATGGCCGCGATCATATCGTCAATGGCCAGATATTTCAAGGAGGTCACGTTCAGATCCCGGCGAATCCAATCGATCATTTTCGCGTGTTTCTCAGAGTGATGATCCAGATACTCTGACGGATGTTCGATTTCTTTTCCTTCCAGCGCGCGAATGGCCTTGCGGCAGGCCAGTTCACCGGTTGTCCGCGTCGAGGAGGTATAGATACAGGGGAACATCAGCGGCGGACAGGCCGGACGCACATGGATTTCCTTCGCGCCATTGTCCCATAATTTTTTAATGGTCAGATTCTTCAGTTGCGTGCCCCGCACGATGGAGTCGTCGCAGATGATGATCCGGTTGCCGTTGATCACTTCCCGCACGGCGCAAAGTTTCATGGTGGCCACCAGGTCTCTGATTTCCTGCGCAGGCGGCGTGTAGCTTCGTCCGTAACCGGGCGTGTATTTGACCAGCGCCCGCCGGTAGGGAATGCCCGACGCCATCGCGTACCCCAGGGCGTGTCCGACACCGGAATCGGGGACGCCGGAGACAAAGTCCGCCTGGATATTGTCGCGTTTGGCCAGATAGGCGCCGCACCGCTCCCGGGCGCCTTCCACACTGATGCCTTCGTACGAGGAGGATGGATAGCCGGTATAGATCCAGAGGAACGAACATATTTTTTTCTCGGTGCCCGCCGGTTTGACCGGCTTAACGCCGTCGGTGGTCAGAAGAACAATCTCGCCGGGGCCGAGGAACTGCGTCAGTTCATAGCCGAGATTTTCAAACGAGCTGGCTTCGGTGGCCACCACGTAGGATTGATCCTGCGGATTTTTGCTTTTGCCGATGGCCAGCGGGAATCGTCCGAATTTGTCGCGGGCGGCATAAATGCCTTCCGAGGTCATCACCACGGCGCAGATGGATCCTTCGATCACGGCGCGCATGGAGGCAATGCCCTCGACGATGTTGTCGCCGCGATTGATGAGACAGGAAACGACTTCCGCATTATTGATGTCTCCGCCGGCCCTTTCTCCGAAGTTGGCGCCTTCCTTGAGCAGCTCATTGACCAGTTGATTTTTGTTGTTGATCAGTCCCACCGCGGCCACCGCATAGACGCCGAACCGCGAACGGAAAATCAGCGGCTGAGGCGTATCGTCATCAATGGCCCCGATGCCGAAGAATCCGTCCATTTTTTTATATTCATCGATAAAACGGGATTTGAACTGAACCTGGGACACGCTGTGCACGGTCTTGTAAAATCCCTGGGGCCCGAGCACCGCCATGCCCGCGTGTTCCGTTCCCAGATGCGAATGGTAATCGGTCCCGTAAAAAAGCGTTTTGATGCAATTTGCCGATGATACAACTCCAAAGATGCCGCCCATTGATTTGTGCTCCTAATTAGGTGAGTTTGGAAACCGCTTCCCTGATCCGCCTGATGCCTTCCTCGATGTTTTTCAGGGAGGTGGCATAGGATAAACGGATGTGGCTGTCGCTGCCGAATGCCGCTCCGGGCACGCCCGCCACATTGGCTTCATCCAGCAGATAGTCAATAAAATCGGCCGAACCGTTTATGACCTTGCCGCCGCAAGAACGTCCGTAGATGCCGGACACGTTGGGGAAAACATAAAAGGCGCCTTCCGGCGAGAAACAGCTGATGCCGGGAATTTCGTTGAGGGCCGCGACAATGTAGTCCCTGCGTTTTTTAAATTCAGCCGCCATATCGCCCACCATCGTCTGATCGCAGGACAGCGCTTCCACCGCCGCTTTCTGGGCAATCGATGTGGGATTGGATGTGTTCTGGCTTTGAATTTTGCTGATCGCGGAGGCGATTTCTTCCGCCGCCGCGGCGTAACCGATGCGCCATCCCGTCATGGCATAGGTTTTCGACACGCCGTTGACGACAACCACCCTGTCTTTCAATTTCGGCTCGACGTTGGCGATGTTGGCAAACGGAAATCCGGCGTAGAAGATTTTTTCGTAAATATCGTCGGTGATGATCAGAATATCCTTGTCGAGGAGAACCTGCGCAATCGCCTTGAGTTCGTCGGGAGAATACGCCGCTCCCGTGGGGTTGGACGGACTGTTGAGAATCAGCGCCCGTGTGCGGGCGGTGATGGACGCCGCCAGCTGTTCCGGCTTCATTTTAAAGGCATCCTTCTCTTCGGTTTTGACGATGACCGGCGTGCCGTCCGCGAGGGTGACAATGTCCGGATAGGACACCCAGTACGGCGCGGGAATGATGACCTCGTCGCCGGCGTCAAAATAAATCTGCGCGAGATTGTATAAGGTGTGTTTGGCTCCGCAGGAAACGACGATCTGGGAGCGTTTGTATTCCAGACGGTTGTCGCGTTTGAGCTTGTTGATGATGGCGTCCTTGAGTTCATCCGTTCCGCCCACCGGCGTGTATTTGGTGAATCCGCTCTGAATCGCCTTGATCGCCGCATCTTTGATATTATCGGGGGTATCGAAATCCGGTTCACCGGCGCCGAAACCGATGACGTCTCTTCCCTGAGCCCGTAAAGCATTCACTTTGGCCGTGATCGCCAAGGTTTCCGACGGACTGATTCTGCCTACTCTCGCTGATAATCGCACAACTTACCCCCTGGTATTGTATTTTTCCGTTAATCGCTGATAGACATTGTCCGGAACCAGTCCCTTGACGGACCCGCCCAGACTCGCCACTTCCTTGATCAGTTTGGAACTGGTAAAAAACCATTTAAAGCCGCTCATCAGAAAGACGGTTTCAATGTGTTTGGTCTGGCGTCGGTTCATCAACGCCATCTGAAATTCATATTCGAAATCGGACAACGCCCGCATGCCGCGCAGAATGATGTTGGCCCCCGACATTTTGAGATAATCGACCAGCAAACCGGAGTAGCAATCCACGCGGATGCCCGGTGTCTCCCCGAATATTTCGCGGATCATTTCCATTCGTTCTTCAATGTTGAACAGATAGACTTTATTGGGATTGTAAGCGATCAAAACGATGATCTCATCGAACATCCGTTTCCCTCTTTTGATGATATCCACATGTCCGTTGGTGATGGGATCGAAGGACCCCGGGTATATCGCTATTCTTTTTGTAAAATCTTCCTGCATTATTCTCTCTCCATTTTAAAAAAAGTTAAGGCGTTTTCGCCGTATTTTCTCTGATCGGTCCGGTGAAAAATTCCTAAGACCGTTTCCGGTATCGGTTCTTTCACGGAATGCTGCATCACCAGGATACCGCCTTTCGCCAGGACCGGGTATTTGCCCAACAGCTCCAGGGTCACGGCGACCAGACCGCGGTGATACGGCGGATCGGCAAAAATGATGTCGAACGAACACTGTTTTCTAAAAAGATCGCGAAGGGCAAATGCCACATCGGTTGCCATGATGGTCAACCGTCCGTCCTGCAAGCCGTTCGGAATATTCTTTCTGATCACGCCGGCAAGTTTTTGATTGTTCTCCACCAGAACGATCTGGCGCGCTTCGCGGCTGGCGGCCTCCAGGCCGACACTGCCCGATCCGGCAAAAAGATCAAGAAATGTTTTTTCGTTCAAAGAACCGGTCAAATTGAAAAGCGCTTCCCGTAAAAAATCGGTGGTCGGCCTTTCCTTTGATCCCGAAGGGAAAAGCAACATCTTTCCCCTGGCTTTTCCTCCTGTAATTCTCATATCCGGTTTAAAAATAGTTTTTTAAAGATGATGCCCTTACGGTTTTCCATTCGCTGCATTGTTTTTGTTTTCCGGGACGGCCTTCGGTTTGCCGAAGCCAAACTTGATCAGCCACCAGACGGGCCCCGACAGGGCGTATCCCAGGATGATGACGAAAAACATTATCTCCGGTTCCGCGACAATGATGATGAGCAGAACGGTTGACCAGAAGAAAATCGTGAAGGGTTTGCGGACCAGCAGAGACATGTCTTTAAAACTGTAATACTTGACGCTGCTGACCATCAGTAAAGAGATCATGATGACAAAGACCATGATGAAGATATTGTGGAATTTTCCTTCCGCGCCGACATAGTCGAAGAAGATCACGGTGGTCGCAATGACCGACGCCGCGGCAGGAATGGGCAGGCCGTTGAAGACCTTGCTTTCGATGATGCCTATTTGAATGTTGTACCGCGCGAGTCTCAAAGCGCCGCACAGCACAAACAGAAATGCGACCACCCAGCCCCACTTGCCGTAAACGGAAAGCGACCAGCTGTAGGCCAGAAGGGCCGGCGCTATGCCGAAGGAGATGACATCCGCCAGGGAATCGTATTCGGCGCCGAATTTGCTGGTGGTGTTGGTCAGCCGGGCGACACGGCCGTCGAGCCCGTCGAAGATGACGGAGACCAGAATAGCGATTGCCGCCGTGACAAAATGTTCCTTGAACGATGCGATGGCGGAGTAGAATCCGCAAAAAAGGCTGGCCGAGGTGAATAAATTGGGCAACAGGTAGATGCCCTTTTTCATACGGATTTTCCGCGCTGCATTTTCCACGTTCATGATAAATATCCTAAAACCGTTTGGCCCGCCTTGACTTTATCTTGCAATTTGACCGATATGGCGGAATCCACGGGAAGATAGACCTCCACCCGCGATCCGAAACAAATGATGCCGATGCGCTCCCCCTTGCGGATAGGCATCCCCGGCGTCACCCAGCAGACGATACGCCGCGCGATCAGACCGGCAATCTGGACCGCCCAGACCGCGCGGTTGTCCGGCGTGCGGATCAGAATTTCATTGCGCTCGTTGTCTTCCGACGCTTTATCCAGATTCGCGGAAAAGAATTTCCCGGGATGATAATGAACGGCTTCAATTTTGCCGTCATAGGGAGCCCGGTTGACGTGCGCATTGAAAACATTCATAAAAATGCTGATTTTTTTGAATTTCCCCGAGAGGGTGCCGTTGACGTCCACCTCTTCGATTTTGATGATTTTACCGTCGGCGGGACTGATTAAAACCTTTTCGTCTTCCGGAAAAGACCGCTCCGGATTGCGGAAAAAACAGAGGATGAAAACCGTCACAAGAGCGAAAAAGAGGATCAACCACCAGTTACCGCCCAGAAAGGCGACAAAAACTGTGACAATCAGGGAAAAAACTACAAAAGGATATCCTTCAGCGGCGATAATACTGTCATGCTTCATAAATACTTATCTTTTCCGAATAAAAACAAGCTTTTAATATCACATCCACATAACCGGCAATCACGATCTGCATTTCCCGTCAGACGTCTTGTCGTTAAACGAGTTTTTCTGATATATCAATTGACCGTGCTTGTCAATAAATCTTTAATTTTTATACAAAAACATGTTGGATTTCCTCCCATGTTTGTTATTGCATCGCTCCGGTGTCTCCTGTATATTAATCGATAATGATTATTATTTTTTAAGGTTTTTTGCATGACGCGCCCGTTTAAATGGCCAATGGCCGCCGGAATTCTGGTCACAATTGCCTTTGCCGTTTTGCTTTTGATCCGTCTTGATTTTTTTCAGACGCAAACGCCTCCGGTCGCGGGGATAAAAATGGTCCCGCCGCAACAACCGCAGGATATCTGGATGACGATTTTCCAGAACGACCGGAAAATCGGATTTGTCCACCGGATGCTGACGAAAAATGAAAACGGATTTGCCTTCAACGAAAATGTTTTTATGGAAATCAGCACCATGGGGATGCCGCAGGCGCTGAATCTCGCCACTGAAGGACAGCTAAACGCGGACATGACCCTTTCCTCCTTCACTTTCAAATTAAATTCCAGTCTCTTTCAGTTTCATATCCGCGGCCGTGTGGCCGACAACAAACTGATCCTTTACACCGGTGCCCCAAACCGTCAGCAAAAAAATGAAATGCCGCTTCAGGCCCTGCCGCATATCAGCGGCAACATCTACGACGCGGCCTTTCACGCCGGCATGGATAAGGGCACAACCCGCGGATTCAGCATTTTCGATCCGTCAAGCATGTCGGTCCGGACGATCAACGTCACGCGCAACGCCGATGAAATTATTCCGATCATGGGCAATCGCCTGCTTCTGAAAAAATACTGCGCCGATTTTATGGGCGCCAAACACTGCGCATGGCTGGACAAAGACGGACAGGTGTTAAAAGAAACCGGCATGCTGGGTCTTTCCATGGAAAAAACAAGCCGGGAAAATGCGCTGGCGGAAATCGACGGCAGCGCAGGCGTGGATTTTACGCAAATTGCTTCCATCCCCTCCAATGTGGACATCGCCGATCCGGAAAAACTCCGCAAACTGCAAATTAGGATCAGCGGGATTACCCCGCCGCTGCAGCGTCAGCTCCATCTCGACGGCGATAGACAGCATTATCACGATGGCGTTCTGACCATCACGCGTGAAGATCCCGCGGATAAAGGTCCTGCAGGCGGTTGGCCTGCGGATATCGCCGTATTTCTGAAACCCGCCGCATTGATTCAATCCGATGATCCGCAAATCAAGGCGCTCATCGGGAAAATCGTCCGTCCGGAGGATTCCGCTTTTGTCAAAGCACGGAAAATCATCAACTGGGTTTTTCTGAATATCGAAAAAAAGCCGGCTCTGTCGGTGCCGAATGCCCTGGAGGTTCTGAAAAACCGATCCGGCGACTGTAACGAACATGCCGTTCTGACGGTGGCCCTGTTGCGGGCAGCCGGCATTCCGGCCCGGTCTGAAGCCGGTCTGGTGTATCTGAGAGGACGATTTTATTATCACGCCTGGTGCGTGCTTTACATCAACCGATGGATAACCGCCGACGCGGTGTTCAACCAGATTCCCGCGGATGTCACGCATATCAGACTGCTGCGCGGCGAAACCGATCAGCAGATCCGCTTAATCGGGGTGATCGGCAAAACAAACCTGGAGGTGCTGTCACAAACGAGATGATCACATTATCCGAACTGACCAAGGATTACGGAACGACCGTCGCCGTGGACAAACTCAGCCTGACGGTGAACGGGGGGGAAATTTACGGCTTTATCGGTCCCAACGGCGCCGGCAAAACCACAACCATCCGCATGATGGGCGGCATTCTTGCGCCGACTTCCGGCAGTATTGTGATCGGCGGTGTGGACATGGCCCGAAATCCCGTCGAAGGAAAACGGATGATCGGTTTTGTTCCCGATAGACCTTTTCTGTACGAAAAACTGACCGGCATGGAATTTCTGGAGTTCTCCGCTAATCTGTATAACGTCCGCCGCGGTCTTTTCCCTGAAAAAGCCAAACGCCTCCTGCAGCAATTCGCCTTGTGGACCTGGGCGGATGAACTGATCGAAGCCTACTCCCACGGCATGAAGCAGCGGCTGATCATCGCCGCCGCGCTTTTACACGATCCGCAGATTCTCATCATCGATGAACCGATGGTCGGACTGGATCCGGAAGCCGTGCACATGGTGAAGGATATTCTGAAAGACCTCGCGGCGAGTCAAACCACCATTTTCGTTTCCACACATACGTTGAGTATTGCCGAAGATCTCTGCCACCGTATCGGGCTGATTCACAAGGGCACGCTGCTGGCCGAGGGCAGCCTCAAGGAATTAAAGCAGATCGCCCGACTCGGCGAAGCGAGGCTTGAGGAAGTCTTTCTGACGATCATTAAAGAGAACACGTTTCTATGAAGACCCTTTTATCCCTGATCGGACCGCGCGTGCGGTCTTCGCTCAACAGTCTGACCCGCGG
The DNA here is from genome assembly GCA_017993615.1 of Smithella sp. GTDB lineage: Bacteria > Desulfobacterota > Syntrophia > Syntrophales > Smithellaceae > Smithella. The sequence goes on along the minus strand of JAGOMJ010000005.1, from coordinate 43,115 downwards.
CAACAGGAAAAATGTCTGGTCGCGCCTTGTCATGTTCGGCGGACTCGGTCTTTTGTTCTGGGCGGGCATCTTCATGATTTTCTACCGCGTCCTGCTGTATTTCCACAGCGTGCAGGATTTCGGAGACATTCTGGCCATGAAGTTTGTCTCCATGATTATTTTGACCTTCTTCATGCTTTTGTTGTTCAGCAACATCATCAATTGCCTCTCGCACCTTTACCTGAGTCAGGATTTGCCGCTTCTGCATTCTCTGCCGGTATCCGCAAACGACATCTTTTTTTCGCGCTGGATCATCAGCGCTTTCGACAGTTCCTGGATGATTCTGGCCTTCAGTCTTCCGGTTTTCCTGTCGTACGGGATCATTTTTCACACCGGCATCTTCTATTACGCCATTTTTACGACCGTCATGATTTTCATGTGTCTGATCGCCGCCGCCCTGAGCGGGATCCTGGTGTTGTTCGGATCGAAAGTTCTGCCTGCCGGACGCATCAGAACCATTCTGATTCTGCTGGGAGCGCTGATGATGATTGTTCTGATTTTCGTTCTGCGCTTCACACGGCCCGAACAGCTGGTCAATCCCGACAGTTTTGCATCGGTGGTCCTCTATCTGAATGCGCTGAAGACGCCCAGTTCACCGGTCCTGCCGACAACGTGGATCACCGACGCCATCCTCGCCGCTTTGAAAAACGACCGCGCAACGGCGCTTCTGAATGCGGGCCTGGTGTTCACCTTTGCCTGTATGCTCGTTTTTATCAGCAGTATGCTTGCCCGGAACATGTATTTTCCGGGATTTTCAAAATCGCAGATGACACCCCGTCGTCTGTTTGCGCCTTTGCGGTACAAAGGATTCTCCTGGGAAACGCTTCTGAACTTCCTGCCGCGTGAATCCAAAGCGTTCGCCGTCAAGGAAATCCGGACATTTTTCAGGGATTCCTCCCAGTGGCCGCAACTTTTCCTGATGACGGCGCTGATTGTGATTTACATCTACAATTTTTCCGTACTGCCGCTGGAGAGTTATCCGATTAAAACCATTTATCTGCAGAACGTGTTTTCTTTTTTGAACATCGGGCTGGCCGCTGCTGTTCTCGCCGCCGTTGCGGCCCGGTTTGTCTTTCCGGCCGTCAGCATGGAAAGCGAAGCGTTCTGGATTGTGCAATCCGCGCCGGTAAGCATCGGCAATTTTCTCTGGATCAAATTTTTTCTCTATTATATCCCCCTGATGATGATGGCCGAAGGCCTGGTGGTCGCGTCCAACATTCTCCTCAACGTTTCGGATTTCATGATGCTGTTGTCCGTCCTGACCGTTTTTTTTCTGGTTCCCGCCATTGTCGGACTGGCCACGGGACTCGGAGCCGTTTACGCCGATTTCAAATCGGAAAATCCGGCCAACATCGTAACGGGTTTTGGGGGACTGCTTTTTATGATTTTAAGCTTCGGTCTGATTGCGCTTGTGATCATCCTGGAGGCCGGACCGGTCTATACCATTTTCATGGCGGACGTTCTCGGAAAAAATCTCACGGCCCTGAAAATCCTGTGGGCGGTGCTTTCTTTCGCGCTGGCGATTTTCCTGTGTCTGCTGGCGACATTTTATCCGATACATCTGGGCCGAAAACGCTTAACCGTAAAATAAATATTTTTTCATAGGTGATTTTTTTGAAACTCAGGCTACACGCATGCCGAAACGACATGGATGAACAAAATTGTCTTGATTTTACTTAATAAATAAGCTACATTGCACTAAATTAAATTTAAATTCTACAGTTTCCAGCTAAGATTGGGAATGTGAAGCTTTTTTTGATTGTAATAGACCGCAAATGTTTTCCCGGCTGAGAACTGATTAGAGGAGAGAAACTGATTTTTTATTGATGGATTGTATTGTACCGGATCAATCTGTTTTGCAGACGGATTTCCGTGAATAATTTATAGCGATCCCAGACCACAGGAGTCATATGGAAAAGATTTGCATTGTAAAGAGGCGTCGAGAATACACACAACCGGAAGTAAAAGTAACGGTTACGCAACCGGCCATCAGTGAAACGGCCGCCCCCGAAGTTGCCGTCAGCCGCGTCGACGTTAAAAACAACGCGGGATTATCGGAGAATACAGCCCGGACAACAAAAGAAAGCATGACGCCTGAATTGACAATCCGCAGTGTGGGGATGGAGCATGAAATCAAGATACCCGAACGAAAAATTGTCGAAGAATTCGTGGACAATGCGTCGTCCGTCATCGCCATCACCATGACCAAGGAGCAATCCGATCTTTTACTGCAATCCGAATACATCAAAGAACTGCTCAGCGGCAAGAAAAGCGATCCCGCTTTGGATATCAAGGTAACGCCTGAAGGGAGACTGTCCCTGAATTACCGATTCAGCGATTCGTTGCTTTTGCGAATGATCGCGCCGAACCAGGTGTGCCAGATGCTTCAGGTCAGCCGCAGCTTTTTGCAGAAGCTGGTTCATGAAAACAAGATTAAAAGTTACAAACTGGGAAGAATGAGAAGGTTCCTGCTGGAAGATATCCTGGAGTATTTGAGCAGCGAGGTTGATTTCATGCAGCCAAGCGATGACAAATAAATGGGTGCGTGTTTTATTGGCTGAAAATAATTTTTTTGCTTTTACAAGGCGAAACCGAGGAGAAGAAAGATGTATTGTGATTACTGGAATTTAACTAAGCCACCTTTCGACAATGTTCCCGATGCCTCCATGTATGTGGATTGTCATGAATCCATGGAAAATGTCATCTCCGAAACTTTATTTGCCATCAAAGAAGGCAACGAGTGCCTTACGGTTATTGTGGGCGAAGTCGGCCTGGGAAAAACGCTATCTCTTCGCGTGATCATAGACTCGCTGGAACCTGAAAAATATAAAGTGGCGTTAATTACCAATCCGGCGCTCTCGTTTGTTCAGTTATTGCGGGAAATCATCGGTCAGATTACCGGAAAGCAGTGCGAAGTCAAAAACAAGGTCGATTTGCTTGAAATATTCAACCGTCTTCTGTTTGAAACGGCAGATCAGGGCAGGAAAATCGTCATTGTCATCGATGAAGCCAACGTTCTGTCTCCTTCCAATCTTGACGATCTGCGGCTTCTGACCAATATGCAGGATGATGAACGAAATCTTTTCACTCTGCTGCTCGTCGGCCAGATGGAATTCGCCAAAACGCTGGAACATCCCAAGCGGGCAAATCTCTTTCAACGTATCGGCACATACGGTCATCTGGAAAAGCTACCCTCTCCGGAAGCCGTCAGAACGTATATCGAATCCCGGCTCAGAATCGCCGGCACGGACAGAAAAATTTTCGACGACGATGCCATCCCGGTGATCTGGGAATTTTCCGAACATGGCGTGCCGCGTCTGATCAACAAAATCTGCAAGTTGTGCATAAAAGCGGGTGAAACGAATGAATTTCAGACCATATCCGGTGATGTGGCCCAGCAAATCGCCGATCGTTTCCAGAAATTAAGCAAGACATCCGCTCAAAAACGCAAAGCGCCTGCCGCGGAAGCACAACCTGCCGCAGAAGCTCCCCGCAAGCAGGAGCCGGAAAGAATACCGAAACCGTCGCGACCTGCTTTCCCCGAAAAAGAGACACCGGCTGTTTCCGCGCCGGTCCGGCCGGCGCCGCCGCGCATGGAAGAGCCGGCGCCGATGAGACCGAGAATGGCTCCTCCGGAACAACCGCCGGCAAGACCCACAGCGCCGCCCGTCATAGATGAAGCGCCTCCGGTCAGGCCCAGACCCGTTATGCCCGAACAGCCGCCGATGCGGCGCCCCCTTCACCCGGGCATGGAAGACCTGATGCCGCCAAGATCAAGAATGGCTCCACCTGAACAGCCGCCTGTCAGCCCGGCTCTGCCGAGCATGGAAGAGCCGGCGCCGATGAGACCGAGAATGGCTGCCCCTGAAGAGATGCCGCTCAGACCGACAGCGCCGCCTGTCATGGATGAAGCGCCTCCGGTCAGGCCCAGACCGGTGATGCCCGAGCAGCCGCCTGTCAGTCCGGCTCCGCCGCGCATGGAAGAGCCTGCGCCGATGAGACCGAGAATGGCCGCACCCGAAGAGATGCCG
>JAGOMJ010000005.1:0-38945 GCA_017993615.1 Smithella sp. | reverse complement strand
CCGGTGATGCCCGAGCAGCCGCCTGTCAGTCCGGCTCCGCCGCGCATGGAAGAGCCTGCGCCGATGAGACCGAGAATGGCCGCACCCGAAGAGATGCCGGCATATACCGCACCTGTGCGCCAGGAAGAGCCGATACCGGTCCGTCCTCAGGCGGTTCCAGTACCGCCGAAACCTTCGGCAAGCGTTGTCCCGCCTCCGGTGAGCGCTCCGGGTAATGTTGCTCCTCCGCAAGGCGTCCGCGCTGCGGACACGGCTCAACAGTCTTATGAAGAGCAGCCGATGCCGATGGAGGCAGTTGAAGAGGAAGATTTTGAAGAGGTCACCATCGGTCAGCAGTCCATTAAACTGGCGATTCCGTCGCATGTCATCCGGCAGGCGCAGTCATCCAACAAGGAAAATAAGAACAAATTAGCGGGCTACTGGTCGGCGCAAATTTTAAAGGGAAATCCGCAGTTAACGCATTCTTCTTTTGCTGATCCGGTATCTTTATGGTTTGAAGTCAAGAATGTCATTTTGAAAAAATTCAACAGCCCTGCACACATGCAGTGATTTGATTTCAAATGGATGAAAATTCGAAAATCTAAATATATTTATGTCTTAATCGGGCGTGTCTTGATCATCACGAAATGAATATCGCAAATTCCAAAAATATCAATAAAGACAACTATTCGCCTTCAGATTATGAAAACTGGGGTTTCATCTACCTGGAAAACAAAGAATTTGATCAAGCCTTGAAATGCTTTCAAAAGACCATCGAACTTGAACCGCACAACCCGAAGAATTATATCCATCTGGGCTATGTTTATGAAAAGATGGATATGCTGGATTCTGCAAAAAAATCCTACGAAAAAGCCCTGGAGGTCAAAAGCGATTATATCGAAGCTATTTTAAAAATCGGTCATATTCTGGAAATGCAGGGCGATTATCACAACGCCGTGGAACTGTATACCCGAGCGATTGACATCGCACCTCAGGCGATCGAACCGCGCTTTTGCCTGGCAACCCTTTACGACAGACACGACATGTATGACGAGGCGGCGGAAGAATATGAAAACATCATCGAGATCAACCCCAAGCATACCAAAGCCATCCACAATCTTGGACGAATCTATTTTCAGGACGGGGATTACGCCAGAGCGCTGAAGAGTTTCCAGAAAGTTTTAAATATCGAACCCGAAAATACCGATGCCTGGAATGATCTGGGATCGGTTTATGAAATCACCAACAATCTGATCCAGGCCATTTCGACTTACCGCAAGGCGCTGAAGGTGAATCCGCTTCACGAGGATACCAACTATAATCTGGCCAATGCCTATTTTTCCCTGTTTTTATCCAATCCGAATATCGTTAAAATCGATGATATTGTCGAACGGTTGCAGCTCGTTCTCTCGCAGAACCCCAACAATAGAAAAGTCTGGGAACTGCTCAGCAAGATCAAAGCGTCATGATGCCTGCGGGAAGTCATTTCCCGAAAAAGGATTTTTTCTGATCGGCATCCGCCGAGCGCAAATAGAACGGCACAAAGTTTTCGGCATTCAGCCGTTCCCCGCGTTCATATTTTGCTTTGCCTAAAACAGCCACGGCCGAAGCGCGGCAATGCTGTTTTGCCGTTGAAAGAATTCCGTTTTGCCGTTCGGGCATAAATGCGGCCCCGTATTTGATAACCCCGCTGCCGACGTAAACGGCATCGGCGTCATAAACGATGTCCGACGGATTGGCAACCTGTTCGCCGCCTTGTTGTTCGATCATGCCGCCGGCCCCGTATTGGAAGCAGGCCGTGTAGACCTGGCCGCGCCCCGCATCCATCAGCGCATATATTTTTTTCGAGGTTTTCTCCGCGTTCAGCGCAATGGCGGCCAGGGAGGAAACACCGACCGCCGGCTTGCCGGTGGCCAGCATGAATCCCTTGAGCGTGCCGGCGCCGATGCGCAGACCGGTGAAGGATCCGGGACCGAGGGTGCAGGCAAAAACATCGAATTCGGGAAGGGGGATTTTGGTCCGCAGACAGGCCTGGTCAATGGCGGGCAAAAGCGTTTCCGAGTGATTCAAGCCGGTATGAATGATCACGTCATAGAGAATATCGTCATCTTGCAGGACGGCCACGGAAGCCGTTTGGGATGAGGTGTCAAACGCCAGGATCCGCATATCATTTAAAAAATTTTACAACATCGTTGACGAATTTTATGTTTAGCCGTTCGATATCGATGAAAATAACGAAAAGCATCAGCATCAGCAAAACGACAAACCCGATTTGCTGGGACATCTCTCTCACCTTGGCGCTGACCTCCCGTCTGGTGACGACCTCGATCAGGTAAAACAGGATATGGCCGCCGTCCAATACCGGGATGGGGAAAAGATTGATCACCCCCAGATTAATCGACAAAATCGCCATGAAGAGAACAAACGGAATGATGCCTTCCCTGACCTGAGCGCCTGCAACCTGCGCTATGAAGATGGGACCGCCCAGCGTTTTCGGCGAAATCACGCCTTCAAATATTTTAATTACGGAGATAACCGTTAATTTGCTGATTTCCCATGTTTTGGCCACCGACGAAACGACGGCATCAACGGGACTTTTCCTCTCGATAACGGTTTGTCCCGCGGGAGACACCCCGATAAGATACGCAGAAACGTCTTCCCCGAAAAGATTTTTCGATTTGGACAATTTCGGTGTGATTTGCAACCGCACTGTTTCTTTTCCCCGCTGCACGACGGCTTCGATCTGTCTGTCTTTAGCCCGGGCAACGACATCCCGGATCTCTTCCCATAAGGCAATCTTTTTCCCGTCCAGATAAATGATTTTATCGCCGTTAAGCATGCCCGCCTGATACGCTGCGGAATCCTTCTGGACCTCGCCGATATCCGACGTCAGCGTCGGCAAACCGTACATCATCACGGCAATGAAAATGACTACCGCCAGTAAAAAATTGAACGCGGGACCTGCTGCGACGATCATGATTCGCTTCCAGACATTTTGCCTGGCGAATGATCGTTTTTCATCTTCCGGCGATAATTCTTCGGTGCCGGATTCACCCATCAGCTTAACATAGCCTCCCAGAGGAATCCATGACAGCACATACTCCGTTTCACCGATTGTCCTGCCGATAATTTTCGGTCCGAAGCCCAGGGAGAATTTTTGAACTCCGACGCCCGACATCCGGGCGACCAGAAAATGTCCCAGCTCATGGACAAAAATCAGAATCCCCAGCAATATGATAAAAGAAATTAAAGTGGTCACGTTGTTATCCTTCCTATTATTTTTTCGGTTTGTTGTCTTGCGTCGGCATCCGCCTGCAATATGTCATCCATTGAAGGATCGGGGATAACATCATGCGCATCGAGAACCTTTTCGATGATTTTGGGCAGATCGGCAAAAGAGAGTCTTTCCTGCATCAATGCCGCCACAGCCACTTCATCAGCGGCATTCAAAACCGCCGGAGCCGTGCCGCCGCTGACCCCTGCTTCACGGGCGATCTTCAAACAGGGGAATTTTTTCAGATCCGGTTTGTAAAAATCCAGCCGGCCGGCCTGCACGAGATCGAGTATTTTCAAATCATTGGCAATTCTTTCGGGATATGTCAAGGCATAAGCGATGGGAATTTTCATATCCGGTACGCCCAGCTGCGCCAGACAGGCCCCGTCGATAAACTCCACCATGGAATGCACGAGGCTTTGCGGATGCACCAGAACATCGATCCGGTCAAAAGACGTATTGAAAAGCCACCGGGCTTCAATGATCTCCAGCCCCTTGTTCATCATGGAGGCGGAATCAATGGTTATTTTTTTTCCCATTTTCCAGCGCGGGTGGCGCAGGGCCTGACGCAACGTGACCTTCTTTAACTGACGGGCCGCAACGTTTAAAAACGGTCCGCCCGACGCCGTCAGGATAATCCGCTTTAAATCCTCTTTTCTGCTTCCTTCCAGACACTGGAAGATGGCGCTGTGTTCGCTGTCCACGGGCAGAATCCGGACGTTCTTTTTCGCCGCTGCGCGCGTGACGATCCGGCCGGCCATCACCATGGTTTCCTTGTTGGCCAGCGCGATGTCTTTTCCGGCCTCGATGGCGGCCAGTGTGGGTAATAGTCCTGCCGCTCCGGAAATGGCTGAAATGACGATGTCCGCGGACGAACAGGCCGCGGTTTCCTGCAGTCCTTCCGTATCATAACTGATCCGAATCCGGGTTCCGGGTCTCAGGGCCCGGCGCAGTTTGACGGCCGTTTCTTTGTTTTTTACGGCGGCCATCTCCGGTTTGAATCTTTCGATCTGCCGCTTCAGCAATTGAATATTTTCACCGGCAGCCAGAGCCGCAATCCGGAAACGCTTCGGATTCTTCTCAATGATATCCAGCGCACTGAGGCCGATGGAGCCGGTGGAGCCCAATAATGTAATTTTTTTCATTTAACCTATCACAAATATCCGGTAATAATAAACAAAGGGAGCGATGAACATCAGACAATCCAGACGATCGAGAATGCCCCCATGGCCGGGAAGGATCGAACCGGCATCCTTGAGACCGTAACCTCTCTTAATGGCCGATTCACAAATATCCCCCAGTTGTCCGATCATTCCGCCGACAAACGCCATGACCGCCACATGCACAACCGCTACATCCGGCAGCAGATAATGGCTGTAGATCAGACAGGCAACGGTGCTGCCCACCACCAGACCGATCAGTCCCTCCACGGTTTTGCCCGGACTGATCAGCGGAACCAGCTTGTGTTTTCCGAAATACTTGCCCGTATACAGCGCCACGGTGTCACCGGCAAAGGCCAGCACCAGAACAAACATGATCCACCAGACACCCTGGTCCAGCATTCTGATGGCAATGAAATGGGACATCAGGAAAGGGATATACATGATGCCGAACACCACCTTGGCGACGGAAAGAAAATCAAAAGACGATTCCCGGATGGACCCGATAAATAAAACAAACACCAGCATGACCGCCAGCGCAAGGAGCGCCGTCAGATACTGATGGTTGCCGGACAAAACGCATAACGGAATTAAAACGGCAAAAGCAAGGCTTTCGATTTTTTCCATGACAAAGCCTTGTCCGAACACTATGTGATGATATTCCCAGACGCCTCCGCAAATGAACAGAATCACGACGGCGGCAAACATCGCTTCCGACCCGAAGAAAATCACCAGCAGGAGCAACGGAACAAGCACAATGCCCGTCAGCCATCTCTTGATCAGGGAACTGGGTGTCTTCGCCATGATTTTTCACCTTCTGCCTTTATTGTTTTGCGGGATGCTATTCCTGCAGTTGCTCGCTGGTCAGACCGAAACGCCTTTCCCTCTTCTGATAACTGGCAATGGCCTTCAGAAGATCCTCCCGGGTAAAATCGGGCCATAATACATCCGTAAAATACAGCTCCGTATAGGCCATCTGCCAGAGCAGGAAATTGCTGATCCGGTATTCTCCGCTGGTGCGGATCAGCAAATCGGGATCGGGCATCTGAGCCGTGTACAGGTAACGGCTGAATGTTTCTTTATCCAGGCGATCGATATCGAGACTGCCGGTTTGAGCGTCCCGCACCACAGTCTTCACCGCCGCCAGGATTTCATCCTTCGCCCCGTAACTTAAGGCCAGATTCAAAACCATCTTGTCATTTTGCGCCGTACGATCGATCGTCTCGATGAGTTTTTCCCGGACCGTCTCGTTTAACCGATCCGTTTCTCCGATGGTGGTCAGACGGATTTCCTGTTTCTGCAGTTCGTCCAGTTCGGCATTCAAATATTCTTCAAGCAGATACATCAGCGCCTTGACTTCCTTGTCCGGCCGCTCCCAGTTTTCGATGGAAAACGCAAAAAGGGTCAGATATTTGACGCCGATTTCCCGACAGGTCCGCACCGTCGTTCTTACGGCCTCCGCTCCCTTTTTATGCCCCCGGATTCTCCCCATGGCATGCTGCTTGGCCCACCGGCCGTTACCGTCCATGATGATGGCGATATGACGGGGCAATTTATTGACGTCGATTTTAACCAAACACGTATGCTCCTGAATGATGGTCTATCCTAATCGACCGCTGATTTTTTTTCAACAGTCAATTCCCGGATAATTTTTTTGAATGGCATCCTGCCTGGACAGAAATAATCAAAACACCGTATTAAAAACAAATGGGGAGTCGGAAACTCCCCATCGTCGTTTTCGTATCAGGCGTTTGTTAAATTTCCATGATCTCTTTTTCTTTGGCCGCCAGAATTTTATCCGTTTTATCGATATACTGATCGATCAGTTTCTGTACTTCGTCCTGCGCGGTAAAAAGTTCGTCTTCCGATATTTTGTTGTCTTTCTTTAATTTCTTTAATTCTTCGTTGGCGTCTCTGCGCGCATTGCGCAGTTTCACTTTCCCCTCTTCAGCCATTTTTTTGACGTTTTTGGCTATCTCTTTGCGGCGTTCTTCCGTGAGCTGCGGAATGCTCAGTCGTACGACCTTGCCGTCATTGGCCGGGGTCAGGCCCAGATCCGATTTCTGAATGGCTTTCTCGATGGCGCCGATAATGGAAACATCCCAGGGAACAATTAAAATCAGACGGCTTTCAGGAACGGAAACATTCGCCACCTGGGCAATCGGAGTCGGAGCGCCGTAATAATCGACTTTGATACCATCGAGCAGCGAAACCGATGCTCTGCCGGTTCTGATTCTGCTGAACGATTTGCTTAATCCGGCAATCGTTTTTTCCATGTCTTCCTTAAATTTCTGAAAAACGGTTTCCTTCATGATTATTCTCCTACGTAAGTTCCGATTTTTTGTCCGCAAACCGCTTTGCAAATATTGCCCTTCTTCTGCAAATTAAAAACAATTATGGGCAATAAATTATCACGGCAAAGCGATATTGCCGTTGAATCCATTACTTTAAGGTTTTTTGTTAAGATATCAATATAACTTATTTTATTAAACTTGACCGCTTTTTTGTCCCTGACCGGGTCCGCGTTATAAACACCATCCACCTTGGTGGCTTTCATGATGACGTCAGCCCGGATCTCCACCGCTCGCAGCGCCGCCGCGGTGTCTGTGGAAAAATAGGGATTCCCCGTGCCGCCGGCAAATATGACGATGCGTCCTTTTTCCAGATGGCGGATCGCCCGTCTCTGAATAAACGGTTCGGCGATTTCATGCATTTCGATGGATGACTGCACGCGTGTGGGAAGACCGCGTTCCTCCAGCGCGCTCTGCAGGGCCAGGCTGTTGATGACCGTTGCCAGCATGCCCATGTAATCGGCTGTCGTGCGATCCATACCTCTGGCGCTGGCTTCAATCCCGCGGAAAATATTTCCGCCCCCGATGACAATGCCGAGTTGAACACCCATTCTGGAAAGCGACTTTATTTCATCGGCAATGTAATTGGCCACATCCGGATCGACACCGGTGGACTGTTTCCCCATCAGGGCTTCGCCGCTGAGTTTCAGGAGCACTCTTTTATATGCCGCCTTCTGCTTTGTGCTCATTATTGTTTGATTTCCTCACCCAGTTGAAAACGGGCAAAACGACGGATAACCATGTTTTCTCCCGTTTTGGCAATCATATTGTTGATCAGTGTCGCAACGGTGATGTCGGTATCTTTGATGAATTTCTGTTGGGTCAGGCAGACATCCTCGTAGTATTTTTTGAGTTTTCCCTCGATGATCTTATCCCAGATTTTCTCTGGTTTCTTTTCTTCGCGCAACTGACTGCGGTAGATTTCCTTTTCCCTCTCCAGGGCGGACTCCGGAATTTCCTCCGGACGAACGTAAAGCGGATTGGACGCCGCAATGTGCATGGCGATGTCCCGGGCCATGGTCTGAAAATCTTCCGTTTTCGCCACGAAATCCGTTTCGCAGTTGATTTCCACCATGACACCGATTTTGCCGCCCATGTGGATATAGGAGGCAATGGTTCCATCCTTGGCCGCTTTCGACGACCGCTTCGTCGCGGCGGAAAGCCCCTTCTTTCTGAGAAAATCGATGGCTTTCTCAAAATCCCCGTCTGATTCAGCCAGCGCCTGCTTGCAGTCCATCATGCCGGCGCCGGTTTTCGTTCTTAATTCTTTCACCATTGTTGATGTTATTTCCATGTTTACTTTTCTCCCTTACATGCTATTCTAAATTCCAGACAGATTCCGATTATTCGGCGTACGTTTCCGATTTATCGATACTATCATCAATTTCCAGACTTTCCGGAATATCCGCTTCCACCGGTTTGGTCTCCACGGCGGCATCCGCTTCCTTATTCGATTCAGCAGCCAGTTTTTCTTCAAAACGCTTTTTCCCCTCCAAAACTGCATCGGCAAATTTAGAGGTAAACAGTTTGATGGCCCTGATGGCATCGTCATTTCCCGGAATCACGTAATCAATATCATCGGGATTGCAATTTGTATCGACGATAGCGACGATTGGAATTCTCAGTTTCTTAGCTTCATTGACGGCAATATGCTCCTTGCCGGGATCAACGATAAAAACGGCCGCCGGCAGAGACTTGATGGTCCGGATCCCGCCCAAGACGTTTTCCATTTTTTCCTTTTCCTTCTGCAGTTTCGTAATTTCTTTTTTGGGAAAAGCTTTAATGGAGTCGTCATTGAACATGTCCGTCAGCGAGTTCAGACGATCGATGCTCTTTTTGATGGTAACGAAATTGGTCAACATGCCGCCCAGCCAGCGCTGATTGACAAAAGGCATACCGCAACGCGTTGCTTCTTCCTTAATGGCTTCCTGTGACTGTTTTTTTGTCCCGACAAAGAGAATTTCCTTCCCTTCGCTGACGGTGTCGATGACAAAGTTATACGCCGACTGGAAAAGCCCCACGGTCTGCTGCAAATCGATGATATAAATGTTGTTTCTGGCTCCGAAGATGTACGGTTTCATCTTGGGATTCCATTTGTTTGTCTGATGCCCGAAATGAACACCAGCCTCCAGTAAAAGTTTCATTGAAATCGCTGACATATCTCTCTCCTTTTTTGTTTTTTTCCTCCATCCCCTTCACCTTGGCCGGCCAACTTGACCTTCAAGCAACAAACCGGCAATCCGGGGATGTGTGAAATTTATCCGGCGGCAATTAACACAAACCGCACAAATAATCAAGTTTTAATAACTTTTATCGGAAAATAAATATTTTGACGCCTCGATAAACTCAGGTTGAATATTCCGCGTTGATTTTGACATATTCGTGCGAAAGATCGGATGTGTAGACATAATAGGATTTGTCGCCTGCTCCCAGATCCACTTCAATATCGATGCGATCTTTCTTAAAGGCGTCCTTCAGTCTGCTCATCAGCACCTCCTGGGGCGTGTTTTGCGAAAAAACCGCGAGATCGGCAATGGTCAGGACGACTTTCTCCTTGTCCATGGATATGCCCGAAGCGCCGAGGGCGGCAATGACTCTTCCCCAGTTGGGATCCTCCCCGAAACAGGCTGTTTTGACCAGATTCGAATTGGCAATCGCATAAGCAGCGCAGCGCGCGTCGGATTTCGATCTGGCGCCTTTGACCATGATGGAAATGAATTTTGTCGCGCCTTCCCCATCCTTTACGACCGCCTGGCAGAGTTCCATCAACACCTCTGTGAGCATGTCCCGGAATAACTGCAGACGCGCCTGAACCTTTTCCAGGGGATTATTCCCGGCCAGACCGTTGGCCAGAATGATCGCCATGTCGTTGGTGCTCATGCAGCCGTCAACGCTGATGGAATTAAACGTGGCATTGATCGCCTGATGAAATACCGTATTCAACGCCCGGTAATCAATCAGGGCGTCCGTCATGACATACGTCAGCAGGGTGGCCATGTTCGGCTCAATCATACCGGCGCCTTTGGCGATGCCGCAAAGGGTGATATCTTTTGCGCCGATGACTCCTTTCCGGATGGCGATCTTGGGATATTTGTCGGTGGTCATCATGGCTTTTTCAGCATCTTCAATTCCCGTTTCCCTGAGCCCTTTAACCAGTTTGCCGATGCCGCCTTCGATTTTTTTCACCGGCAGTCTTTTGCCGATCACGCCCGTCGACCCCAGCAGGATCAGTTCTTCTCTGATGGCCAGTTCCCGGGACAATGCACCGGAAACAATCAGAGCGTCGCGGATTCCCTCTTTGCCCGTCGCGGCGTTGGCGCAACCGCTGTTGGTGATGATCGCCTGGGCGATGCCTCTTTTCACCCGGTCTTCATTGATCAAAAGCGGCGCCGCCTTAAAGGTGTTTTTTGTAAACATCGCCGCCGCCCGGGCGGGAACGGTGGAGTAGATCAGGCCCAGATCCTTCTGATCCTTTTTTTTAATGCCAACGGAAATACCGCCGGCCAGAAATCCCGGTACGCTAATTTTTAATTTGTTCTTGATCATGAAATTAGCTCCTCTCGGTTAAACGGATGCTCCGCAGCATTTTTTATATTTCTTGCCGCTTCCGCACGGGCAGGGATCGTTTCTTCCGGTTTTCGGGCCTTCATGCTTGACCGTTTTTTTCTCCGGCGTATCCTCCCCTCTGCTCATCACGTAATCCTGTTTTTGTTTCTGCCGGATGGCCTCGACTTCTTCCTCTCGCTGAATCCGGATCAGACACAGTTTTTCCAGAACGTCCATTTTTATCCGGGCGATCATTTCCATGAACATGTCGTACCCTTCGCGCTGATATTCCCGGACCGGATCCTTCTGGGCATATCCGCGCAAACCGATTCCTTCTCTTAAATGATCCATGGCCAGCAGGTGTTCCTTCCACTGGACATCGATGGCCTGAAGCATGATGACTTTCATCAGGTAGTTCATGAGCTCCGGGCCGAATTCTTTTTCCTTGTCCCGCAGATATTTCTGCACGCCCTGAATGATCCATTCCCGAATGGCTGATTGACCGTCACCCGTCTGATCGGTATTCGCCAGATCAAATCTTATGTTGAATTGTTTGAGCAGGGCATCGTCCAGACCCTTGAAATTTATGTCTTCCTTCTTTGTCTTTTCGTCGACAAACTCGGACAAAATATTGTCGATGATTTCCTCGATCATCTCCTCCGTGTCCGCCCAGAGGTTGTCGCCGCGCAGCACTTTCTTGCGCTGTTCATAGATAACCTTTCGCTGACGGTTCATCACGTCGTCGTAATCCAGGAGATGTTTCCGAATATCGAAATTCTGCCCTTCCACGCGTTTCTGGGCATTTTCTATGGCGCGGGAGATGTATTTGTGTTCGATCGGCTGATCCTCTTCAATGCCGATTTTGTCCATGATTCCGGAAATACGCTCTGCGCCGAAGATGCGCAATAAATCATCCTCCAGCGAAAGGTAAAACCGCGACGAACCTCTGTCTCCCTGGCGCCCGGAGCGGCCCCTCAACTGATTATCGATGCGCCGGCTTTCGTGTCTTTCGGTGCCCAGAATATGCAGACCGCCCAACTCCGCCACGCCCTCGCCCAGTTTGATGTCCGTCCCGCGACCGGCCATGTTGGTGGATATGGTAACCATGCCCGCCTGGCCCGCCTGCGCAACGATCTCGGCTTCTTTCTCGTGATTTTTAGCGTTCAGCACATGATGTTTGATCCCGGCGCGCAGTAAATGTTTGCTCAGCATCTCGGATTTTTCGATGGAAATCGTTCCGATCAAAACCGGCCGCCTTTCCTTGTTCAACGTCTTAACTTCCCCAATGACCGCGTTGATTTTTTCCCGTTCCGTTTTGTAGATCAGATCGTTGTGGTCCTCGCGAATCATCGGCATGTTGGTAGGAATCACCAGAACGTCGAGGTTGTAAATTTTCTTGAACTCGGCCGCTTCCGTGTCGGCGGTTCCGGTCATGCCGGCCAGTTTTTTATACATGCGGAAATAGTTCTGAAAGGTGATCGACGCCAGCGTCTGATTTTCCCGTTCGATTTTTACGTTTTCTTTGGCCTCCAGCGCCTGATGCAATCCGTCGCTGTAGCGACGGCCGGGCATGACTCTTCCGGTAAATTCGTCGACGATCACCACCTGACCGTCCTTGACCAGATAATCCACATCCCGCTTAAACAGGGTATGGGCGCGCAGCGCCTGATTCACATGATGCACGATTTCTATGTTGCGCGGCTCGTAAAGATTCTGCACATTGAGTAATTTTTCCACATGTGCGACCCCGTCTTCAGTCAGAACCACCGTACGGCTCTTTTCCTCAATAGAGTAATCTTTGTCCTTTTTTAACCGGGGGATAATCTGGTTGATTTTATAATATTTGTCCGTTGATTCCTCGGAGGGACCGGAAATAATCAGCGGGGTCCGGGCTTCGTCGATCAGAATACTGTCCACTTCGTCGACGATGGCATAATTGAATTCGCGTTGCACATAATCGTCCAGCGTGAATTTCATGTTGTCGCGCAGATAGTCAAAACCGAATTCATTATTGGTCCCGTAGGTAATATCGCAGTGATAGGCTTCTCTGCGTTCCGGGTCATCCAGCCCGTGAATGATGACGCCGACGGTCAGACCCAGAAATTTATAAATCGGCCCCATCCATTCCGCATCGCGGCGCGCCAGATAATCGTTAACGGTCACCACATGACAGCCCTTTCCTTCGAGGGCATTGAGGTATAACGGCATGGTGGCGGCAAGCGTTTTGCCTTCACCGGTTTTCATTTCCGCAATTTTGCCTTCGTGTAAAGCGATGCCTCCGATAATCTGCACATCAAACGGCCGCATCCCCAGCGTCCGGCGCGAGGCTTCCCGCGCCGTGGCAAAGGCCTCTGTCAGAATATCGTCCAGGGAAAATCCGTTTTTGAGTTTTTCCCTGAAATAAGGGGTTTTGGCTTTTAATTCCTCATCGTTTAAAGCCGTCATGGCCGGTTCCAGGTTGTTGATCTCTCTTAAAAGCAACGACAACCGTTTCAATTCCCGGTCGTTTTTTGTGCCGAATATTTTTTTCAATATATTGTCCAGCATTCAATCAATACCCTAAAATTCCATATTTTTTTAAAAAAAAACCGGCCAATTAACCGGTCTATTCAATCAGTGAATGTATCAATACAACTTCAGGTAAAATCAGTCAATCATTATCTCAGATATTTTCTCGGATTTACCTCGACATTGTTAACTAAAACAGCATAGTGCAAATGCGGACCGGTACTGCGTCCCGTATCGCCGACATAACCGATAACATCTCCTCGGTTGACCCGCGTTCCCTGTTTCACCGTCATTCTGGACAAATGCAAATAGGCTGTAGTAAACCCATGGCCGTGATCGATTTTGACGTAATTGCCGTCTTGCGGTCCGTAACCGCTGCTGATCACCAAACCGTCCGCCGGCGCGACCACTTCTTTTCCGAACCGGGTGGAAATGTCGAGGCCTTTATGAAATTCCATTCCCGATCGGAAGGGCGATCTTCTCATGCCAAATTCGGACGTCACCCATCCCTTCACCGGCCAGAGCGAAGGGGTTGAAGCCAGAACGGCTTTCTGTTGGCCCAAATACCCCAATAGTTCGGTGAAGCTTCTCTCTCTTTCATTGGCTTCTTCATGAAGCTTTTCGAAGTTTCTGCGCATGCCCGCGATAATTTGTTCATGGTCTTTATCAACCAAATCCTTCATTCTGACTTCTTCTGATCCGCCCACGCCCAGGGGCATTTTCTTGCTCAGGTTGGTTTCATGGGCCAGAACCCGGATCTGTTTGTCATACTGCCTCAAGGCTTCCAGGCGATCGGCAAACTGATCTATTTTCATGCCCATATCCTGCAATTGACGGGATTGTTCTTTCGTCTGCGCTCTCAACCGGGCCAGTTCCGCCCGGTCGCGCTTGATGCTGGCATAATCATAAATGACAAACAGAGCGATCAGAACAACGACGATGGCGCCAATGAGAATATTACGGATGGCAACCTTCGGAACGGATATTTTTTTGACCCCGCTCTTCCGGTTGGGAATAATCATAAATGTAAAAAAATTATCGGACACTGCTTCTTTCCTGCGAAATTTATTATGAGATTATCGATCAAGTGCCATTCAGATGCACTTTGCTATCACAGAAAAATATTTAAAGTCAAGCATAACTTCGTCTGCTGTTATTACTTGATTTTTTTATAGTTTTACCGTATTCTAGGCCGTCATTTCCAAAATATTGAATGATTTTATGAAGATATTTTATCCGTTAAAATTTGTCCTTATATTTTCAGTAATTATGGCGTTTTCATCCGTTTCCGGATGCGCCTTTTCCTGTTTCAACACAAAATTTGATGCTGCGGATTTTTTAATGTCCAGGCCTCATCAACCGGACGGTTCTTCCCAGGTGCTTCTTGTGCAACGCTGCGGTTTCTGGATTTTCACCCGAACAATCGTTTATGTCATGGAGCAACGTGAAGGAAACTGGTCGGCGGTCTCCCCCCCCATGGACGCCGTCATTGGACGAAACGGTTTTGCGCCGCCAGGGGAAAAAAGAGAAGGCGACGGAAAAACCCCTTCCGGCATTTTCCCCCTGGTCATGGCGTTTGGTTATGCTGACTCTGCAAACACGAAAATGCTCTATCGCCAAATCAAAGAAGATGATATCTGGGTTGACGATTCCGAAGCGGCAGATTATAACCGCTGGACAAAGCAATCCGTGACGCAATCGACATCGTATGAAAGAATGAAACGTGATGACGACCTTTATAAATACGGAATCGTGATCGCGTATAACACCAACCCGGTCGTCCAGGGAAGAGGCAGCGCTATTTTCGTCCATGTTTGGAAGGACAAGAGCGTTCCCACCGCAGGTTGCGTGGCAGTATCCGAAGAAAATATCCTCAGGCTTCTTCACTGGCTTGATCCGGCGGCAGCGCCGCTGATCATCATGGGCCTGAAATAATAATCCGGGAGCAGGATAACATGAAAATCAGGTTTTTACTGGCAGTAACAGTTTCATTTTCTTTTTTTTATTTTGCGTCCGCGGCGCATTGCTCCGACCTGAACAAAAAGCCGGACCGTTTTGTGGATATTCAAACAGTCATTCCAGGCGCGCTGCTTGATATCCGTTATCACGGTGCGCACAACTTCCTGGGCGAACGGGTTGACGGCTATCTGGCCCCGAAATGTTATCTGACGAAAGAAGCGGCCGATGCGCTGGCGCTGGTCCAGAAGGATCTTGAGGCTTATTCGCTGACCCTGAAAATCTACGACTGTTATCGCCCGCAACGGGCGGTGCATCATTTCGTCCGCTGGGCAAAGGACATCGAAAACACGAAAACCAGAAAAGAATTCTATCCTACGGTGGACAAACGGAATCTGTTTACGGACGGGTTTATTGCCGACCGGTCCAGCCACAGCCGCGGCAGCACCGTTGATCTGACTATCGTTTTGTTGTCCGCGCCGCCGCAGCCCGATTACACCCCGGGACAAACCTTATCCGAATGCTACCTGCCTTCGGGAAAACGCTTTGCGGATAACAGCATCGATATGGGCACCGGATTTGACTGTTTTCATGAACTGTCGCATACGGCAAACGCAAAAATCGGAGAACAACAAAAGATCAACCGGCTGCTGCTCAAATCGCTGATGGAAAAGCACGGCTTCAAGAATTACGATCTGGAATGGTGGCACTACACCCTGAAAAACGAACCTTACCCCGACACATATTTTGATTTCATTATCGAGTGAAAACATGAATCCGACACAACCATCTTTTTTAAAATCGTACGGTTTTTCCATTTTACTAATTGCTTCGATTGTCATCGGCGCCGTTTTGGGCTTTGTTTTTAAGGCCGATGCCGTACGCCTCAAACCCCTGGGCGATATCTTCCTGAATCTGATCTTTACCGCAATCGTTCCGCTGGTCTTCTTTTCCATAGCCTCCGCCGTCGCCGGTATGCAAAATATCCGACGGCTGGGAAAAATCATGTCTGCGATGATTTTTGTTTTTATCGCAACCGGCCTGATCGCGTCGGCGGTCATGATTGCCGCCGTGATCTTTTTCCCGCCGGCCGCAGGCTTGAACATCGGTCTGGGTAACGGTGTTGATGTCGAACACCTCAAAGCTTCCGACCAGATCGTCAAGGCTTTCACCGTCGGCGATTTCACAGAGCTTCTTTCTAAAAAGAACATGCTGGCCCTGATTGTTTTTTCAGTATTAACCGGATTGGCCGCCTCTGTGACGGGTGAGCGCGGAAAACCGTTTGCGAATTTTCTGAATTCGGGAAGCGCCGTGATGATGAAAGTGATTTCCTTTATCATGTATTATGCTCCCGTCGGCCTCTGTGCCTATTTCGCTTATTTGGTCGGCGTTTTCGGGCCGCAACTGCTTGACTCTTACGCACGGGCCATGATGGTTTATTACCCCACGGCTTTTTTGTATTTTTTCATCGCTTTCAGCCTGTACGCTTTTATCGCCGCCGGTATCGATGGCATGCGTCGCTTCTGGAAAAACATCATTCCGCCATCTCTGATTGCCCTGGCCACCGGCAGTTCCATGGCCGCCATTCCCGCCAATCTGGAAGCCGCCGATAAAAATGGCGTTCCCCGGGATATTCGCGAGATCGTTATCCCCGTCGGCGCAACCATGCATATGGAAGGCTCGTGCCTGGCCGCCGTTTTGAAGATTGCGTTTCTTTTCGGCCTCTTCAATATGCCTTTTTCAGGTGCCGAAACCCTTTTAACGGCTTTTGGGATTGCTTTGCTGACCGGCGTGGTGGTCAGCGGCATTCCCGGCGGCGGTACCATCGGCGAACTGCTGATTATTTCCTTTTATGGTTTCCCGATGGAAGCTTTTCCGATCATTACGATGATTGGAACGCTTGTTGACGCACCGGCAACAATGCTTAATGCTGTCGGCGACAATGTTTCGGGTATGCTGGTGGCACGCATCCTCGACAAGAAAAATCCGGTTGCGCCGGATTGAAAATACGCTGATCAAGCCCTCTGAAGAGTTTTCTCCCGCCCCGGGCCTCCTCGTTGCATGGCGAATTCAGACACGTCAAAATCCCACTTTCGAGGGATTGATATTTTTTTACAATCTGAGTATATGCAAAATTATATTTTTCATTATTGAGAGATGAATACACCGCTTTTACAAAATTCATCATCGTCCGGCGGACGAGAATAGCGTATCGCGATCGTGAGGGGAAAAAGTGACAAACGATAAGGAATACCGCCTGTCAGCATCGATAAACGACGGAATCATTGAAATTATTCTTTCAGGCACGGTAACAAGAACCAATGTTTCGCGGTTGCAAAAGGAGATTGATTCCCTGAGGAATGAAAAAGGCAGTCGGTTGCTGATCGACGTGCGAACCCTTAATGAAGGCTCGGGATACCACGATGTTCTTTATTATATCAGACGTCCCGATAAGGCAACGGGAAAGACGGCTATCCTGGATGTTCCCGGCAATGACAGATTGGAAACTTTTTTAAAAACAGCCACCCTGAACACCCATTTGGAAGCGAGATATTTCAGCAACCTTGACCTGGCCAGAAATTGGCTTAAAACATAATGAAATCAAGAAGCCCTGCTTTCCGTCGCGCTCGGAAATGCATTATTGCTTTCAAATTGGCTTGACAAAAATTCAACACAACATGTATTTTTTTGACATGATGCGACGATGTCACAAATGCCTCAATGAAATTTCGGATAATGTTTATACCGGACGACAATCCCAGTGCCCCGTCTGCAGCGCGGATTTGCATTGCTGCCTGAACTGCTCTTTTTACGATGCCGGCGCGTATAATGACTGCCGCGAACCGCAAGCGGAACGCGTCCTGGATAAAGCCCGCTCCAATTTCTGCGATTTCTTCAGATTCCGGCAAACGGAAACGCTATCCGATGCACCCTCTCAAAACACCCCCGGAGACAAACTGGAAGCGCTGTTTAAAAAAAGCTGACCGCGCTTTCTTTACAGAAGAGTCTCAGCATTGATTCTGTCGAGCACAGGCCTGATCGTTTCAAAAACCTGCGATGAGGTAATCACCTTCAGACAGACATTGTCTGTGCAGGCCGTCTTTCGATGGTTCGATGCACTGACACACGGCGAGCAGGCCAGTCCGGCATAAATCGGCGTGGTCCGGCCCAGGGACCCGTAAAGTGCAGGCGTTTCCGGCCCAAAGATGACGTAGGTGGGCATCTCGGTAATGGCGGCAAAATGCGGCGGTCCGGAATCGTTGGTCACCATAAATTCCGAGACGCTGTATAGTTGGGGAAGCTGGGCAAAGGATACTTTGCCGGCGAAGTTAACACATCGCTCATCCTGAACCTGTTCCTTGAGGCGCTCTGCCTCCTCCCGCTCACGCGGATCGCCGGTAATCAGAACAACCGCATGGGAACATTGTCCCAGAATCATTTTTATCAGGTGTCCGTAATAGGCCTGCGGCCAGCGCCGCTGAACAAGCATTTCACTGGCATTGGGATTGATTAGAACAATTTTATGCCGGGAAGGATCGAAAGCATCAAAGCATCCGCGAATGATGTCCAGGACCGTCTTTTTCTGGGTATCCGTGATGTGCACTTTGGCCATGCTGATTTCTGCATCCTGAATCCTGGTTTTGGAATAGGGGATTTCTTCTTTCGGCGAAAGCAGGGCATTGACTAAAGCGATGAAATTTTTCGCGATATGCATGTGCGGGTTATAGGCGACTTTATGCGACAGAAAATCGCCGCGATAAAGACCTTCATTGAAATAGGCATGAAAACCTGCCTTGTTTGAAGCACCGCTGAAACCGGTCAGCAGTGCGGTAAAACGGGAAAACAGTTCCAAATCGATGACCGTGTCGATTTTTCTCTTTCTCGTCCAATGCAGGAATTTAAACGTGTCCATCAGAAAAGACGAAAGACGGTCCTCCCGGATGGTGTAAATATTGTCCGGCGAAACGGTTTGCAGTAGATCGAGGCTGGGCTTGTTTTTTTTAAAGATGGCAAAATGCAACTGGGCGCCGGTTGTGTCGCGCAGTTTTCTCATTGCCGGATCCACAAGAATGGCGCTGCCCATTTCCGACAGTTCTATAAACAGGACATTTTTCGGATCTTTCTTTGTCCGCGGGGAAAGCCATTTCACCGCTTTATAAAACAGGGACCCGAAAAAACACAGCGGGACGCCTGCATAAAAATCTATCCGGCGCATTGTATCAACCTTCATAGACCGATCCCTTTCACAACGGGTAAGATTTGGCATCACCATAAAAAAAATGATTGAAACTGTCAATCAATGAATGGAAGGCCAATCGTTTTTTTTCGAAATCCGTCGGTCATTTCACGAACGTCCGCCGCCTGAATCATGCAAACATGGTTTCAGAATCTCTGCATGTTTTACTTGAGAAAATTCATCATTGCGTGTTAATTTCAACCCGGACAAAAAACAGGGCATGACCCGGGATCCTTTTGATCGCGACGGCGCTCTTTTTATGTCTGGAAATCCATTAAAAAAAGAGTTGATCAGGCCATGCGCAAAATCATCGACCGCTATATATTTAAGGAAATCGCGTTCCCTTTTATTCTGATTCTTTGCGTCCTGACGTTCGTTTTACTGATGGGGAAAATTCTTCAAATCATGGACTTGTTCATCAATAAAGGCGTCAGCATTTTTTCCATCGCAAAAATTTTCATTTTTATGCTGCCCTATTTCATGCTTTTTACCATTCCGATTGCGCTTCTGATCTCCATCCTCATCGCGATCGGCCGATTATCCTCCGACAATGAAATCACGGCGCTGAAGACATCCGGCGTCAGTATGGCCAGAATATATTATCCGGTTGCGGTCGCTTCCCTGCTCGCGTTTGTTTTCACGCTGCTGGTCAGTTATTTCGTCGCACCACAGAGCAATTTCGCGACCAAGCGGCTGCTTTTCGATATCGCACAGCAAAATGCCAGTGTCGGCATCAAGGAAAAAGTTTTTAATGACAGCTTTAAGGGCTTTATTATTTATACCAATAAAATTTCCGAGGGGAATCACGCTTTGGAAGAGGTCATCGTTTCCGACAAACGCACCATCGGCGAACAGAACACCATTATCGCACCCCGGGCCTTCCTGGTTTCCGACCCCGACACCATGAGGGTGAAGCTTCGGATGGAAAACGGATCTATCCACACGGTCAGTTCCGATTTAAAAAATTACCGTAAAATTGATTTTCAGAGCTATGAAATCAATCTGGATTTGTATGCCGCCCTGGCTGAATTCGATAAAGCGTCGAAAGCCGCCAAAGACATGACCATGACCGAATTACTGCAAAACATGAAAAAACCCGGGATGAGCGAAAAAGATGTTCGGGAATTGTCCATCGAAGCCCACAAGAAATTTTCCATACCGCTGGCGTGCATCTTTTTCGGTCTGCTGGCGCTGCCGCTCGGCATGCGAAGCCAGCGCTCCGTCAAGGCCAGAGGATTTGCCGTCGGCCTGATCACGGTTTGCTTGTATTATCTGCTGCGCATCGGCGGCGAAGCGCTGGCTGAAACAGGCTACATCCCCGTGGCCGTTGGCGTCTGGATTCCCAATATTTCATTTGCTTTCATCGGCATTTTCATGTTTTACATAACCAGCAAAGAGATTTATCTTTTTTAAACATATTTTTATTGCTCCCGGCACACTGGAGACTCATCCGAGGACGTCGACGTGAAACTTCTGGATAAATATATTCTGAAAGAATTTTTAAAGTTCTTCACGATAACGTTTCTGGCGTTCATTGCGCTTTTTTTGATCGTCGATTTTTTCGAACGCATCAGAATGTTTCTGAGCCATCAGGCCACGGCGGCACAAATGGCGTCGTACTTTATCTTCTCCGTTCCCATGATTATATCCTATGTGTTGCCTCCCTCGATCCTGCTGGCCACATTGATGACCTTCAGCTCCCTGACGAAATTCAGCGAAATCACCGCGATGAAAGCCAACGGGATCAATATCTTCAGAATGGCTCTGCCCATCGTCATGTTCGCCTCTCTCACCGCGGTGTTTTACTTTTCTTTTACGGAACTGATTACACCGGCCGCCGTTCAAAAAACGACCTACATCAAAAACATCGAGGTGAAAAAACAAAAAACGCCCGGCTTCTTTAAACAGAATGAAATCTGGTACCGCAGCGACAATGCCATCTATAATTTCAAAATGTTTGACATCGGAAAAAACATCCTGCACGGCGTCATGATCACTTATTTAAACAAGGACTTTACCCTGATCAGCCGCATTGACGCCCGCCGCGCCGAATGGAAAAACGGCCGCTGGGTTTTTCATGATCTGCTTACGACGCGCTTCGATGATAACCGTGCCCCGGTTCTGGAACGCTCAAAAGAAAAAATCATCCCGCTTCCGGAAAAACCGGAAGATTTCAAAGTAATGCAGAAGGATGTTGAAAAAATGGGGTATTTTGAACTGCGCCGATATGTGCAAAAGATACAATCGGAAGGTTTCGATGCCCGCAAATACAACGTCGATCTGCACGGCAAGACGGCCTTTCCTTTTGTGATTTTGATTATGGTTCTGATTGCCGTACCCTTTGCTCTGCGCTCCGAACGAAGCGGCGGCGTCATGCAGAGCATCGGCATAGGCATTTTTATCGGTTTTTCCTACTGGATCGTCCATGCCTTCTGCATGTCTCTGGGCAAATCAGAAATGCTGCCTGTTGTGTTGGCCGCCTGGGCGGCAAACATTCTTTTCGGTGCTGCCGCCGCATTTCTTTTATACAAAGTCAATACCTGAGCGCAACGCGTTTATTCTTAAAGCATCCCGGAATTTAATATCTGTAATGATCCGGTTTAAAAGGGCCGTCCACGGTAATGCCCAGATAATCGGCCTGCTTTTTTGTCAGTTTGGATAATCGGGCATCCAGTCGTTCCAGATGCAGACGGGCGACCTCCTCATCCAGCACCTTGGGTAGCGTATATACGCCTATTTTATGTTTTTTAGTGGCAAGCTCAATCTGGGCCAGGCATTGATTGGTAAAGCTGTTGCTCATCACAAAACTGGGGTGACCGGTTGCACAGCCGAGATTGACCAGACGACCTTCGGCCAGTACGATGATGGAGCGTCCCGATTTCAGCGTCCACTTGTCCACCTGCGGCTTGATGGTTTCTTTTCTGCAGACTTTGCTTGTTTCCAGATAATGCATGTCCACTTCGCTGTCGAAATGGCCGATGTTGCATACCACCGCCTCGTTTTTCATCATTTCCATGTGCCGGCCTGTAATGACATCGCAGCATCCGGTTGCAGAAACAAAAATGTCGCCGATCGGCGCCACTTCCTCCATGGTCCGGACCTCGTATCCTTCCATCGCCGCCTGCAAGGCGCAGATCGGATCGATTTCCGTAATGATGACCCGGGCGCCGAATCCTCTCATGGACTGCGCACACCCCTTGCCGACATCGCCATAACCGCAGACGACAACAATCTTTCCGGATATCATGATGTCTGTGCCTCGTTTAATCCCGTCGGCCAGCGATTCGCGGCAACCGTAAAGGTTGTCGAATTTGGACTTGGTCACCGAATCATTGACGTTGATGGCCGGGAATAAAAGTTCTCCCGCCGCCTGCATCTGATAAAGGCGGTGAACGCCCGTTGTCGTTTCTTCGGATACGCCTTTGATGGTTGAGGCGATCTTCTGCCATTTTTTCGGATTGCGCCGGAATGATTTTTCCAGACGGTCCAAGATGATTTTAAATTCTTTATTGTCGATCTTTTGTTTCAACAACGCGGGATCTCGTTCAACTTTCACACCCTGGTGAACAAAGAGGGTCGCATCGCCGCCGTCGTCGACAATCAGATGCGGGCCCGATCCGTCCGGCCAGGTCAGAGCCTGCTCGGTACACCACCAGTACTCTTCAAGGGATTCGCCTTTCCAGGCAAAAACGGCCGCCGATCCTTTTTTGGCGATTGCCGCCGCGGCGTGATCCTGCGTCGAAAAGATATTGCAGGACGCCCAGCGGATTTCCGCACCCAATGTCTTGAGGGTTTCAATGAGCATGGCGGTTTGAATGGTCATGTGGAGACTGCCCATGATTTTCATGCCCTTGAGCGGTTTCTTCTGTCCGTATTTTTTTCGCAACGCCATCAGACCGGGCATCTCATTTTCCGCCAGTTTGATTTCCTTTCTTCCCCAGTCCGCCAGTGCTATGTCCGCCACTTTATATTTTAAAGCAGGATCGATTTCCAAAAAAGCCATGTTTCCTCCAAGTTTGATTTCATTTTTTTAAGCAGCACGTTAGTCTGCATGATGTTGCGTCAAATATACACATCAATAACACAGGTCATGAATGTAGTCTAATATTTTTATGGGGATTGAACTTCAGTTTTCGAGACAAAAAATATCCGGCGGATATCCATGGGCACATTGATCCGGTCAGACACCTTCATACGGTCAATGTTTCTTCTTGATCTTGTTTTTACCGTCAACAAAGACACAGGTCGGTTTCCAGTTTTTCGTTTCCGCTTCCTCGACCACCACATAACTGGCAATGATGATCAGGTCCCCTTTAGCCACTTTACGGGCCGCAGCGCCGTTGAGGCAGATGATTCCGGAATTTCGTTTTCCCTTGATTGCATACGTGGTGAATCTCTCCCCGTTGTCCACGTCATATATCGCAACTTTCTCATAAGGCAAAATGGATGCTGCTTCCAAGAGTTTTTCATCAATGGAAATGCTGCCTTCGTAATGCAGATCGGCATCCGTGACCGTTGCCCGGTGAATTTTTGATTTCAGCATAAATCTCTGCATGGTTTAAGTGTCTCCTTAAAAAATTCAATATGATATTTTCAGCGCTTCACCGAAAACATGATTGTCAATCAGTCGAGTCGAACCGATTCTGACAGCCAGAGCAATAACGGTCTGATCTGTGATTTTTGCGATATCTTGCAGGCGCGTCGTGTCACAGATTTTCACGTAATCGATTTGTGTAAGAGGTGTTTTTTGAATCATTTTTTTCACGGCATCGATAATGATACGGGGCGATGTCTCTTTTTTCGCGTACAGTTTTTGAGCCAGTTGGAGAGACTTGAATAAAACCAATGCAGAGGTTCTTTGTTCGGCGGAAAGATATTTGTTGCGCGAGCTCATGGCCAGTCCGTCCGCTTCCCTGACCGTGGGATACCCGATGATCTCCAGATCCATGTTCAGATCACGCACCATGCGCTGGACGACGACAAATTGTTGAAAATCCTTTTTGCCGAAGACAGCAACATGCGGCTTGATAATATTGAACAACTTATTGCATACGGTGGTCACACCGCGAAAATGGCCCGGCCGGGATGCTCCGCACAGATTCTGCGTGACTTTTTCAACCGCCACATAGGTCTGATAGTGCGGAGGATACATTGCCCGGTTCGACGGGTAAAAGATGACATCTACGCCTACGTTTTGCGCCATCTTCATATCTCGATCAAAATTACGGGGATATTTGGAGAAATCTTCCTGAGGCCCGAACTGCGTCGGATTCACATAAATACTGACAACAACACAGTCCGCTTGCTTGCGGGCTTCTCTCATCAATGCAAGATGACCTTCATGAAAGTAGCCCATGGTGGGAACACATGCAATTTTCTTTCCCTCCAAACGCAGGTTTTCAGAGAAAGACTGCATTTTCTGAACTGACTTTACGACGTTCATCTTCGAATAAAAAAAGCCTTTCATCGCAAGACGAAAGGCTTTAAAATTTTCGATGCATTTTCCTTCCGTCTCAGTCCTTTCGGATCCAAGCGAATTTAGGGTTTCATTATCAGTATTCGTCTTTTTTTGTCAAGAAAATAAATACGGTTCCGAATAAGTCATGATATATTCATACGTTCCGCGATGATTATTGAACAACCAGAATTTGACCCGGAACAATCTTTGCATCAACGGACAGGCCATTCAACTCCATGATTCTGGCCGCATTGGTATTATTTTTTTTGGCGATGGTGTGCAGATTATCGTTTTTCGTGACAATATATTTGTCCGGCCCCAGCTGATTGATATCCTTTGCCGACAATATTTTTTTATCGATTTTTGATTTTTGAGCGGATGTTCTCAGATTTTTTTCGGAATCTTCATTGCCGGAATCCTTTCCGTCTTCCTTTTGAGGAATCTTCAAGCGCTGACCTGCGTAAATTTGTCCCGACGACAGGTTATTGACCGCTTTGAGTTCCGATACGGACACCGAAAACCGGCAGGCTATCGTAGAAAGGTTTTCACCTTTTTTAACTTTATAACGACCTATGGACGTTATTTCTTTTTGAATTTTTTTTTTACGGTCAATCCCTTTGCATGCCGTTTGGCCGACGCAACAGGAATGAGCAGTCTTCTCCCCTGAATCAGTTTCTTTTTCGGACTTAATTTATTCAAGGATCGAATGCTGGAAATCGAAACTTTATACTTTCGCGAAATGGAGTAAAGGGTCTCGCCTCTCTTGACACGATGCTTGATGTAGGTCCTGCGTGTTCGGTCGGATGCCTTGACATACGTCTGGACGGACGCGATGCTCGGCTTCTCACTGGACGGGATTTCATGATACACAAAACTGAATTTATCCAGCATGCCTCCCGGAACTTTTAAATCATATTCCCGATCCGGCGTCATCTTATGCCTCAATTCGGGGTTTAGCAGGCACAAGATATCTTCCGTCGTGTCGATTCTTTCGGCAATATCGTTAAACTTCATGATCCTGTTTACCCGGACCGTTTCAAATTCAATCGGCCTGGCGGTATGGCTCAAATCAAATCCGTATTTTTGCGGATTGTTGACGATATGCAGCGTGGCCAGGAATCGGGGAACGTAACGCGCTGTTTCATTCGGCAATTGCCTGTACAAATCCCAGAAGCTGTCCAGGTAATTGAGCCGCTGTCGTGAAATCACCCTCAGGACCCTGCCCTCCCCGCAATTATACGCAGCCAGCGCCGTAAGCCAGTCGCCGAACATACCATGCAGTTCTTTCAAATAAGCGATGGCCGCCTTGGTGGATTTTTGCACATCCATCCGTTCATCAACCCATTCATCGCGATTCAGTCCGAACTTATACCCGGTCGAAGGAATGAATTGCCATAACCCGAGTGCGCGGGCCGAAGAATAAGCATTGATTTTAAAGAGGCTTTCAACAAGAGGCAGCCAGAAGAACTCTTCAGGAATCCCGGACCGTTTAAGCTCTTTCACAATTTCAGAACGGTACATGCCGGACCGCTCATAGGCGGCAAGAAAACTGTCGCGCTCGACGGTCTGAAAAGAAGTGATCTCCTTTTGCACATCGCCGTTCATTAACAAGGGAATCTCGCCGTTTTTCCCCTGGAGCACATCCCGTTTGGAGGAATAAACAGCGAGAATGCGCTGGGAAATTAAAAGACGCAGATCGTCTTTTTCCTGAGCGATTGCCGAATCGCCGTTGGCATTAAGAATTAACGAATAAGCCTCATCCAGTGTATCCAGGGTTTCTTCGATATCTCCGTTTTTCCAAAGTTTGTCGGCCTCACCCAATAACTCCAGTGCATTTTCCATCATGTCCTGTTTTTCATCATCCTCCTGAACATCCGCCAAGGGATCGTTTTCCTGCGGAAAATCAAACAGGCTGCTTTCGTCGTCGTTATTCAACGCGGCGAGCTTTATTTTCTGGTCTATTTTTTGTTTCGTGATGTCGCCGGAGGACTCCGGACTTTTTTTGTCAATAGAATTTTCAGCATATCCGATTAAAGGGACGATGAAAAGACAGATGAGAGCAATCAGGCCTATCAGACGGTTTCTTGTCAATCCGGTCATTCAGAACTCCTTATTCATAAATACGACACGCTTCTGCATATCCTTCCATCATGGCCGTACCGTATGGTTCATCTTTATAGCATAATTTTTCATTTTTCCAAAAATTAAATTTCCCTTGGACAAAAACGCGACGATCAAAGGAGAAGTTGCCGTGCACTGGCCCATCCGATTACGAGGTCGTTGTCGTCATCATCAGATAGGCTTGAATGAATTCATCAATGTCTCCGTCCAGCACTTTACCGGCGTTGCCGCATTCGACATTGGTCCGGTGATCCTTGACCAGTTTGTAGGGATGCAGAACATAGGACCGTATCTGGCTGCCCCACGCGATGTCTTTTTTCTGCTTGTTTTCCTCATCGATTTTCTGATTTTTTAACTGTAGTTCCCTCTCATAGAGCCGCGACTTCAAAAATTTCATGGCCATCGCTTTGTTCTGATGTTGAGAACGTTCGTTTTGGCACTGTACAACAATCCCCGTCGGCACGTGTGTAATTCTTACCGCCGAATCGGTTTTATTGACATGCTGCCCCCCCTTGCCTCCGGCACGAAACGTATCGATGCGCAAATCATCGTCATTGATTTCAATTTTGATATCGTCATCGACTTCGGGATATACAAACACGGAGGCAAACGATGTATGACGACGCGCACCGGCATCAAAGGGGGAAATACGGACCAGACGATGAATGCCGATTTCCGCCTTGGCATATCCGTACGCATACTCTCCTTCAAGCGTAAACGACACGCTTTTAACACCGGCCTCATCCCCCGGCAGATAATCGATGATCCTGGCCGCAAATTTTTTCTTCTCCGCCCAACGCAGATACATCCGCAACAGCATTTCCGTCCAGTCCTGCGCCTCCGTTCCCCCTGCGCCGGCATGAATGGATACGATGGCATTCATAGCATCCTGCTCGCCGTTGAGCATCATCTTCAGTTCTTCATGGGCAACGGCCGCATTCAACTGTTCCAGCTCTTCATCGATATCCTGCAGGACATGCTCGTCTTTCTCTCTGACGGCCATTTCCGCAAGGTTTTCAATGTCGCTGATGTCTTTGCTGAATCTGTCCCATCTTTCCACTTTTTCGGACAGATTTGTCTTCTTCTGGAGAACGGACCGGGCATAATCCTGATCATTCCAGAAATCCTTTTTTAAGGATAACTCCTCCAGATCTTTTATTTTCATTTTCAATTCCGGAACGTCAAAGACACTCCCCGATATGCTGAATTCTTCTTTTCAGATCGCTGATCGTTTCCAGAATGTTTTCCGTGGTCATTTTTGACTCCTTCGTCTTAAACTGAAAATAAAACAGATGCTCACCATCATAAAACACCCGATGATGAAAATATCCCCGACTCGTTCATACACCGTCGGTATTGTGACAAATTTTGCATGCCCCTTCAAGGCCTCTTCCTGAAAGATACCCGTTTTTGCAATAATTCTTCCGGCAGGATCAATAATTCCGGAAATTCCGGTATTGGCCGCTCTGACCAGGTACAGGCGCATTTCCACCGCTCTGAAAACCGCCATGGAGAAATGCTGAAAGGGCGCCGACGTTGCTCCGAACCAGGCGTCATTGGTAATATTGACCAGCAGTTCGGCGGCTTTATTTTTATAGGCTCGCGAGGCAAACGGTAAAATGCCCTCATAACAGATCAGAACCCCTATTTTTTTATCATTCAGGGACAGGGGATCAAATCCCGCCCCGGAACTGAAATCCCCGATACCTGACGTCAGCCCTTTGACAAAGGGCATGAGATCCCTGAACGGAACATATTCGCCATACGGTACGAGATGGACTTTATCATAGCGTCCTCTGACGTCACCGGAGGGAGACAGCAGATAGGCGCTGTTAAAAAAATCATTGCCGTATGCTCCGGGCTCATAACTCACCGAGCCGAACAGAAGCCAGCTTTGAGTTTTTAAAGACAGGTCAATGATCTGACGGCGAAAACGGTTGATGTTTTGAAATTTAAACGGAACCGCCGTTTCCGGCCAGATTATGAGACTGCCCCGGCCGGGCTTGTTTTTTAAAGATAGCCGTTCATAGATATCCAATGTCTCCTGCTTGTAATCCTGATCCCATTTGACGGCCTGGTCAATATTGCCCTGTATCAGCGACACGTCAATGCCCGGAGCGTTTGTCACCGTCGCATCAATCTCTCTCAGACGGAAAAATCCGTACACATAGATTCCGGCAATCAGAACAAAAACCATGCCGGCGGCAACATATTCTTTTTTTGTTCTCCTGTGGATCACATCCAAGAGAACGGCATTTACCAAAACAATGAGAAAGGACAAACCCGGAACACCGAAAATATCAGCAACCTGAATCAGATAGGTGTTTCCGTACTGCGAATACCCCAAATTCTCCCACGGAAAACCTGTCAGAATAAAGGATTTGCAAAATTCCAGAGAAACCCATAAAGCCGGCCCGATGATGTAAAACGGTACTTTCTCACGAAAGGACACAAGACATCCGGCAAAAAACGACAGGTAAAGACTCAGATACGCGGCCAGAAGCAGCATCAGCGCAATTCCGATATAAAGCGGAAGATGCCCGTAGTTTACAATAACGTGGGCAATCCAGTAAATGATCCCCACATAACTGATGATCCCGGTAATAAAACCCAGAAGCAGTCCATGACGGATGGTCGCAGCGTTTTTCAGCGCGTAAAAAAGCGGCACCAGGGCCACCCAGGCCAATACACCGGATCCGTACTTCGGAAACGACAAAAACAGCAGGATACCGCTCAACGCGGCAAAAAAGATATTCTTCCGGAAAAGATTCCGGGAAATGTCTGCCAAAGAGACTTCGGGAAAATTATTTTTCATCGTCGTTGTCGGTTTCAATCTTTTTTATCTTGACCTTTTTGATACTTCTTTCATCGGCCTTGTCTATGGTAACGTCCAGTCCTTCGATCTGGAATTTTTCTCCGGAAACCGGAATGCGCTTTATCGCATCAAGGATCAAACCGCCCAATGTTTCATATCTGCCTTTTTTCAGATCGATGTTCAGGTTTTCTTCTATTTTTTCAATCTCCATGCGGCCGTCAAATATGAGAGATCCGTCCGGCGACTGAATGATGCGGTCATCGGTGACATTGCCATCATGTTCGTCGCGGATTTCTCCGACAATTTCCTCCAGCATGTCTTCCAAGGTAACCAGACCCGCCGTCCCGCCGTATTCGTCGATGACGATAGCCATATGCTTTTTATTTTCCTTCAATTCATAAAACAGGAGGTGGGTGTTTTTTGTTTCCGGAATATAATGAGGCGTGCTCAAACAGGCAATCAAATCTTCCTTGGTCATCGGCTTGGACCAGAACATGAGGATGTCCTTGACGTTGAGGATGCCGATGATATTATCAATGGTATCCCGGTACACGGGGATCCGCGTATGTCTTGAGGCAATAACCTCATGGATGATGTCATCTATTGCCGCCTCCGTGCTAACCGCGACAATATCCGTGCGCGGAATCATGATTTCGCGAACCAGCGTGTGGGAAAACTCAAGGATATTCTCGATCATCTCCCGGGACGACGCATCGACCAAACCGCTTTTCTGGGCGACGGACAACATGGCATTGATTTTGTTTTTGATATATTTTTGTTCGCGCCAGAAAAAAAGTTTGGAAATGTTTTTTTTGATGTTCAAATATCTTCTCCCTGAGTTATAGGCCCCGCAAATATTCCGGTCTGAGCCGGCTAAGGTCTTTTTCGTGAATCACAGAGCCGATCATTTTCAGATTTTTTTCCTTTTCACGCGGCAGGTGCGCTTTGACCGGCAGATAATTCGACGCATGGTTGGATGTGAAATAGCAGTCCGTAAAAGATGATTTTTCGATCATCAGGTATAGTTCCCGGATAAAACCGAATTGATCGGGAAGAACAAAACGACCTGCAAGATAATCCTCATACATTTCTGTTTCGGGAATCAGCATCAACGTCAGCGCGCCGACATAGTCCGGATCCATATCCGTCAGAATTTTTGCCGTATCCAGAGCATGGTCAATACTTTTTTCCCTGCCCCCCAACCCCAAAAGCACTGTTACAGAAAGAATAATGCCCGCTTCTTTAATGCGACGGCCGGCCTGGATCATCTGCTCATACGTTACACCTTTATGAATTTTTTTCAATAGTTCCGCATTGCCGGTTTCAACACCAAGATAAACAATTTTCAGCCCCAGCGATTTTAATTCTTTGAGTTCTTCAACGCTTTTTCTCAAAATACTTTTCGCATTGGCATAGGTTCCGATCCTCTCAATATCGGTCAGGTTTTCGTTAATGAGCTCAAGTATTTCTTTAAGTTTCGGCTGCGGGATGATCAGCGCATCGCCATCGCATAAAAACACTCTGTCGACGTCCTCATATTGTCTGGCCTCGTCAAGATCTTTTTTAATGCGTTCAATCGGTTTAATTTTAAATTTCTTTTGCCGGTAAGTGCCGCAAAACGTACATTTATTATGTGAACATCCCGTGGTCACCTGTAAAAGCAAACTGTAAGCTTCGCTTGGCGGCCTGATGATAAACCCCTCATAATCCATGATTTAATTTATACTTCCTTCCTGTTCCTGCCGCCTTGACTAATGGAATAGCAGATTAGAGCCTGATCAGGGCAGCAAATGCATTGTGATTGGGGCTTTATATCAGAGCACGGGGAAAAATCAAGCAGTAAGCAGAGGAAAAAAGTTTGTGTAATTCACAATTTCCTGAATAAATTATGGGATCCCCGACATAGGACATTTATAACGCGAACGGATCGCACAACGGAGGACTTCGGGGCGAACACGGAAATCGACAATACAGGAAAAAACGGGACGGCCATGATCCTTCGGTGCAGGCTCATGGCTGCGTGCATACGGCTTCACATGATCTCTTGATATATTTTCCATTCATTGCCGACTTTTTTAAGCTTCAGCGTTTTTTTACCCTTATCGTTCAATAGGGAAGAGCTGTATGTCTGGATAAAAACCGCCTCCGCGTGATCTCCATCCGCGGTAATTTTTAAATCGTCAATGCCGATCTTTATATCCGTGCTTTTTTGACGCACGCCGGTTTTATATGCGATCCACTTTTCCAGCGTCATATTTTTCGATTTAAAATCTTCATCATAGCAACTGCGATAGATTGCGATGTCTCCCGACTGCCAGGCCGCCAGCCACTTACTGACCACCTGACGAATGTCTTCATCGGAAGTACCGGCAGGCAAACTTTGCGGCGGAGTTCCCGCTTCAGCCGGCTTTTCCGCAGGGTCGGCGGATAAAATCGCAGAGGGCTTCTCAGCAAGATTCGGTCCTTTACAAATTACGTTTTTCAACTGGTACGCAAACGACCCTTCAACGATATCATCCCATTTCCCTATCGCACCCTTCGGGGAAGAATAAAGAACGTTGCTTTTTTCATCGTAAAAGATAAGGGCGCTGTCTTTATATTGATTATTCCGGCAGTCGACGTCCATCTGCCTTAAAATATAGCTGATCAAATCAAGGCTGTTATCCGTTTTGTTCGTATTGCGGAATTTCGATATGGTTTTTATTTTCCCGTTTTCGCTTAAGACCTGCTTCATCCATAAACGAAAGACATTTTCATCCACTTTCACAATGGAATTTTTGTCATAATATGATTCTCTTGAAGAATTGGACTCCAGGTAGACCCATTCCCTGGCTGCCCATGCCTGATGGGTAATAAGAAAACAAATTGCCGCGCTGATCACGCTTGTAATTTTCCAGTATTTCATAAGCCATGGGATCCGGTCATGCAAAGATCAACACCTCTGAACGCGACCTTTTATCGGGTTCAGATATCAGCTTGAGCACGACATTCAATTTCATTTCTGCGCGGATCATGGGCGGAATCTTTTCGCCATCAAAAGATCATTAAAAAAATATCCGCCTATCCCTGATGTTCTCAATCAGGCGCATTGTTTGATATTATCCGGTTATTTTTCAAGAAAGCTCATATCAACAATGCCCGCACCGGTATCCACCCGACTTTCTTCCGGCCACTGCAGCCCCAGGGAGTGAACCAGTTTACCCAGACCGCTCAGAATCCTGTATGCGCTGTACATTTTATCATACTGAGCATTGATTAAATCGTTTTTTGCTAATATTCTTTCAGCGGACGAATCGAGAACATCAAAAAGACTGCGTCTTCCGATGGACCATTGTGAAATGAAAGCCTCCGCCGCTTTATCCGTAGACTCGACATACTGTTCCAGTTCCTTGACGCGCCGCTGATCTGCCAAATACGACTCATATGACAGCCTGACGGACTGAATGGTCTGAAGTTCAGTTTTCTTGGCGATTTCTTCCGCTTCGTTAATCAGATACGATGTTTCTTTGATCCTCGCCTGATTAATGAATCCGTTAAAGATATTGAAAGAAATCATCGCATTGAGCTGTAAATAATCTTCATAGTCATACGAAACGGACGGCCGGTTCAAATCCTCTCCCCAGGTATATCCCGCACTGACATCGAAGGTGGGATAGGCAAGCGCCCGGGCCGTTTTGTATTGATAATTTCTGGCTTCAATATCCGCCTTGGCCGATTTTAACGTCGGATGGCTGGCCAGAGCAATTCTTTCAGCATCCTGCCGCGTGGCCGGTATTTCAGCGTAGGCTGGTTCCGGTTTTACCAAATTAACCGGCAGGTATCCCATGACGGCCTGATAATCCGTTTTGGCATTCTCGATGTTAGCCTGGGTAACAATCAGATTGGATTTGGCCAAGGCCAAACGGGCGGTAATTTGATCCAGATCAACTCTGCGGTCGATGCCCGCCTGACTTCTTAACTTGATTTGATCGTAAAATCGCTCATGGATCAGAAGGTTTTCTTTTGCCAGGTTATCCTGCTCAATGGCCCGCAAATAATTTAAGTAAACTCTGCACGCCAGCAATGCCGTATTCTCCGAAACCCCTTGCAATTGATAGGCCGCTGAAATCACTCTGAATTTTTGACGTTTCGTTTCCGTGAAGGTAGCGCCTCCCCGGAATATATTCTGGTTGAGTCTGACGGTCGCTGATCTCGGATGAAATTCATCATCCAGAAGATAAGGATGATGTTGATCAATGTAGCCATCCGATAACATGGTCTCGATCCTGGGGAAAAAATCAGCCATGGCCTGCCGGACCTCCTGATCCCTTGCCAGTCGATTGTAGGCCACAGAAGTGACATCCGGATTATTCTGGAGAACTGATTTCACTGAATCGCGAAGCGTTTCTCCCATGACACCGGTCGCTCCGGCAAAAAGCAAGATAACAACAAAGACAAAAACATTCTTAATATAAGGCTTCATAAAATCCTCCTTATAGATATAAAAATATATGCTTGCGGTTAGAAAACAATATTTTTCCCCTTTTTATTTTTCTAGAGAGCCGGGTATATTTTTTAAAGCCAACGTGTGTTTATTTTAAAATCCACATTTAGGTAAGTACAGCTTTAATTTCATATTTTTTAAAACTGTATTTAGGTGGGCTTTGGACTCCTTCCCCTTGCGATTTCAATTACGGTAAAGCGTTGTTACTATTTTATATTTTAATCCTTGTCAAGCAATTATTTTACATTACAATGTACTCACGGCTTCACAGAATATCTTCTACGATAATATTGTCCGATGATATTTTTTGACGTATTTTTTCCCGTTCAATGATCTTTGCCTGGGCTTTTTCCGGCAGTTCCGTAAAAAGAATAATGTTCTTCTTCGTCAGCAGGGCGATGAGATCTTCAAGCAGCCTGATCAACCCTGCGTCGGAATGAACCAGAAGATTTTTGAGAAAGTTGTTGTCCATGTTGTCTCTAAGAAAATCAAGAACTTCCTGATCATTAATCGACTTCTCCTCGGTTGAATTCGGACCGGGAACGGTTCTCAATCCAATAATTTTCCCGTCGTCAGAACGCTCAATGTAAGGCATTTTTATTCATCCGCAGCTTAAAAAAAGTTAAAACGACATTGCGTTACTTCACACATACCGGATAACCCGATAGCAACTCCACCATTCTGATTGCCGATCAATACTTTCTTTCATTGATGATACGATTTTTTAAAATATATATATACTTTTTTTAAAAAAATGTATAATAAAATAATCTTGAGGTCTTTTCTTAGGAAAAGATATGATGAAAACCCTGTATTGTTGAAGTGCTTTATGTCAAACCATCGTGACGACCGCAATGAAAATACTTGGAATGTTTTGGAAAATCAAGACATTCACGACGATCCGCTTCTGGATTGCCTGATCGTTCTGAGCAGAATATACGGCCGCAATGTATCGAAAGCAAGCCTGATTGCCGGCCTGCCTCTGGTTCAGAACCGTCTGACGGTAAAGCTTTTTAATCGTGCCGCGAATCGGGCTGATTTATCTTCCCGCACCCTTGCCAAACCCCTCAACGACATCAGTCCCATTCATTTACCGGCCATATTGCTGCTACAGAACCGTGAGGCATGCATTCTGGTTGAAAAAAACAGTTCCCTTAACCGCCTGAAAATTATTATTCCTCAAAGCGGCAGCGGAGAGCAGGAGATTTCCTTCAACGAACTGGAAAAAATCTATACGGGATATGGCATCTTCATCCGCCCCAAATATCAGACCGATCAGAAATCCGTTGCCGATGAAAAAGCCGATAAATCAAAACACTGGTTTTGGGGAACCATCATGGAATCATGGCGTGTTTACCGCGATGTTTTGCTGGCGGCCTTTCTCATCAATGTGTTCGGCCTGGTCGGGATCTTTTACGTTCTGAACGTCTATGACCGGGTCATTCCCAACAATGCCACAGAAACGCTCTGGGTTTTATCGATCGGCGTGTTGGTCATTTATCTTTTTGCGGTCGTTATGCGAGCCCTCAGGAGCTATTTCGTTGATGAGGCGGCAAAGAAAGCCAATCTGAAAATTTCAGCAATGCTCCTTCAGAAGGTTCTCAACCTGAAGATGGAGTCGCGCCCTCAGTCCATCGGTTCCTTCACTAAAAATTTGCAGGAATTCGAGAGTATTCGTGATTTCATCACATCGTTTTCGATTACCGCCGTAATCGATCTGCCCTTCACGTTTCTGGGCCTGCTGGTCGTCTGGTGGATCGGCGGCTACATCGTTCTCATCCATGTGATCATCATCGTCCTGCTGATCATTTATGCTTATTTCGTACAGGCGCCGCTGCGGCAAGTTGTTGAGAAAACTCTGAAAGCCTCGGCACAAAAAAACGCGATTCTTGTGGAAGGCGTCGCCGGCCTCGAAACGATAAAGATGCTGGGTGCGGAAGGCCAAATTCAGAGAGCCTGGGAGGAAGCCGTCAGTTACATTTCAAAATGGGGCAACAAGTCCCGCATGATTTCATCTTCGGTTCAGGATGTTTCCTATTTTCTGCAGAATTTTATGACCGTTGCGGTCGTTGTGGCCGGTGTCTACATGATCACCGCAGGTTCTCTGACCTCCGGCGGACTTGTGGCATTGGTTATTTTGTCCCGGCAGGTCATTGCCCCCATGGCTCAGGTAGTCAATCTGGCCACCCGATATCATCACGTCAGGGAAGCATTAAAAACACTGGATGATATCATGAATCTCCCTGTTGAACGGCCCGCCGGAAAAACATTTTTACCGAGAAAGCGTTTTGACGGTGTAATCGGAATCAAAAATCTGACATTTTCCTATCCCGGACAGACGACCAAGGTCCTCAACAACATCTCTCTGGAAATTGCTGCCGGAGAAAAAGTGGGCATTATCGGACCGGTCGGTTCGGGTAAAACAACCCTGGGCAAATTAATGCTCGGGTTGTATGAACCGGTCAGCGGCATGGTAACCATGGACGGAACGGATATCCGGCAGATTGATCCGGCGGAACTGCGACATTTCCTTGGTTATGTTCCACAGGATATCACGCTTTTCCAGGGAACCCTGCGCGACAATATTACAATGGGCGTTAATAACGTCGATGACCAGAATGTGCTGCATGCGGCAGAAATGGCCGGCATTATCGAATTCGCCAAAATACATCCCTCCGGATTTGATATGAAAGTAGAAGAATTCGGCCGGGGGCTTTCCGGCGGTCAACGGCAGAGCGTCGTCATGGCCCGCGCTCTCCTGCTCGATCCTCCGGTGCTGGTCCTTGATGAACCGACAAGCAATATGGATAACCGCTCGGAAATCAGACTGAAACGATATCTTACCCAAGCCGTTAAAGAAAAAACCATGGTAATCATCACCCACCGGGCATCGCTTTTGGATATGGTAACCCGCCTGATCGTCATCGATCATGGATCTATTGTCGCCGACGGCCCGAAAGATTTCGTCCTCGAAGCCATGAGAAAAGGACAGTTGAATTTATAGCGGGGAGAATGCAGGTTGAAAAAGCTATTTGATTTTTTAAAAAATAATCCTTTTTTTGAATCCTTCAGGGATCTTCCGGAAACAGATAAGATCCGTTTTAAAGAATTGAAAAATAATTTAAAAATGAATTCTTTATTCCGCAGACTGCCTGAAGAGGACCCGGACTTCGCCACGGATATTCGGGAGACCATTCTTGCCCAGACCCCTCAGGGAGGAAGACTGATTATCTGGGCCACACTCATCCTGCTGGTTATTTTCATCATCTGGGCTTCTTTTTCAGAACTGGAAGAAGTTACACGGGGTGAAGGCAAGGTGGTCCCGTCCGGTCATGTACAGATCGTTCAAAATCTTGAAGGGGGGATTATTTCCGAAATCCTGATCAATGTCGGAGATAAGGTCAAAAAGGACCAGCTGCTTCTGAAGATGGACCCCACGCGTTTCTCTTCCTCTTTTGAGGAGAATCACGTCAAATACCTTTCCGACAAGGCTAAAGCAGCCCGTCTGAAAGCAGAAGCAACCGGAAGCGCCCTGGTTATTCCTGAAGATGTCCTGAAAGAAAGGCCGGATATTGCAGAACGCGAACGTCAGTTGTTTCAAACCCGCAGAATGGCATTGGGTTCAAGCTCTGAAATCAAGCGCCAGCAAATTAATCAGCGGCGACAGGAGCTAAAGGAACTGGAGGCAAAACTTGTCGAGCTCAATAGGACCCACGCTCTCTTGCAAAAAGAAATCGGCATGATCAAACCGCTGGTTAATAAAGGAGCGGCATCCGATGTAGAAGTTCTCCAGCTTGAGCGCCAGGCCAGCCAGCTGGAAGGGGAAATTGACCGTGTCCGTCATGCGATCCCTGCAGCACAGGCCAAATTACAGGAAAGTGAAGTCGCCTTGCGCGAACTCAGCCTGAGCTACCGCAGCAAATCCAGCACGGAATCCAGTGAAGTCCTCAAGGAACTTGATGAAAGCGCCTCTTCTTCACTGGCCTTGAAAGACAGGCTTGACAGAACCGCCGTACGGTCACCGGTTGACGGCATCGTGAACCGCGTCATGGTGAAAACAGTCGGCGGCGTCGTTCAGCCGGGAATGGATCTCGTCGAGATTGTGCCCATGCACGGCAATCTTCTGATTGAAGCCAAGATCAAACCGTCAGACATCGCTTTTCTCCGTCCCGGGCAGAAAGCCACAATTAAATTTACAGCCTATGATTATACCGTTTACGGCTCTCTCGATGCCGAACTGGAATCGGTCGGTGCGGACAGCATCACCGATGATAAGGGAAACAGCTATTTTCTGGTCCAATTAAGAACGGATAAAAATTGTCTGGGCACGGCGCAACACCCCCTGCCGATCATGCCTGGAATGGTTACAACGGTAGATATTCTCACCGGCAAGAAAACCGTTCTA
Organism: Smithella sp.; assembly: GCA_017993615.1. GTDB lineage: Bacteria > Desulfobacterota > Syntrophia > Syntrophales > Smithellaceae > Smithella. The sequence continues at coordinate 652 of JAGOMJ010000005.1, read as the reverse complement.
TCCTATATTTTAAAACCCGTCCTGAAAGCACGGTATATGGCCTTGAGAGAACGTTAACCCGGAGGATACTCTCTCCTCCTCGTTGAATAGGAATGTTTATGACCATCATCTTAAGCAGCCCCGTCCCGGGAGTCATGATCAGATGGGAAACCCTTTTGAAAGGGCACTGCAAAATTAAAAAAGCCCTGTCCATCGAACAGCTGAGAAGCCTTTGCGGCAATCGCCAGTTTGACGTCATTCTCCTGCACCGGATGCTGATTGACATATCCTCCTTCCGGACTTTACGATCCGCATTTCCGGCAGCCAGATTTTTTCTGCTTACAGATCATCCGGATGAAGAAGAGGCTCTGGCGTTTCTTCGATTGGGGATAGTGGGCTATGCCAATACGTACATTGCTGCACCGCGTCTGCTTCAGGCATTACGCGTCATTACGGAAGGAGGCGTATGGCTGGGACAGAAAATTATTCAGCGCCTCATAACAGGCGTTTCCAACACTTTAAAACCGGAAGATAAAAAAGATCAGGTCCCGCTGCTGCCGGCAAACCTGACCAAATCCCAACGCAACATTGCCGAACGCGTTGCCCGTGGACAATCCAATCTGGAAATCGCAGCCGATTTGAACATAACGGAAAGAACGGTCAAAGCACATCT
>JAGOMJ010000091.1 GCA_017993615.1 Smithella sp. | reverse complement strand
TTATTGACGGAACCTCGACAGCCAGTGTTCCATGAGTTTCCCTGCCGGTTCACGTCCGCCCAGACCGAAGGATAACGCCACGGTCACCGCAATGGCGCCCAACGTCAATCCGAACGCGAGGTTGACAATATCATCGGCAATGCCCATAGCACGCAGACCAAGCGCCAAAACCAGACCCAAAATGGCGAAACGTCCGATTCGCGCCAGCCCCTTTGTGTTGGGTCCGCTGGCTTTGTCCATGGCTTCATAGGCAAGGTTGGCCAGCCAGAATCCTATCACAAGAATAAGCGATCCCAAAAGCACATCGCCGCCGAAGCGGATGAATGTATCCACCGTATCGCTGACGTGCGTGAATCCGAGCTGATTTGCGGCTTCAACCGTGGCGAAAAGCATGGCAAAAAACAAGACCACGTATCCCACAAAAACCGATGCCGGTGTTTTTTGAAACGCATGTTCCAATGCGATGTGTTTCGGAATGTTGTCAAAGCCCATTGCATTGAGGAGACTAGCCAAAAGCCGGGAAGCAAAAGAAGCAACCATCCAGGTGATCACCAGAATAAGACCGGCCGCAACGATATGAGGCACAGCCATCAAAATCATGTCCAACATATCCATTGCCGGTTTGGAAATCGCTTCTATTTTTAATGCGTCCAGAGCGGCGATCAGCGCCGGTAAAAACACCGCCACGAAAACCAGCAGGCCTATCGCGTTGGAAAGCTTAACGGATTCCGCCAACCCGACCTTCTGACTGAGTTTGTCACTTCCGGCGGTACGCAAAAGATTGGTTGTCAGATTACGCAGAACCGTGGCTAAAATCCAACCCACGAAGCCAATGGCAACGGCGGCTGCCGCGTTGGGCAGAAAATCAAGCACTTTGGTAATCATATCCCGAAACGGATCCAGAAGACCGTCCATTTGCAGTGCGCCCATAATGGCCGGTACGAAAAGCAGGATGATGAGCCAGAACAAGGCTTGACTCAGTCCGTCACTGATGGGCGACATGCCCGCATGTTCGGAAAGTTTTTCATCCAGTGTGGTTTTGGAAAGCGCCTTGGTGACGAACCTGCGTACGATGCTTGCCAGTAACCAGGCAATCAGAGCAAGCATCAACCCGGCCAGCAGATGCGGAATGTATGCCAGAAATTGTGTCAAGAGCGCGGCAAAGGGGGCGGAAACCATCGCCAGATCAAGCGAGTTTAACACGGCCGTTATGATAAAAAGCATAACGATCCAAAAAATAGCTATTGCCAAGCCATTTTCAAGGTTGATGCTCTGACCTGTAAGTTGAGCGAAACGCGTGTTCAAATTAAGCTTGCCCAGTCCCCGGCGGACGCCCGCCCGTGCCAATACGGCAAGCAACCACCCCAGAACCAGAACAGCCAATGCTCCCAAAAGGGCCGGAATGTGATTTCCCATGCCACTCTGCATGGCATTCCACATCGTTGTCAAATTTGAATTCATGTTTTTCCCTCCTTTTTATAATATTTGTTTAATAATTATATTTCGGGTTGAAAAAACCAATTAACGACTATGTATTGATTATCTGAAGCGTTGGTTGTTTCGTTGCAAATATGCGTTTTACTATTTGATGATATTGAAGCTTATTTGTGAATGAATATATTATAAATGAAAATACATTTTTTTACCAGCGAAAGAATACCGCCTGCAAGAAGCGCATAAATTGTCCTGTTTGCATTACATAAACTGTCCGATGGGTCAGTTGCCTTATAAAAAAAGCCGGCCCAATCATTCTTCAATTGAACCAGCTAAAAAAAATGTCAAGAGTAAAAATTTTACCGCAGATCCGGCTACGGCAACCGGTAATACCATTTAGGCCCGCGTTTAATGACAGCCGCTGAACACGACAGGTTGTCCGTCAACTGGGTTTTTGTGTCGTGAACGCTTATCAAATACTTGTAAATCGTATAATTTTCATCATCGATTTTCTTGTCGTACTTTTCCGTAACCTTAAATTTTTCCAGCCTGACCGTATTTTTATCATATTCATTCAGCACTGTATCCGCGTAGCTTCCCCCGCCATAGCAACTATAAATCGCGGCTTCTTTGAGAAACGATTCGGAAGGAGTCGATGCGCAACTGCACAATAAAAATGATTGAACGATCAGGACAACCAACAGCAATGACCTGCATTGACCGGGCAAAATCACCCGCCACACGACTCTATTCGATTGGAGGAATGCTTTTTTCAATATGGCCTCTTTTTCAATCCAGTGAATTTTTATGAAGTGTAATCTACTTATCCGCCATCCGTCAACAGCAATTATTTTTGATGGCCGGAAAGATAATATGGATTCAAAAAAGCATGAGGTTTTTTCTTCATGTTTTTCTGCTGCTCTTATTGCAAGGCGGCCGTCAATCGTCGTGTCCATCTAATGAGCCTGTGGCGTCCTGTTCAGCCAGGTCTTTTTGACTTGGCTGCCTTCATCATCGGCTATCCTTCCAGGAATGCTCTGATAGCCGGTTGCACGTAAACATCGCTCAGGTCGAATTGCCGCAATGCCTTAATTGCAACCTGAACTTTTTCTGTTACTGCCGTTATGGTATTGAAAAACCATGCGGCGGATTGATGAAAAGGTGATTGACGATATGGAAGATGAAAGGATCGGATTTCATATCACCCCATCTCCTTTTGAAATAAAAACCCCCTCAAGCTCTGCCAGCCTTGAGGGGGCGTATAACAAACAGATCATGTGTTTGTCGTAGCGGTTACTTTCTTGCCGTGTTACTGTACCTCTTGTTCGTTTTTGTTGCGTCTGTTAAGTAACGATTGTTTTTACAACTTCAATAACCGGGTTGGTGAACAGCGCCATCAGAATCGTGTAGAGAGCGAAGACGCCGACAACTTCACCAATGTACATCTTTTCATACTTCCGTTTCAGGGAAACCAGAATCAACCCGCCAACCACTAAACAGCCCAGTTGGAAGAAGGGGAAATTGGCTGCACCTGCTGCCGCATATTCAGCAAAGCTGAAGGTTGCCGTTAAAAGAACTACCGCTGCCGCTACGATGATGGTTCCTAATGTTTTCTTCATGACCTGTTACCTCCTTTGGGTAATTTGTTTTATTTGCCTTTATATTAATGAAAATACCGTGCCAATTTTTCAGAATAGATCTATAATTTTTATATCTGCTTGATTTATTGGATGATTTTGCCACATTTGTTGCCGACGAGAAATCATGAAGAAGCGTTTATTTCATCTTTTCTTGAATGGAATGTTCAAACCGGTTAAACGAAATGTGGAAGACAGAGAATCTATGGATGTGTCCATTTATTTTTTTAAACTTTTCCTAAAAAGATATTTTAGATGTTCTTTGCATGCGAAATACTGTAAGATGAACTTCAATAAATTACAAAGCATAAACAATAAGTTATCTCTTTATACGCCGGGAGGATGTCATGAGTCATTATCAGATCGCTGTTGTTGTCGGAAGTCTTCGTCAAGATTCATTCAATCGCAGGCTGGCTGATGCTATTGTGAAGTTGGCGCCGCCGGATTTCTCTTTCCGGCAAGCGCGAATCAGCGATTTGCCGTTATACAATCAGGATGATGATGCCCATCAGGCTGAAGCTGTAAAGCGATTGAAAAACGAGATCAAAAATGCCCACGGCGTTTTGTTTGTCACGGCTGAATACAACCGTTCAATTCCCGGCGTTCTCAAAAACGCCATCGATCACGCCTCCCGTCCTTACGGGCAGAACGTCTGGGCAGGCAAACCGGCCGGGGTGATCGGGATTTCCATCGGCGTTATCGGTACGGCCATGTCCCAGCAGCATTTGCGAAACGTTCTTGCTTTTCTGGATATGCCGACGATGGGTCAGCC
>JAGOMJ010000090.1 GCA_017993615.1 Smithella sp. | reverse complement strand
GTCGAAAAGACTCGACCTAACGGCGGCGCAGTTCCCTCTTGGTTCAGCCAAGTCTTTTTGACTTGGCTGTCAAATTATCACGGTCGAGTCAAAAAGACTCGACCTAACGGTGGGCCGGGGACCAAGTTATAAATAGAAAACTGGATACCGGCCTCCGCCGGTATGACAAAATTGATGGATTGATCTAGTTGCGAATGGTTCTGTTTTATTTTGCCTTTTGTCGCAGGATGGCGCCGACCGGCGCTTCTTTTTCCACGGGCAGGTAAATCCGCTGATCGTTATGGGCTTCTGTCCGCGATTGTCCGTTTTCATCCATTAAAATACGCGTGTCGATTAAAACCGTCTCATCGGGCAGGATCAACTCGATTTGGCTTCCGGCAACGATACGATTGCGGACGCCGATCAGCATTCTTTTTTGGGCGGCATCATACTGCAAAACGATGCCCGCCGGTTCGTGGGTCTGAGCATATTTGATGTCCGGATTCGTTTCGTTTATTTTTTCTTCGGCAAAAACAAAGCCTGTCGTATAACCGCGGTTGGAAATGGTGCCCAGTTCATCACTCCATTCCCGCCTGAATTTGTATTCGTCTTTTTCGTGCAAAAGGGCATTTAGCGCCTGCCGGTATGTTCGCGTGACCACGGCCACGTAATAAGCTGATTTCATCCGGCCCTCGATTTTGAGACTGGTCACACCGGCGGCCAGAACGTCGGGTAGATGTTCGATTAGGCATAAATCTTTGGAACTGAGCAAATAGCTGTAGCGCTCGTCTTCTTCCAGAATCAGAGGATCGTCCGGCCTTGTGGATTCGTAGAGTTTATACTCCCAGCGGCAGGGCTGGGAGCAGTCGCCTTCGTTGGCACTGCGACGATTACGAAAGGCCGAGAGATAGCAGCGGCCGGAGTAGGACATGCACATCGCGCCGTGAATGAAAATTTCCAGCTCCATGTCGGGAACAGCGGCGGCAATTTCCCCGATTTCTTTTAAATTCAGCTCCCGCGCCAGAATAATGCGGCGCACGCCCTGATCTTTCCAGAATTTTACCGCTTCGATGTTGGTGGTGTTGGCCTGTGTGCTCAGATGAACCGGCAACTGCGGCGCTGCGCGACGGGCAAGCTGAAGCATTCCCGGTTCGCTGACAATCAATGCGTCAATGCCGTTTGCGGCAAGTTCGGGAATTATTTTTCCCGCTCTGGTCAGATCGGCATTCCGGGCAAACGTATTGGCTGCGGCATAAACCTTCACGCCTTTTTGATGAGCTTCCTTTACACCGGCGGCCAAATCGTTCAGAGACATTTCGGATGAACTGGCCCGCAGGCTCAATCCTTCCACGCCGACATAAACGGCATCGGCTCCGTAGAGCAGGGCTGTGCGCAATTTTTCCAGATTCCCCGCGGGAATCAATAATTCCGGAGAATGCATTTTAATTTTCCATCATGTGCAGTATCGACGAACCTGTTCCAGGACTTTCCACGATTTCACTTCCCGTCCGAGCACATGGGATATGAAACCCGTGAGCAGGCAGCGTGATTCCGTAGCTGACGAGTCGGTCAGGGTGACCAGTTTGATTTTATCGATGTCCATGTCTTTTCCCAAAAGCAGGGTGCGCAAGGTCCCTGCGGAAATCGGCTGCTCATTTTTTTGCGTTCTCGCGCAGGCGCTGCAGGTGATGCCGCCGCGGCCGGCGTTGAAAAAATAGGCATTGCCGTTGGTCACCGGCGTCCTGCAAAGAACGCAGTGATCGAGCGCCGGTTCGAAACCGGCCAGTTTCAGCAGACGGATTTCAAAAAAACGGACAATCGAATCGGAGACCTTTTCCCTGCCCAGCAGGACGAGAAAATCCTGAAGCAATCGGAATATATCTTCATTCTTTTTCCCTTCCGGGCTGAAGTGGTCGGTGAGATCGATGAAGTAAGACGCGATAAGCGTTTTCTCCATATTGGCGCGGATGGCGTCGTAGTGGTCGACGATGTCGCACGATTCGATGAACGCGAGGGTGTCGCGGCTTTTTCGGGTAAAAATGATATCGGTCAGGGAAAACGGTTCAAAGACGTTGGCAAATCTTTTTTTGCTTCTCTTGGCCCCTTTGGCGATTCCCTTGAGCTTGCCGAAGTCATGACTGTAGAAGCTGACAATTAAATCCGATTCGCTGTAACTCAGGGTGCGCAGGACAAACCCGGTAGTTTTAAAATGTTCCCTAACGGCCGTCATACTTGATTTCACCGCCGACGATGGTCATGAGGGCTTTGCCCTGCATCTGACGTCCGTGGAAAGGAGAATTTTTGCCCCGCGAACGGAACACCTGCACATCCACTGTCCACGGCAGCAGGGGATCAATGACCGTGATGTCTGCATCGGCGCCTTCTTTCAGCGTTCCTTTCGGCAGGTTCAGGATACGCGCCGGCCGGGTGCTCATCCTGGAAACCAGTTCCGGCCAGCTCAGGATTTTGCTGTGGATCAGGTTCAGACTCAGCGACAGCGATGTTTCCAATCCGCTGATGCCGTTGGCGGCATATTCGAATTCCACTTCTTTATCGGTGCGCGCGTGCGGAGCGTGATCGCAGGCAATGACATCAATCGTTCCGTCGGCCAGTCCTTCCTTGATGGCTTTGACATCTTTTTCGCCCCTTAACGGGGGATTCACTTTGAAAAACGTATCGTAGCCCTGCAGGGTCTCATCGGTTAACGTGAAAAAGTGCGGGGCTGTTTCCGCGGTGACGTTTACACCTCTTTCCTTGGCACTGCGAATCAAACGGACGGAACCTGCGGTACTGACATGCGCGATATGCACGGAGGTTCCGGTATATTCGGCAATCAAAATATCCCGCGCCACCATCACTTCTTCGGCGATGGCGGGGATGCCGTTTAATCCTAAAATCGTCGAATAATAACTTTCATTCATGGCTCCGTTTGCGGAAAGATGAATGTCTTCACAGTGATTAATAACGGGTAATTGCAGCGAATGCGCGTATTCCATGGCCCGGCGCATCAGAGCGGCATTCATGACCGGTTTGCCGTCGTCGGAAAGTGCAATCACGCCCGCTTCCTTGAGGTCCCAGAATTCCGTCAGCTGATCCCCGTCTGAATTTCTGCTGATGGCGCCGATGGGATAGACATTGGCGAGGTTGGCTTCTGCCGCCTTTGCCTTGATGAATTCCGTAATGGAGCGGTTATCATTGACGGGGTTGGTATTGGGCATGCAGGCGATAGACGTAAAGCCTCCGGCCACCGCGGCGGCAGCACCCGAAGCCACGGTTTCCTTGTATTCGAAGCCAGGTTCGCGTAAATGCGTGTGCATGTCAATCAGGCCGGGTACAATGATCATTCCGGCCAGATCGATAATCTTTGTTATCTTTTCCGCGTCTTTGGATTTTGTGGATTTGGAAAGATTGGCGCCGACCCGGGCGATTTTCCCGTTTTCCAGAAAAACGTCCAGGCGGGAATCTATCTTTTGCGCCGGATCGATGACCCGGGCGCCGGTCAATAAGAGTTTCATTCGCTACCTCCGGTGAGCAGGTAGAGCAGCGCCATCCGTACGGCAACGCCTTTGTTTACCTGATCGAGAATTACAGAGAAAGAGGGATCGTCGGCAATGTCGGGGGATAACTCGACACCGCGGTTGATCGGTCCCGGATGCATGACAATAACATCTTTTTTCGCCAGTTTGATGTTGTTGCGGTTCAGGCAGTAGCGCTGGGAATATTCACGCAGAGACGGAAAGATGTTTTGCTTCTGCCGCTCCAGTTGAATGCGCAGCATCATGACCACATCGGCATCGGTGATGGCGTCTTCCATTTTATCAAAGACCTTGACCCCCATTTGCTCAATATCGCGGGGCAGCATGGTGGCCGGACCGGCCA
>JAGOMJ010000089.1 GCA_017993615.1 Smithella sp. | reverse complement strand
GTGCGCGAGTCCAGAAACGGTCAGGGAAAATCCAAAATTGTCGTGGATGAAAACATTGTCGTACCGGATTCCGGAATTTATCCGACAAGCTCGGTAAATGATCTGATCATGGAATTCGGAACCAGAAGTATTATCGGTCAGTTTAAGGTTTGCATGTGCCGGCAGATGACCGCGAATGTCGATCAACCCTGTCGCCTGAAAATGCCCGATGATGTTGCCTGTATGGGATTTGGCGAGGGCATCAAAACCTACATGAAATACGGATATATGCGCCGGATCAGTAAAGAGCAGGCCTTTGATGTCATTCAAAAAGCCAGGGATCACGGCGCCGTTCATACCGTGTTTCATGAAATGGATGATACGAAACTGCCGCAGATTGGTTTATGTAACTGCTGCTGGGACTGCTGCGGTATTTTCCGTACGTATAATATGGGCGTTGTCCCTTTGCGTTACCGGTGTTATTATATAGCTAGAATCGCAAACAGCGACCGATGCACGGGCTGCGGCCGATGTGAAAAGTTCTGTCCGACATCCGCAATCAACGTGGTGGCAAAAAGCGTGGTCCTCGATACAAAAAAATGCATCGGATGCGGTCAGTGCGTTCATCAATGCGTTCATGCGGTGGTTGAACTCGTTGAGGACAGACGTACGGCTTTTTTACCCATGCTGAAAACATCGGAAGCCAGGCTGCTGTAGGAAAAAGTTGCGATTCAATCTCGGAAACTTCAGGAAGGATGCGTTATGCCGGGTTTAAAGAAAAAGCAACACCTGCTGGATGATTTGAAAAAATGCGTGGAATTTCACGGGCACATCTGTCCCGGCCTGATCTACGGTTATCGGGTGGCCAAAGAAGCGATACAACTGATGCATATCGGACGCTCGGTAGATGAGGAAGTTGTGGCCGTCTGTGAAAACGACTCCTGTGCCGTGGATGCCCTTCAGGTGATGCTGGGAACGCTGGCGGGAAAGGGCAATCTGTTGATCAAAAATTACGGAAAGAACGCCTTTACGGTGATGAGCCGAGTTAATCGCAAAGCTTACCGGTTTTCCCGCAAAAAACAATATGCGTATGGCGGCTCTTCCGGACGCCGGTTTAAAAAGCTGGAAAGGGCTGTTGCATCCGGAGACGCATCGGAAGAGGAGAAACAGGAGCTGAAACGTCTGAAAATCGACGATCTGCTGGCGCGTCCCTTTTCGGACATCTTTACCACGGAAGAAGTCGTTTTCGACGAACCCGGTTATGCGCCGCTGGCGCCTTCGGAGCCCTGTGCCGTTTGCGGTGAAATGACCATGGCAACCAAAATGATCCCGTTGCGCGACGGAAGGCAAGTTTGCATTCCCTGTTCGGAGAAAAGTAAACATTGACATATTCGGGAAGTATCGCTACCGTCCTTTGAAACAGATAAATCAATTCAAGGAGATTTCCTCATGAAAAAAATAGGCATTACAATTCTGGTTGTGCTGGGAGTCTTAATGACGTCGATTGCATACGCGGCCAATCTCTACGGCATCGTGTCCGATAAAAACGGGAAGCCCGTTGAGGTAAAAGTGACGCTCAAGGACGACAAAGGCGCTGCCGTGGGTCAGCCTGTGACGACGGATAAAAAAGGAGCTTATGCGTTTAAGGATATCAAGCCCGGTTCGTATGTAGTGGTCGTCGGCGCTAAGGACGAATGGAAAATATTCGTGGGCCCCGGCGAAACGCGGCGCGATTTCAGTTTGAAATAATATCCACGGTGAGGTTTTGGAGAATGGCTGAACGCGACATCCAGAAACAAGAAGAACCGACGGAGGCTCCCAGGAAGAAGGACCTCTGGGATATCCTGCAGGCACTGGGACCGGCGCTGATTGCGGCTGCCGTAGCTGTCATCGGCTCGGTGTACAGCTATCAGCAGGCCCAGATGACCAAGGCTTCCGAAATGCGGGAGGTCTATACCAAGATCATGACGGAGCGCGAAAATTCGGACAATAATATTCGCGCCAGTATGTTCCAGATGCTTTTCAATGCGATGTTCGACAAGGATATCAATTCCGCGGACACGCCGGATAATGTCAACCAGATCAAAAAACGAGTGATGTTTCTGGATGTGCTGTCACGCAATTTCGATACTGTGGACATCAAACCTCTTTTCGAAGATCTGGATGGAGAGTTGACCAGAAAAATGTATAATGACCGATCGTATTCCGACGGCGCCCAAGAAGACTATTTTGCCCTGCGGTCCGAATTGCGGCGCATCGGTAGAAATCTTGCCGTCAAACAGCTCAATGCTCTGGCATCCTTACCCGGCACGATGGTCAAAACCATCGTTCTGATTGAAGATAAGGATAAAAATATCATGGTGATGCAGGATGAAACTACGGCGAACGGAAACGGTGATACGCTCCCCGTGGAAATCAAAGCGCAAAATCTTGATGACGGCAAGGTGGAAATCGCCATAGATTATCAGAAAGCCAAAGCTTCCGATAAGGGGTTCAAGGCGCCTTCCTTTATTATTACCTTCTATGACATGCCTTATATCGACAACAGCGTGCTCGACAAGGATATGCGCGTGGGCGTGGTGCTGACCAAATATGCCACGACGAGGGAAATCGATTTGTTCCGCGACCGGATCGACCGGCGTCTCCTCAAAGATTACGAAGACCTCAAAGCCGGCGGAATTGCCAAATATGCCGAACTGCGGTTGATCAAATTTCCGGCGAAATACACCGGCCACCGCGATCGACCTTATCTGCAGGAGATTCTCCAGAATCTCGTCGAAAATGAGAAATCCGTCAGATAAACCGGGCGATCAATGATGTCGGATGAAAGAAAGAAACGATATACAACAAACAAGTGTTTCCAGATCCCGGGATCTGATGAAAGGAGGATAATGTTTATGAAAAAATATGTGCCAGTCTTGTTGTTGCTGATTTTTGTTTTTGCCTGCTGGGCCTGTGTTCCCGTGCCCGTTCCGGTAGGCGGAACGACAACAGTTTATGACGAATCGTACGGATATGAAGAGCCGTATGGGTATGATGGGTATGTAGACGTTCCGGTCGTTTATGGAGAACCGATGTACTATGCGCCTCCGGTATCCGTCAAGTTTGCCTTCGATTACTTTACGTATGAAGCCATCGGCGGATTTGTGGATGTTGTGTTTTGGAGAGGCGGCAACCGCTATCACCGGGAGCCGTGGTATGAACAAGGAAGAAGAATTACAGACAGAGATATACGCTCCGGCAAACGATATCACAAAGTTCGCGGAAAAGAATTTTACAATCATCGCGAGAAACTGCGCAGCAAGCACAACATTGTCCATCCCGATTCGTATTACAAACTGCAGCGCTCCAAACAAAAAGAGCAGCAGCGCCGTCTGGAGGAGCAGAAGAAGCGGGAGCTCGAAATGCGCAAGCAAAGAGAAAAACAGCGATTGGAAGAAGATCGCAACAGGTATAACAGGGAAAAACGCGAGTTGCAGGAAAAGCAGCGCCGCCTGGAGGAACAAAAGAAGCGGGAACTGGAAATGCGCAAGCAGAGAGAAAAACAGCGGCTGGAAGAGGATCGCAACAGGTATAACAGGGAAAAACGCGAGTTGCAGGAAAAGCAGCGCCGCCTGGAGGAACAAAAGAAGCGGGAACTGAAAAAAAGCAAAGAAAAAGAAAAACGGTTGAAAGAGCACTACGAGGAATTGAAGAAAGAAGCGCAGGAAAATTCAAAACCATTACCGCCGGTGCGGTAAAGAGCAAATTGCGTTTTTTAGGGAGTGTAAATCTAACTGTGTAAATGGTTTTATATAAGATAGATAATAAAACCAGAACAGACAGGAGGATTTTCATGAAGTTGACGTTTGATGTTGAGGAGGCATTGAGCCAGTGTAAGACCCTG
>JAGOMJ010000088.1 GCA_017993615.1 Smithella sp. | reverse complement strand
TGTCCGCGTGGGAAAAAGAACGAAACAGCTGCATGAAAAAAATATCATGGCAATTTAAAACATCGGATGCGCGCATAAAATTAAAACGTCTTTACCCGAATTTATAAACGTTACGTGGTACTAGCGGATCTGAAGGGCAAAAACTTCTGGGACATTGTGCATCCAGATCAGAGAGAAAAAGTCAAAAACAGAGGACTCGCCAGGCTCCGCGGCGAAAAAGTCCCTTTGAACTACGAAATCAAATTTGTGAATAAGAACGGCAGCATCGTATATACTGACGGCTATTACGGCCTGTTCAGGGAAAGCGGCGAAAAAATTATTATCGTTGAAGCCGTCGACGTTACGGAAAGTAAACTGCTGAAAGAACATCTGCTGTCCGCCAACGATGAATTGGAAATTTTAGTAAAACAAAGGACGGAAGAACTTTACCGCAAAAATAGTGAGCTTAACTTTTTGAACCGCAGTCTCAACAACGTGCTGACGAATATCTCAGACGGCGTGGTAACCGTCAATCGCGAAGGTGACTTTGAAATTCTCAACAGCTCTTTCGTGGCAGGCGGTTACAAGATTCTGGAGGAAGCAAAATCCGGGATGAAGGAATTGATGGCAAAGGGCAAATTGCCTTTTATACACCGCATGATCGAAGCCAAAGAACCGTTCACCGATCAGGAAATCGTACTGCCGACATCCGCAGGACCGCTTCGCTTACTGGCCTCCGGTACACTGCTTCCCGACGATGGGGGTATGCAAAACTGCGGAGTCATCATGCTGCGCCCTATCAAGGATATCCACAGGCTAGTGAATCGTTTGAGCGGCACCCAAGCTGTATTTTCTATCAAGGATATCTTGACGACAGATCCCGTCATGCAGGATATGCTCGGCCTGGTCAAACGATCGGCGACGGTGATGAGCAACGTGTTGATCACCGGCGAAAGCGGTACAGGGAAAGAACTGTTTGCACAGGCCCTGCACAATGAAAGTCCGCGACGAAAGGAACCTTTCCTGGCCATTAACTGTACAGCCATGCCCCGGGAACTGATCGAGAGTGAATTGTTCGGTTACGAGGAAGGCGCTTTCACCGGTGCGCGTAAGGGAGGCAAGCCTGGAAAATTCGAGCTGGCTTCCGGTGGGACGATCTTTCTCGATGAAATCGGCGACATGCCGTTCAATCAGCAGGGTGTGTTATTGAGGGTTCTGCAGGAAAAGAGAATTACTCGCATTGGCGGATTGCGAGACATTCCACTGGATGTGCGCGTCGTCTGCGCGACGAACAAGGACCTGTCGGAGGAGATGCGCAAGGGGAATTTCCGCAGTGATTTGTTTTACCGCCTCAATGTAATTAGCATCAAAATACCACCTTTGCGAGAACGGCCGGCCGATATCACGATGCTCTTCGAATGTTTCCTAAAAACCATCTTGTCACGTATGGGCAAAACCGTCGATTGGATTCAACCCGATGTCTTTGCCTGCCTGCTGAACTACAAATGGCCGGGCAACGTGCGTGAGCTGCAGAACGTGGTTGAACGCGTTGTCAATACCATGAACGGCACCATTGTTGAAAAAGAACATCTGCCCGCCGAGATTCGGGAACTGCCTGTGGTAGAAACATGCATGCCAGCGGCGGACTCATTCAATGATCAACATTCGGAATTGAATATCCATAAAGCCAGACAACTTGGGAAACGCTTGTCGGCAAACAATACAAAGGATCAAATCGCCAATCTGCTTATAAAACATGGCGGAAACATTAGCCGCGTTGCCAAAGAGATGTCCATTTCGCGGACTACCCTATACAAAAAAATGAGGAGTTCTTAGGCAGAGCGTTTGCGTGAGAATTCCCGCTGTGTTTACCGTTCTTTTCACTCTCCTCTGCGCCGTCCGAGAAGAGGTTCACTGTCATAGGCTGGAGAATGACGGATCCCTTTTTATGCAAAATTGATTTGCACAGAGGACTTCACTTTTCCTGACGATCTCATGGACAACTTCGGCTGCGGCGCTAATGAAATCATAATGCTCTTTGGGCATTGCCGTAGTCAAGCCCGGGCATGGAGATTCGTCATGTTTCCGTGATTTAACATGATTTCCTTCCCTCGAAACAGTCCATGGCCCGCTCGGCGCCGGACATCTTCAAAAGCCAGTCAAACCAATGCGTCGGCAGCAATTTTAGAAACATTGTGCTGTAAATGCTATGGGGTGGAAGCATGACGTAGGGTTTTCCTTTTTTAGCGCCGTCAACAATCTTTCTGGCGGCATATTCCGGCTTCAGAAAAGGGCTCAAAGCCATCGGCTTGAAGCCCTTGAACATGCCAGTGTCGATGATATAAGGACAGACACATGTAACGGTGATTCCTTTGTGCCCGAATTTCTTGAGTTCCCGGCGCAGGGCTTCGGAAAAACCAACTTCGGCGAATTTACTGGCGGCATATGCCGAAAGCATCGGCATGCCGATCAGACCGCTGGAGGAGGCGATATTGACCCGGCCACAGGTGGGGGATTTTCAAGTGGCCATCCGGGCCAATAAAAGCCTTGGTAAAAAAGAGATGTCCCCAGAAATTGACATTCATGGTTCGTTGCATTTCTTCGAGTGTAATATCGAAAAACGATTTGCCGACAACCGTCCCGGCATTGTTCACCAAAATGTCGACGGCTCCGAAATCCCGGCGAATCCGGTCGGCGGTTTGCGCCACTGCCTCGCTGTCGGCGATATTGCACAAATAATACGACGCGCACACATTACGGCTCGATATTTCCCGGGTGACACTTTTTACCGCCTGTTCATTGATGTCCACCAGAGCGACGTTGGCTTTCTCGTCGGCAAAATAGTGGGCCATCAAACGGCCGATGCCGCTTCCCGCTCCGGTAATTAAGATATTTTTCCCTGACAGTGGCTCCATTGCTCCCTCCTTGATATTCATCTGTTCCAGTTGCCGCGGCAGCCCGGATCGCCGTAGCCCAGGTCGTCGCCGTAGATGATCCGGAAAAGGTTACAGATCGAGCGTCAGTTGAAAATCGTCTCTTTCCTTTTCCAGGTCCCGAAGCAATTTCACGGCCCGGTTAAAATCCCCGCCCATGGATTTCTTGGAAAGTCCGGCCTGTTTCCAGACGATGTTGAAGGGGCCGGGAACGTCCGCGGCCAGCACGTCCCACAGTGCGTCAAGGTTGCGGCCGAAGTGATCGGGAAGGAGGAGCTTTTTGGAGAGCTGATCATAGAGGTCGTCCAGCGAGCCGATGGCGCGGCCGTTTAACTGGCATCTTTTTACCGGCATGGGGGCACCTCCGTAAAAGTCCGGTAGTGGTCCACGGTTACGTATCGCGCTCCATCTGTGGAAAAGACCAGGCGCTTCGGGCCCCTGCGTCCTCCCTTGTAACCCAGATCGGCTTCCCGCCATTTCTTTTCAGGCAGTCGTTTCTCCCGGTTCCAAAACAGATCGCCGCCGATGCTGGAGCCTTGAAGCGCGGCAGTCGACCACAGGTCCTTTCCGGGTTTCCATCCCCTCGCTGAGGCCGTCTTTTTGTTCACGAATTGGGCCGGCAGCTTTCGGTGGTTCGTCCGGTTCAGCGTGCGGAGAATTTCGACCAGCTCCCGCTCGTCAATGGAAGGCGCAAGTTGTTCATTCAGACTTCGAACGACTTTTTTGCAGGATTGCGGGCCGGCCTCCGTCCACCAAAAGGGACAAAGGCAGAAAAGAAGAATGACTGCCGCGAGGATCTTCCGTTTCGTCATGACTCCTGACGGCGCGCTTACGCGCATTCGCTGTAGCCGCAGAGGCGGCAGACGGCGCAGCCTCCCTCATGTTCGATGATGCCTCCGCAGTCCGGACAGGCGCCTTTGAGGAAAACGCGCTTCACATGCTGCACCTTGCCGCCGTTGGCCGCCACATGCGCCTGAATCGCTTTGGCCACCGCGTCGGCGCAGGACAAAACCTTGTTTTCAC
>JAGOMJ010000044.1:11353-20059 GCA_017993615.1 Smithella sp. | reverse complement strand
GGCAGGATGCCGAAATCTACAAAGCAATGATTGAGGTTTTAATGTCATTTGGCGACGTCCTGACCGAACACGTCGGCAATCCCGCTCTGTCGGAAAAAGGCAATGACGGACCGCATGACCGGTTTATTCATGACCGCGACATGGCCTGGCTGGAATCCTGCGATTGCGTGGTGGCCGAGGTGACCAAACCTTCTCTGGGTGTGGGCTATGAACTGGGATGGGCCACGGCAATGAAAAGGCCTGTTTTGTGCCTGTATCGACGCCAATCGAAGAAAGTTTTGTCCGCCATGATTGCAGGCAGTCCCGGCATCCGGACGGTTGCCTATTCCTCCATGGACGAAGCGAGAAGTATTGTGGAGAAATTTATCAAAAAGGCCGTTCAAAAAATATCAACTTCTTCCGGGAGAGAATAGATGGTCACATCACTGGAATTGCTGGCGCCGGCAGGCGATGCCGCTATCGGAATAGCAGCCATCGATCATGGCGCGGATGCCGTGTATATCGGCGCGCCGAAATTCAGCGCCCGGGCCGCAGCCGGTGTGCAGCTCGACGATATCGCCCGTCTGATTGAACACGCCCACTTCTATCGGGCGAAAGTTTATGTGGCGCTCAATACCATTCTTACCGATTCGGAACTGGCCGAGTCGCTGGATCTGATCAGGGCCATCGATGCGCTGGGCGCCGACGGGCTGATTATTCAGGATGTCGGTTTGCTGGAGCTGGACTTGCCGCCCATTCCGCTGATTGCCAGCACTCAGATGCACAACAGTACGCCGGAGAAGGTCCGGTTTCTGGAGGCCGTGGGATTTCAGCGGGTTATTCTGGCCCGGGAACTTTCTCTTTCCGAGATTGCCGGGATTCGCCGTCAGGCCCCGAAGATAGAACTGGAAACGTTTGTGCATGGCGCGTTATGCGTTTCCTACAGCGGACAATGTTATATGAGTCATGCCGTTGCGGGGCGCAGCGGCAATCGCGGCGTTTGCGCGCAGCCCTGCCGGTCCCATTACACGCTGATCGACGGTGACGGCAACACCATAATGAAAAATAAATATCTCCTTTCGCTCAAGGATTTGAACCTGATGAGCCGGGTGCCGGATTTGATTGCCGCAGGCTCGACCTGTTTTAAAATCGAGGGGCGATACAAGGGGATGGACTATGTCAAAAACGTCACGGCCGCTTACCGGCAGGTGATCGATCGATTCATCAACGAGCACGCCGGTTACCGGCGTAGCAGTTCCGGCGCAAGCGAGCTTGCATTCACGCCCGATGTCGGCAGAACGTTCAACCGCGGTTACAGCCAGCACTTTGTCGGCGGGAAAAGAGAAAAGATCGCTTCGCTCGATACGCAAAAATCCATCGGCCAGTATCTGGGGAAAATCACCGCGGCGGGAAAAGATTATTTTCAAATCGACCGTGATGATCTGCAAAACGGGGACGGACTTTGCTTTTTCACCAGGCAAAACAATCTGGCTGGCTCCAGAGTGAACCGGGTAGAGAAGGGGAAGGTTTATCCCAACAGCATGAAAGGCCTGGAGGCCGGACTGTCGCTTTATCGCAATCTCGACACCGCGTTTGCCAAAGCGTTAAAGAAAACATCGGCCAAACGATTGATTGCGGTGGAGATGGATTTCAGCCAGGCCGATACGTTGATCCGGCTGGCGGCAAAAGATGAAGACGGCAATCAGGTGGAAGCCGTAAAGGATGTTTTGTTTGAACCGTCGCGCAATCCGGCCGGAGCAAGGGGCCAAATCGAAAAACAACTGACCAGCGCCGGCAACACGCCGTTTAGGATATCGCGCCTGACCATTGAACCCCGCGCGCCGGGCTATCTTTCCGCAAGCGTCTTGAACGGCATCCGGCGCGATGTTCTGGAAAATCTGGCGCGCGTGAGACGTGAAACCTATGTTCGCGGGGACCGGCCGTTTTGTCCCAATGACGTTGCTTATCCGGAAAAACACCTCGATTTTCACGCCAATGTTTTCAATGCGGCGGCCAGACGGTTCTATGAACGGCACGGCGCAACCGTTACCGAACCGGCCTTTGAAACGCTTTCCGATTTTGCCGGTAAAACCCTCATGACCACGCGCTACTGTATCCGGTATCAGTTGGATCTGTGCCCCCGGCTGCAGCAACCGGAGTCCTCCGTCAGAGAACCGTTGTATCTTCGGGATGCTCATCATACCTATCGTCTTGAATTCGACTGCAAGCACTGCCGGATGTCGGTAATTCTGGAAAACTGACGGAAGCGCGGAAACCGGATTAAGGCGCGCGGGTATTTCTATCCGTTAAGCGGGGATCAATTACAGAGTATTAAAAATACTGCACCGGCGCGGATGGTCAGGAATCTTTAAGCGCGTACTGAAAATACATATCTTTATCCCCTGCGGCAAGGCTCCTGATCCTTTTTGCAGACGATTTCTTCCCGAACATTTTTATGGCCTGCTGGAAGTAACCCATCACGAGGTATTCAAAATACGTATATTTGATTTCAAGACCGGTAATCTTGATATGAGCAACATTGTTTTCAAACTTTGCAACGGCGACGCCGCTGTCAAAATAAGAAGACCAGACCTTGGGCAGCACCGTCTCGATAAATTGTTTCATGTCATTTGTCATCTGCATAAACGACCTGTAGGGTCCCGTCGGCGACAGAACCGCTTTGGCGCCCGCCTTGCCGAAATATGTATACTGCATTTTGTCGTTGTTGAAAAATTCGGCACACATTTCATCAAAACAAATGATTAATTTTTCCACCGGCATGGGAGTAATGGTGAGGATGACCGTGCTGAAGTAACTGTCCTTCCCGGCGAGTTTTTCCATAAAGGCCGACCATCTTTCCTCGCCAAATGCTGCAATCATATTTGATTTTGTTACAATGTAAGCAATGCCTTTAGCGTTCATGTCTGAAATCCTCCCCCGGATTGTTCTGTCATCAAGGTGTTTCCAACGTCTGTTATGTGCGGCATGGTGCAATCTAACATAAAATGGCCGGATAGAAAATTATGAATCTTTAAAATGAGCGATCGGAAGCGATTCGCATCACTGCCGGATGTCCGGCAAAACGTATCACGGCGATCAATCTACATTGCTCCGGAAAATTAATCAATCCCTCTAAAGAGGGATATGTGTCATTTTTACATAATTGCTGTTCCAGTAATGGCCGACTTTACTGTTTGTCTCATCGGCAGCAACAAAAAGATTTTATGGCGGATAATCAGGGGGAAATCTGATTGCAAAAAAAGAAGGCTTCGTAATACCGAAGCCTTCTTTTTTGTGATGATGCGGCCTGACTTCTATGACTTGTAAATGATTGTGCCGACGTGTTTGCCGTTAAGGGCCTTGGTCAGGTTGCCCTTTTCCAGACCATTGATAATCTGAATCCTGTCGATGACTTCACTGTTGAGCAGGATGTCCAGGCACGGTCTTTCGATAATCAGATCATCAAGATTTTTTTTCAGAAGATCCTGGACGCTGATTTCGGGAATAAATTTCGCCTTGCTGTTTTTCTTCGGATCGTCCGTGTAGAGTCCCCGCTCGTCCTTGACAAAAATGCAACTGCGGGCGCCGATTAAATCGGCAATCACCAGCGTGCCCACATCGGTGCGGTGAATGGGAATGCGGGATTTTGCCACGGGCAGGGCAAAGTAATCGTAAGGCGGCATGCCGTGCATGACGGGAATGCAGTCCTGGCCGAAATAATTGTATAGTTTTGTAATTTCATCATGGCCGATCTTGATGCCGCCCCAGGGAGCCAGCAGTGTGGAAACCAGCAGGGCGTTCTGTTCGGAAATGGAACTGCCGAACTTGGCGATGATGCCGGTGGGCATCCCCAACTCCAAACCGATGGAATAAATGTGGCGGCTGCGCGTGCCGCCGCCTGTCGTCAGCAGAATCTTGTGTTTCTTCTTGTTGGCGACAACTTCCTTGACGATGGCCGGCAAGGCCTTCACCCCGCGATCGCAAATGGATTGCCCGCCGATCTTGACGATATTCACATCCCGGAAAAGCCTTTCCTGAGGAGCCACCTTCAGGTCTTCCATAAATTTTTTGCTCACCAGGCTCTCGCCCATAAGCCTGCTTTTCACATGCAGCCTGCGTCCGTCTCTTTCTCTGAACAGTGCCATAAATTCAATCCTCAAGAATGTTTACTTGACTTCAATTTCTTCTTCCTTGACTGTTCCATCTTTCGGCGCCTTGATTAAAACAAGTTCCGCGCCCACCGAAGCGGCAATTTCCTCGAGCTCTCTTTTCTTCAGGTGGTCGGCGTAAAAAGTGATATTCACATCGGCAACCGCCACCAGTTTGAAACGCGGCTTCTTCTCTTTTTCGCCAACCTTGATTCTTTCGCGATAAAATATTTTCCCTGCCATCATTCTACCTCCCTATTTTTTCTTTTTGTCAGGGTTTCGTTTCTCTCCCAGGCTTTCCCACAGGCCCGCGCCTGCCGGTTTAACCGGAAGCACAACGTCATGCCCCCAGAGCCTGGGTCTTAACCAGCCTTTTGTATTCACCATGTCTTCCGGACGGGGGCAACACGCATCCCGGTCCAGAGAAATCACCCGAATATTTTTTTGCATCAGCGCCGCAACAATTACCTCGTCGGGAAAATCTCTCAACCCATCATACTCGATAAAACGTCCGCTCCATCCCGAAGCGGTGAGACCGACAGCCGCCGCGGCTCCGATCATGCCGCCGTTGGTTCCGCCGTGACCGGAAAGATGAGCGCTGCCCGCCGCCTTTACGGCGTCCTTCAGGGTAACGACTCTTGCTGTGCACTGCCTTCCAAATTGCTCCAGCGCAGGCAGCGCCAGATCGCCTTCGACAACCACGGAAAGGCCGGGATCGCTGCCGGGAAGCGACATCGCTTCGATGTGTTTAATGGCCGCGCTTTTTAAAGCATCCACATACGATGAATCCGGGCAGTCCACAACCACACAGGCTGAACTGTTGTGCGACGTATAAGGAATGGCCGGATCTACAAGCAACTGCTGGCGGACAACACCCCAGATTTTGCATTGAGCAGGCAGGACTTTTTCAAAACGGCGGGCGACCTTTCCCGTTCCGTAATCCGCCTCCACAATGTCCGTATCGTCAAAACCAATATAAACGCGCATCTTTGCCATCATGTTAAAAAAAACATCCTTAACCGATTATAGAGTCACCGTTTTAGCCTGTCAATGAATTAAAAATGTAAACATCGAAATTCTCAAATGATTTGTGATAATATATACTTTGACGCAATCCGTTATTTCCTGTATATTACTAAAACGATTCGAAATGAATTAAATGAAGATCATAGATGATTGCCAAGGAGGATTGAAATGAAAACGGATGAATACAAAAAAATAATCATGTTTGCAGTTGACAATGAAATTGAAGCCTACGAGTTTTACAAGGCGGTTGCCGATAAAACAAAAGATGGCGGTTTGAAGAAAATCTTTACGGAACTGGCGCAGGAAGAAGCCGGTCATCGCAAACTTCTGGAAGGCTTGGCATCCGGAAAGGGCCAGATGCATTTTGACGAATCCAAAGATTACAAAGTGGCCGAATCAATCAATAAGCCCAAACTGAGTATGAGCATGAAACCGGCGGATGCCATCGCGCTGGCGGTCAAGAATGAACAGGAGGCCATGGAAATGTACAAGGAAATGGCCGGATGCAGCACCGATGCCGAGCAGAAAAAGATGTTCCAGTCGCTGGCGAATATGGAACAGGGGCACAAAGTCAAACTGGAAGACACCTTTACCAACATGGCGTTTCCGGAAGCCTGGTAAATTTGATTGAATAAATATTTAAGGCGGGGGAAAACGTTTCATTATCCCCCGCCTTTTTCTTTATGGTCATTCCTTGGATTGTAAATTAAAAACCCACCTGATGTTAATTGTTGAAAATTGCTTATTAATAAAAATATTATAGTTTACAGAATCTTGCAACATTACCTGTTAAATGTTGGCGGCTACTTTCAAGTACTATTTTATAAATGAAACATTTATTTTGATCATTCTAGAACGTTTTGTGAAAGGCGGAAGGTTAAACAAGCAACAAGCATAAAAATATTCTTGAAATGTAATCAATAAGTTGTATTATCTCCAGCAATTAATCAAATAAATATTTCTTAAGCAGACGGGCAATTATTTATATTGCTAAATATATAAAAACTTATATAATGGGATTGCGATGACGAAATCGTTAAAATTTATCGGTTCAAGTCTGGATGATCTTCGTGATTTTCCGGATGAAGCGCGTCGAGCAGCAGGTTTTGAACTTCGCGCACTTCAAAATGGACTGGAACCACGCGATTGGAAACCCATTGTGTCTGTTGGACCGGGCGTAAAAGAGATCCGCATTCATGTTCTTGGTGAATGGCGGGTGATGTACGTTGCCAATATCCGGGATGCCATTTACGTGTTGCATGCGTTTCAAAAGAAAACGCAAAAAACCGGTCTGCGTGATATTGAATTAGCGCGTAAAAGATACAAGCAAATTGGAGAGTGATTTATGAAAAAATCCATTGTAACTTCATCGGACAACGTATTCATTGATTTGGGATATTCCAAAGATGAAGCTGCGATTATGCAAATGCGGGCCGATTTGATGGCCGATTTGCGCAGATTTATCAAGAACAAAAAACTTACTCAGACTGAAGCTGCCAAAATTTTCGGCGTCAGCCAGTCGCGGGTTTCCGATTTGATTACCGGCAAATGGGAAAAGTTCAGTCTTGAAATGCTGATCATCCTTGTAACCAAGGCCGGAATGAATGTTAAACTGAAAACGGCCGCGTAGTCGCGCAGTCATGATTCAAGATTCGCAAATACTTCTCACGCTGATGTTAAAAAAAGAAAGGATTCGATGCCGCTAAGCTGGAACGAAATTAAGACACGCGCGCTCGCTTTTTCCAAAGAATGGCAGGAAGAAACCTCCGAGGACGCCGAGGCCAAATCCTTCTGGGACGGCTTTTTCAACATCTTCGGCATTTCCCGCAAACGAACAGCCAGTTTTGAAGAACCGGTCAAAAAGCTGGGCGAAAAGTACGGCTACATCGATTTATTCTGGAAGGGCGTGTTAATCGTCGAACACAAATCGCGCGGCAAGAGTCTCGACAAGGCCTACTCACAGGCGCTGGATTATTTCTCCGGCATTGCCGAGCGCGATTTGCCCAAGTATGTCATCGTTTCCGACTTCGCCCGCATCCGCCTTTACGATCTGGAAAAACACGAACAGCACGAATTCGACCTGAAAGACCTGCACAAGAACGTGCGCCTCTTCGGTTTCGTTGCCGGATACCAGACCCACAAAATTCAGGAGCAGGACCCCGTCAACATCAAAGCCGCCGAGCAGATGGGCAAACTGCACGACCGGCTGAAGGAATCCGGCTACACAGGCCATTCGCTCGAACTCTACATGGTGCGGCTGCTGTTCTGCCTGTTTGCCGAAGACACGGGTATTTTTGAAAAGCAGCAATTCAAGGAATATGTTGAACAGCGAACCTCTGAAGACGGCTCCGACCTTGGCCACCATATAAGCACCTTGTTTCAGGTGCTGAACACGCCACCGGACAAGCGGCAGAAAACGCTTGACGAGCAGCTTGCCGCTTTTGCGTATATCAATGGCAAACTCTTTGAAGAAATGCTGCCCAATGCCGCCTTCGATTCCGCCATGCGGCAGGAACTGCTCAACTGCTGCGCGCTGGACTGGAGCCGGATTTCACCCGCCATTTTCGGTTCACTCTTCCAGTCCATTATGGACAAGGCCGCGCGGCGCAACCTCGGCGCGCATTACACCAGCGAGGAAAACATTCTCAAACTCATCAAACCGCTTTTTCTGGATGAACTCCGGGAAGAGTTTGAAAAAATCAAACACAACAAAAACCGGCTGCTGGAATTTCACAAGAAATTAAGGCAACTGAATTTTCTGGACCCCGCCTGCGGCTGCGGCAACTTTCTGGTGATTGCCTACCGCGAACTCCGCTTACTGGAACTGGAAATTCTGCGCGCATCAAAAATTTATCAAAGCGAGCTGAGCATTCACCGGCTGATTAATCTCAATGTTGACCAGTTTTCCGGCATCGAGATTGAGGAATTTCCCGCGCAGATTGCGCAGGTGGCGCTGTGGCTGATGGATCACCAGATGAACCTGCTGGTTTCCGAAGAGTTCGGCCTCTACTATGCGCGCATTCCGCTGGAGACCAGCGCCAAGATTGTCTGCGGCAACGCGCTGACCATCGACTGGGAAGAAGTTTCTCCCGCCCGGAATCTCAGTTACATCATGGGCAACCCTCCGTTTGTGGGAGCGAAGTTCATGGACGATGAGCAGCGCAAGGATGTTGCCGCTGTTTTCGGCAATATAAAAAATGCCGGTCTTCTGGATTATGTGGCCGCCTGGTATGTGAAGGCCGCGAAGATGATCAAAGGAACAACGATTTGCTGTGCCTTTGTTTCCACCAATTCCATTACGCAGGGCGAACAGGTCGGCGCTCTTTGGAACTGGATGCTGCAAGAAGGCATGAAAATATTTTTTGCCCACCGGACGTTCCAATGGAACAACGAAGCGCGCGGCAAGGCGGCGGTGCATTGCGTGATTATCGGCTTTGCCGATTTCGATATTACCCCTAAATGGTTATTTGAATATGAACATATCAAAGGCGAGCCGCAGAAAACTAAAGCGCAAAACATAAATCCATATCTGGTTGATGCGCCGGATATCGTT
>JAGOMJ010000044.1:1985-11253 GCA_017993615.1 Smithella sp. | reverse complement strand
TATCGGCTTTGCCGATTTCGATATTACCCCTAAATGGTTATTTGAATATGAACATATCAAAGGCGAGCCGCAGAAAACTAAAGCGCAAAACATAAATCCATATCTGGTTGATGCGCCGGATATCGTTTTAAGCAATCGAAGTCTGCCGATTTGTCCGGTTCCATCTATCGGCATAGGCAATAAACCGATTGACGGCGGCAACTATCTGTTTACAGAAGAAGAGAAAATAGAATTTCTAAAAAAAGAACCACAGGCAGAGCAGTATTTCCGCCGCTGGCTGGGAGCGGATGAATTTTTGTATGGTTATCATCGTTATTGTCTTTGGCTGGGTGATTGTTCGCCGGAGCAATTAAAGAAAATGCCGGAGGCAATGAAGAGAATAGACGCTGTAAGAAATTTTCGATTGGCAAGCAAAAGCGCTCCCACAAGAAAGATTGCTGATACACCAACCCGGTTCCATGTCGAGAATATGCCAAGTGATGAATACATTTTAATTTCCAGGGTTTCTTCTGAACGTAGACTTTACCTACCGATTGGTTATATTGAAGCGCAAAATCTGACAAGTGATACCGCGCTTATTCTTATCGGTGCAAAGCTTTACCATTTTGGTATATTAACATCTATCATGCACAATGCATGGATGCGCACAGTATGCGGCCGTTTGGAAAGCCGCTATCGTTATTCCGCAGGAATTGTTTACAACAATTTTCCCTGGCCGGAAAATCCGACGGAGAAACAAAAGCAGGCCATTGAAACCGCCGCGCAGGGCGTGCTGGATGCCCGCGCGCAATTTCCGAACTCGACGTTGGCCGACCTCTACGATCCGCTGACCATGCCGCCGGTGCTGCTCAAAGCCCATCAGACGTTAGACCGCGCCGTGGACACCGCCTACGGCAAAACTAATTTTACAACCGAAGCCCAGCGTGTGGCGTTTCTCTTTGAACTTTATCAAAAATACACCAGCCTCTTTGCAGCGGACAAACCCAAACGCCGAGCGAAGGTTGTGAAAATACCATTGTGATTTATACGGCGTGTTCAGGGAAGCCTGATGTTTAGAGTGAAGGAGAAAATAAAATGAGAATCGTTATGTTAGCGTTGTGTTGTTTTATTTGTTTGTTGACGTCCGCCCATGCGCTGGAGATGTACAAGTGCCTGGATAATAACGGCAACGCAGTTATTACCAGCACGCCTCAGGATGGGATGACGGATTGTGTGTTGATGGATTCTTCAGAAGATTCAGTGCCTGAAGATAACGCAAACGATAATGGAAGTGAAACAAAAGAATCGGTCGCGGGCTCAGGCAACGCCAATCAGCAGGCGGACGAAAAATTGCGTCGGCAATGCGCCAATTTGAAAGTTTATCGCGAGGAAGAAAGGACTTATTGCGAAGGTGTGCCGCAGAGTTATAAAAGCGGCAATGAGGAGATGAAGAAAAAGGCACAAGACCGGATGGCGTCTTCCAACGCGAGCGCCAGCCAACTCTGCGACTATTACAGAGGTATGGTCAGAGAATTGGAAGCAAAATGCCCCTGATAATATGACCTGCGATCAATCCGCAAACATTTGAACGGATTTTGTCCCGTTACGGTTTGATGGCCTCGATGGTTGCGGAAACAACATAGTCTTCGGCGTGGCTGTCAGGCAGCCAGGTGCGAATAAATATTCTGCTTTCTTCCTTGAGAATTATTTTTATTTGTTCAAAACCCGTTTCGGTCATGATGTTTTCAATGTCCCGCACGGAAGAGGCTCCCGCTATACAGCAGGCATAAAGGGCCAGATCTTTTTTGATTTCATCGGGTATCGGGGCCGTGGCGACAATATCGGAAATCGCTAACCGGCCGCCCGGCTTTAATACGCGAAACGCTTCCCGGAATACTTTCTCTTTTTCCGGCGACAGATTGATGACGCAATTTGAAATAATAACATCCACGATCCCGTTCGCTACCGGCAGATGCTCCAGTTCTCCCAGCCGGAAATCAACATTGGCGTAACCGCCTTGTTCAGCATTGCGGCGCGCTTTTGCAATCATTTCCGGCGTCATATCCACACCGATCACGAGACCTTGATCGCCGACAGACCGTGCCGCCAGAAAACAGTCAAAGCCGCCGCCGCT
Organism: Smithella sp.; assembly: GCA_017993615.1. Lineage (GTDB taxonomy): Bacteria > Desulfobacterota > Syntrophia > Syntrophales > Smithellaceae > Smithella. The sequence continues at coordinate 9,140 of JAGOMJ010000044.1, read as the reverse complement.
TCCCAGATCCAGCACCGTTTCTCCGGCTTTCAACGAGGCAATGGCCTGAGGATTTCCGCAGCCCAGCCCCATGTCCGCCCCTTCGGGAACAACGGATAAATCGTTCGCCGAATAACCCAGCGCAAGAGACGCGGCGTTATCCGGTCTTGCGCAACAGGAGGCGCTGGAACAGCCGCAACCGGATTGATCGGACACGGCGACTTTTCGATAATTTTCCAAAACCGCAATGCGGATGTCGTCGTTTTTTTTATCGGTCATTTTTAGCCTCTGCTTTCATCGAAGCAATATATTGAAGATTACAGATTATTTTCTATCACAAAATTGCCGTTTCAGGAATGAAGAAATCTGGAGGAGAGGATTTCCTGGACAAACCCAAACGCTGCCGGTTTACTTTTTTAAATCTTAAGCAGTCTGACGGCTTCTTCCATTTCGGCGGCTTCTTTCATTTTTGCCCGCATCTGCCGGCGATTCCTGAAGGTTTTCCAAATGAACCGTTGCATAACATAATTTTAAGCATGTTCTCCCGGTAATGTTTTTTTTAAATCTTTCATCTGTCTTCTGGGATTATCTTTTTTTTCAGCATCTCTTTTAAACTCAGTGGATAGCCATCCGATAAGCAAGCTGGATTGCGTATATCATTTTCCGTCCACGCAACGTGATGTTTTTTTGCATACGTGCGCAACAGATTTTCAACCTCCTGTTTTTTAAGATGGCGCAGGTTCAAAGTTGTTGCAGGCATGAGTTGCGCCTTGAGATCAAACAAATTTTTTTGCGGCAGAAAGTTTTCTACAACGGCAATGAATTGAAAATGCTGCTCCAGAATCAGATGACGAAGCAATATTTTTTTCTGAGCCGTTATTTTAGCCATGTTGTCGAAAACAATAACCGGTCTGTGCTGTTTGATTGTATTTGCATGAGCAATGCGATAACGCATGGATTTATAGCCCATTTGTTGTGTCTGATTTTTAATTCTTCGGGGGATGCCCAGCGCTTTCATAATTTTCTCGCTCATTTTTCCCGGCGTTTGACTGAAATCGACAAAGATAAATTTTCTTTCATTGACCAGCTTCGCTATTTCTCTGATTAAACGGGTTCGTCCTATCCCGAACTTTCCGCCCAGAATAATATTTCTGCCGCAATTCAGCGCTTCCATAATTATTTTCTTCTCGCTTTGGCGTCCGACAAATAACATAATGACTCTGTAAAACTTCGGGTGAGTATGGCGATTATATGGTTATTTTTTCGATCTGATCAATAAGGCCTCTGATGTCTTCAGTTTGTCCCTTTGTCCCGGAAATCAACGCTTCGATCGTGGCGAGTTCTTCGTGAATATAGTTGAAGGCCTGCAGGCGCATTTCATCGATGGCATGATTGACGCTCTTTTCCCATTGATAGGCAAGCCGCGACAGATTGATTTCCACTTCTTTCGGTATGCCGTCGATAAAGTGCCGTTCGAAAATCTTGCGGAAAAACATCATGGGAATAAGAAACCATATCAGGTCCAAATGAATATCAAAGGTTTTGGTAAAAGAGATATCCGGATGGTCGGGTTCAGCGGCATCGATTTTCCATTGAACTTCCGTCATCTTCACACCCAGCACGTTTTCAATGTTATCTCCCAGAAAATTGCAGAAAGCGTCCAGCGAACGGGATATGGCGGCGTGCGCTTTTTTCATGGTTCCCAGAAAATTGCGATGTTCGTTTTTGGAAATTATCCGCATTTCTTCGGAGAGCGTCTCCGACACCCAGACCTCGTATTTTCGGGATAGTTTCCAGAGATTGCCTTTCCATGAAGGCAATTCATCGACCAGTTGACGCATAACTTTTTTTGTAAGCGGCACTCTAAATTTTTCCAGATAGGCTTCAATCAGAGCGCGCGTTTGGCGCTGGTGTTCGCGGGAAATAATACCCAGTTCCTCCCGCACGATATCTTCATTGACTTTTTCATTCAGAATCCGGTTGCGCAGATTTTCCCGGTTCATATCCGCCTGCAACGACGAATTCAGCGCAATATTGAGATAGCTCAGGCAGCCTTGAGAGAGCGACCGGACTTTATGATTCAGGATTCTTAAAAACTCCGTGTCGCGGTCGGCGCAGATTGTTTTAAAAATGTTTTCTTCAATCACCTGTTTGTATTCGTCCGTGTTGTCCCGCGTCGAATAAAGATAAACCGGCAGTGTCCGGTGAAGTTCCCGATTAAGTGTTGCCTGGAAAAAGGCTACCACTTCTTTTTGCTGATCCGATGAAAGCAGATCGACTTTGGTCAGCAATAAAATAATATTCGGCGTGTGCGCGATTAATTCACGAATGAGTTCCAAATCGTGTTCCGATAAGGGTCGGTCGGCACTTACCGCCAGAAGCGCTGTGCCGACGGAGGGCAGCCATTCTTCCGAAGCGGACTGATGATATTTATAGACACTGCCCAGTCCCGGCGTGTCCACCAGGCGCAGACCGGAATATTTCTTCAGGGACGGCAGTTCAATGTCGACAATGGATACATTTTTCGCGTTGCCCGGATTTTCCGCTTCGGAGGTGAATTTTACAATGTCCGCTAACGGAATTTCGGTGATGTTTCCGTCAAAGTGCCGTACGAGGGCTTTTGCTTTCGTCCCATATTGGAGACGTGTAACGGCCGTGGTCACCGGAATGGCGCCGACGGACAAAACGTTTTGTCCCAGAAGACTATTTAAGAAAGAACTTTTCCCGGCCTTGAATTGTCCCAGCACCGCAATGTCGATGGGCGGATTTTCATCAAGCAGTAATTGCGCGGCTTCCAACTGGCGGTTCAGGGAAAGCATCCGGAAACGCGAGCACCCATCCGCAATGATTTTCAGATGACGGCGCATGTCGGACACGGACTTTTGAGGTAAGACATTTCCCATAATAAAAAAACTCCCGCAGAGGTATTTTCTGCAGGAGTTATCAGCAATAATTGCGGTTATCTCAGGTGAACTCCATCACCCGTTTGCCTGTTTGCGTGGACCATATTCAAAAAAGAGTATTTAGTCAATATGTTTGTCGAGCAATTTATTAACGGTCTCACAATCATACTGTTATTAAGCGATTAACAAATTCTCGGATGTCTTGCCGGCGAAGGCCGGGAACCAGTAAAAAATAATGCCGGATGCCGGCCGTCGCCGGCATGACGAATGTAAATTTGAATATTCGACATTTAATAATTTGATTTGATCATGTGTGAGTCCGCTAGAAGTCATTCGGAATGTTTTTCCAGTGATCGCGTATCACACGACAAACATCGGGCGGCAGAATTTTATTTTGTGTTTGTTGTTGCAAGCCGCGCAGGCTATCTCCAGATGAATTTGCGTACACGTCACTCCCTGCTCGATCCATGTTTTATTTCCATGAGGGCGCCGCATGAATGCGGCTGCATAAGTCATTGTGAATGGATGTTAATTGAGGACGGAAAACTTGAGCTACGCGATTTTGAAATATCCGCTTCTTGATCCATCAGTAGATTCATCCTATATGAAAAATAATTTACGAAGTTTGTGCACGGATTATAATATGAGATTATATAAAATGATTTTGAATAAGAAATGAAAACCGGAATGTTTATTTTTTTGTTGTGTTACTGAGTTCAAACTCTTTTGCCAACAGGATGGCATTTTCCTTTTCCTGTTCAAGATAATCCACGATGTTGTTTTCAACCAGATCAATCCGCTTTTCCAGATAGGGCGCAACGCTTTTGAGAAAGAAATCCAGATTTGATTTCAAATCGTGCTTTCGTTTGAACAAAGTCGCATACATCATCCGCTTTTTGGTCGGCCAGAGATTCATGATCAAGCGTTCCAGAATAGGATTGTCGACAATTTTAATCGCCGCTTCCATGAAATCAAAAATGGCATTGTAGTAACCTTCGAAGTCTTCTCGATTGGCACATTCTTCCATGGTTTGGAAAAATGGCGCTATCTGATTAAAATTTTCATCCGAAATTTTCGACACGCCCTTCTGAGAAAGAAGCAAATAAAGCACTTTGAGAATGTCGTATAAATCTTCAATGAATTTTATGGAAAAGCCCGCTACGACAGCGCCGCGGCGCGGCAGTAATTCCACCAGAAATTTTTCATTGAGAATGTGTAGTGCTTCCCGGACGGGGCTGCGGCTGACACCAAGTTCCTGGGCGATCTTTGCCTCCAAAATGCGTTCCCCCGGTTTGATTTGCATGTGAATGATCTTTTCGGCAAGATATTCTGCGATTTGATAGGGTAATTGATTTTGTTTGTTTAATATTTTTGATAACTTATCTTTTTGCACCATCATGGATAGCCTTGAGTCGTTTCCAGAATAAGCTGTTAGTTTGTATATATTATTATCATTATCACAAAAAATTTATTTCCGATATGAATAAATCACGAATATCATTATGTTAATAATGATATAAGAGAACCCATCTTCAAATAAAATATCATAAAATAAACAATAAATTCTTAATGATATGAAAACAAAAGGGTTGACAAGACCATGATTCTGCTATATGTCGATTGTCGACAATCGACAATGTGCGTGTAAGTTTCCATTCCCTATAAAAGATATTAAACATTAAAATCTTCAATTTCGTAAGGAAATGAGGGGCCCTGAATGTTTTTGATATGTTTTTCATATCGCTTCTCTAATTTTCATTTCCCGAGATTGCTCAATCATTTTTTCCATTCATTAAACTCACAAAACATTAAAGAAATAAAAAAGGGGGGACGTTATGAGGAGTAAAAGAATGTGTAAGATTGTGCCGCCTGAAAAATGGTTAAAGACACAGATTACCAGGTTGTGTCTTTATTTTTTAGGAATGGGAATTGAGACGGCATATAAAAATGTGCCGCAAGCAAAAAGGGAAATGGATACGTTGCCGGATCAATTTTCATTTTGCTTTAACGTCGTCAACGGTCCGTCGATGATGATTTTGAAAAACGGGCACACGGTCAGGTATGTTGGCGAAAAAGAAGCTTATCATGCCGATCTGGAACTGGTGCTCAAGAATATCGAATTTGCCTATCTGATGATGACCGGCAGAATCAGCACGCCCGACGCGGTTTATCATAACCGTCAGTTTGTCAGAGGAAATCTGGCTTATATGATGACGATGATCCGGGTTCTGAACATAGCCCAGACGCTGTTGTTTCCGAATTTTCTCCTGCGGTTTTACATTAAAACAGTCCCGCGGTTAACTATGAAGACGATGGTCAACCGCGCCAAAGCATATGCCAATGCAACAATAGGATTATTCGCTTAAAAGACAATCACTTGAGGAGGGATATTGTGAATATGCAAAAGAAAGAAGAATGCCCGAAATACTACGAATTTTTTAATTCCGTAAAAATAATTTCAGGGTACAAAGCCCTGGACAACATCGCCTCGGAGCTCGATATGCTCGGGGCCAGAAAGCCCATCATCATTACCGATAAAGGCGTAAGCCAGGCGGGATTGATCGATCACGTGGTGAACAGTTTCGGCGGAACGCAGGTTGCGATTGGCGCGTTGTATGATGACACGCCCGTTGATTCTTCCATTGTGGCGGTAAACGAGATTGCCGGAATATACCGGCAGCAGGAATGCGATGCGATCATCGCCGTCGGCGGCGGTTCCGTGATCGACACCGCCAAGGGAGTGAATATCGTGATTTCAGAAGAGGCGGACGATCTGATGAAATTTACCGGAAACAACCGTCTGACCAAGCCGATGAAACCTTTTATCGTCGTACCCACCACGGCGGGAACCGGTTCCGAGGTGACGATGGCGGCGGTCATCGCCAATCCCGCCCGGAATGTCAAAATGCAATTTACATCTCCCCTGATTTTGCCGAAGGTGGCTATTCTCGATCCCGTGATGACCATGAGCATGCCGCCGAAAATTACTGCCGCAACGGCAATGGACGCCCTGACTCACGCGGTGGAGGCCTACATCGGTCCGCAGAAAAACCCGGTCAGCGATGCTTTCGCTTTTTCCGCCATTGAACTCATCAAGGCCAATATCATCGACGCGGCGAAAAACGGCAAAGACAGGGATGTCCGGCTGGCGATGGCCAACGCATCGTTACTCGCCGGTATATCGTTCTCCAATTCGATGGTGGGCATCGTTCACGCGCTCGCGCATGCAACCGGCGGGCTGTGTCATGTGCCTCACGGCGTCGCCAACGCGATTCTTCTTCCTCACGGTCTGGAGTTTTATATTAAAAAATCGCCGGATATCGCCGCGCGTATCGGCAAGCTGCTGCGGTTTTTCATGGAACCGGAAGATTATGCAAAGATTCCGGTAAATGAAAGGGAGAAAAACACCGTGGCCGCGATACGCGACATGAACGACAGTCTGAACAAGATCTGCAGCCTGCCGTTGACTCTGAGCCAGGCTGGGGTAACAAAAGATAAACTGGAAGCGATAGCAAATGCGGCCATCAACGACGGCGCTATAGCGTTTTGTCCTGTCGAGGCAAGTTATGAGGATGCCCTGGAAATATTAAAGGCGGCTTTTTAACGGATCATATAACCGGCATGTATTTCGATGATCAATAAGAAGGGAGGAAGATTATGAATGCACAGGTTTCAGGAACGGCAGAACATCAAGCATCGGCTGCAAAAGACCAGGGTGTCAAAAACGATGTAACGGTTTGCACCAATCCCGCATCGTGCGAAGTGATCGCCATCTACCCCATCCATACCCTGGAAGATGTAAAAAATGCTGTAACAAACGCCCGGCGTGCGCAACCCGCATGGCAGGCTCTGCCTCTGAAAAAGAAGATCGCCTATGTAAAAAAATTTGCAGAGTATATTCAAAAAAATTCGGCAAAGCTGGCAGAAATCATTTCGCAGGATAACGGCAAAACCATCTTTGATGCCATGTTTGCCGAGGTGGGCCCCGCAACCCTGGCGACATCATATTACTGCAAAAATGCCGCTGAATTTTTAGCGGACCGGAAACTCAAGGCGGGCAATATCATGCTGATGAACAAGCGCAGCCGCATTGTGCGGGTGCCGTACGGTGTCGTCGGTATTATTTCGCCCTGGAATTACCCGTTCGCCATTCCTTTTTCCGAAGTGGTCATGGGATTGCTCGCCGGAAACACGGTGATTTTAAAGGCTGCATCGGAAACGCAGATGGTCGGCCATGCGCTTAAGGAGTGCATCGACTATGCCGGTCTTCCTG
>JAGOMJ010000044.1:0-1885 GCA_017993615.1 Smithella sp. | reverse complement strand
GCCATTCCTTTTTCCGAAGTGGTCATGGGATTGCTCGCCGGAAACACGGTGATTTTAAAGGCTGCATCGGAAACGCAGATGGTCGGCCATGCGCTTAAGGAGTGCATCGACTATGCCGGTCTTCCTGAACATGTTTTCACTTACATTAACATGCCCGGCAACAAGGCAGGAGACGCGTTACTTGATGCCGGCGTGGATAAACTGTTTTTTACCGGTTCGGTTCCCATCGGAAAATATTTAATGAAGAAAGCCTCCGAAAACCTGACGCCCCTGGTGCTGGAGCTGGGTGGGAACGATGCGATGATCGTTTGCGAGGATGCGGATCTGTACCGCGCTGCGTGCGGCGCCGTCTGGGCGGGCATGCAAAACGCGGGACAGTCGTGCGGCGGTGTGGAACGAATCTACGTGGATAGAAAAATCTACCATGAATTTCTGGCGGTATTGAAGGAAAGGGTGGAGGGGCTTCGTGTCGGCGACGGCAATTGTCTGATGACGGATATCGGCGCCATGACGACCCGGAAACAGATGCGGACCGTTCAGGAACATATCGACGACGCTCTGGCCAAAGGAGCAAAAATATTCGCGCAATCCAAATGCCCTCAAAACTGCAAGGGGAATTTTATCCCCTGCACTGTGCTGACCGATGTGGACCATACCATGCTGGTCATGAAGGATGAAACATTCGGTCCGGTTGTCGGCGTTATGCCCGTTGAAAACATGGAGCAAGCGATAGCCTTAGCCAATGATTCCAATCTCGGCCTGACCTGCTCGGTATGGTCGAAAAACAGGAAAAAAGCTGTTCAGATCGGCCGCCGGGTGATGGCGGGCGCCGTCATGATCAACGATCATCTGATGAGCCACGGTCTTGCCGAAACACCGTGGGGAGGATTTAAAGAAAGCGGCATCGGCCGGACGCACGGGGATATCGGTTTTGCTGAAATGACTCAGCCTCAGGTTATCGTAGACGATATCTTGAGCGCGATGCCTTTTGTGCGCAGAAACTTCTGGTGGCAGCCCTTCGAAAAATTGCAGTACGATGGTATGAAAGGGCTCATCGACTTGTTTCATGGAAAAGGATTCTGGGAACGTTTTGTCGGATTAAATAAATTAGGCCATGCTTTTTACAGATCATTTGTAAAAAAATAAGGTAATAAAAAGCGCCCTGATTTCGAAAAAAAATCGGGGCGTTTTTTTGTGAAAAATGACGCCAAAAATGCTAAAAAAAACATAACCCATCTTATTGATTTTATATGTGAATATATTAATTTAAAATCGGTGTTGACAGACCGGCGGTCACTGTTGTATGAACCATTCCTGACATATGCCATCATTGGCATATGTCAGAGGTGACATTTTTATTATTTATTATTGAAAAAGGTGGATGAATAATGAGTGAAACATTTTTATTGAACGGAAAAGAGACGCCCTTTGAACAGGGGCAGACGATTGTAGAAGCAGCGAAAAACGGCGGGGTCGAAATTCCCACGATGTGCTACTTGAAAGGCTCCACTCCGACCGGCGCATGCCGTATTTGTTGCGTGGAAGTCAAGGGCGCGCGGTCGCTGGTGGCGGCCTGTTCCACGCCGGTAACGCCGAATATGGAGGTGTTCACTGAAACCGAGCTGGTTCATAAATCAAGAAAAATGGTCGTGGAGTTCATGCTGACCAGCGGCAAACATAACTGCATGACCTGTGAAGCAAACGGTAATTGCCGTCTGCAGGATTTGGCATATTTCTATAAAATTACCACACCGCGCTTTGAAGAAAGCGAACAGCTGTATCCCACGGAAGATGAGAATCCTTTTATCGTCCGTGATTTCAGCCGCTGCATTCTCTGCGGACGCTGCGTACAGGCCTGTAACGAGGTTGTCGTAAACCGCGCCAT
>JAGOMJ010000087.1 GCA_017993615.1 Smithella sp. | reverse complement strand
GCTGCCCACGGATTTGGTCAGTTGATTGCAGGCTTCCGGCGGAACCAGATGATCGTATTGACCGTAAAAATTTAAAAGCGGCATGGTCAGATTTTTTAAATCGACCCGCTTGCCTCCCAGATACATTTTGCTTTGAATGAGAAGATTATTCTTGTAACAGTCTTCAACAAACTGACGGAATGTTTCTCCGGGAACATCGGGGCTGTCGAAAATCCAGCGCTCCATCCGCACGAAATTTTCCACAAAATCCTTATTATCCATGTTTTCGATAAAGCCGACATACTTGTCAATCATCAGACGCGCGGGATTGAGCAGAAGAAATCCAAAATTCATCAGATCACCCGGAATATTGCCGTAGGTTTTGATGATTCCATCCACATCAATATCTTTCATCCAGACATGCAGAAGTCCCTTGTCGGTATCGAAGCTGGAAGGCGTGACCGTCGTGACCAGATTTTTAATCTTATCCGGATGGAGGGCCGAATACATGACGCAAAAACTCCCTCCCATGCATATACCCATGAGATTAATCTGGTCAACGTTGTGTTTCTCGCGGATGAAATCGACGATGTTGTTCATGTAACCGTTGACATGATCATCGATGGTTAAAAAACGGTCCTTACGTTTGGGGTAGCCCCAATCTATCATGTAAAGATCGATGCCGCCTTCCAAAAACGTTTTCACTACGCTTCTGTCGGGTTGCAAATCGAGCATGGTTTCCCGGTTAATCAGCGCATACACAACCAACAACGGGATCTTTAATTTATTCTCCGCGTTCTCATTGCGGATGTAATGTTTTACCTTGACCCGATCCTCTTCATACACAATCTCGTAGGGTGTCGAAGCGAGTTCGGTATTGAGCCGCCCCTGAAGGACTTCGGAAGCTTTAGAAACGCGCTGTTGCGCCTTTTCCGCATCTTCCGCCAGTTTTTCCAGAATAAGATCAAGTGGAATTTTCGTCGAACTCATGAAAAAGTTTCCTTTCGAAATTCAACGTCCTGCCCGGCGAATTTTAGAATCATGCATCTACTCCTTGCGGCCCGTTGCGTTCGGAGATATCCCCAGACGTCTTTCCAGTACTTTCACTCTTTTTTTCAATAGATGAAATTCCTTATACAAATCGTCAATGTCTTTCGTGGTCACAACCGGCAGCATTTGCAGAAAATCCTGGATCGCCTCGTTTCTCGCAATCATGAAATTTTCGAAGTGTTTGAGCACGCGATGCAGGGCCTCCGTATAATCGGGCGATTTGAAAAGACTCATGTAGTGACCTTCCAGAATCTTTAACCATATGGCATAACTTTCCCTGGTGGTCGTGGGGATATTGCCTTGCTGCGCCATTTCCTGAAGCTTCTCCTGGAAAACGTTGAAGGACTTTTCCAGCGGCATATAAAGAATGGAAAGAAACTCTGCCAGGGTTGTTTCAAAAATATTGTGTTGGTTGAGCAACTCATTGAATCGTTCCTGATAAAAACGGGTCAGACCCAGCGGCGGAATTTTAAAATATTGCTGAATCTCTTTTTCATAAACGTCGTTTAAGGCTTTAAAAATATCCTGATCCAGATTTTCAAATTTGTATGCTTCCGTCCTCTTGCCGATTTTTCCGGCTTTTTCCAGCAGATGATTCTGGATTTGCATCGCCGTATCAAAACCGGATTTGGCTATTTTCAGTAAAATTTCCGGCAGAGCATTAACCGCACTGGCCGCGGCTGATTCGGACTCCGTCTGTTTCATTACATTGGAAAATGATTTCAGCAGATTCAGATTCGCATCCAGTTGCCGGCTAAAACGGTCCTGTAAAGCGGTTTGCGTATTGAGCGCTGTCTGTGAACCGGACGGCATGGTCTTGGCCATATTCAGCCACATTTCCGTCATCGTCTGCAGCCAGGCGAAAGTTGAAGAGGGATCAATCTGAACTTTTTTGTCTTCCTCGGTCATTGGGCTCCCCGTGCAAAAAAACTGTTGAAGAAAAAGGCAATTAAGTGTTAGAAAAATAAAAGATTAAAGATTCAACGTTTGTATTATTGGATAATTACATGGATGCCGGTTGCAACAGCAACCAGCCCAAGACGCAACTCGCTTAAACTATAGTTATTTTTAATATAGAAGCACCCGTTTGTCAACTGAATTTGCCTGCCGAATCATCCAGGCAAGCGCAGGTGATTCAATTTTTTGAAAAAATCCTCAAGAGGTTGATGTATGTCCAATGACAAGCCCTTAAAAATCACGCCCGATGAGCTCCTTGGCGTTATCACGTTCTCTCCGGCAGATAATCTGGAAGATCTGACCACGACCATTCCCTGGAAGAGCAAGCTGATCGGCCAGCAAATCAGAGGTCTGTTCAATTATCAAGAGATGCTCGATATGGTTAAAAAGGATGTCTGGCTTTTCGGACCCATGGCTGTGGCCGCTTCCTGGCAAAGCGCGGTTCTTGATTCGATGCTGCGGCATGTCAAAGCCAGCGCGCGTCTGGCGGTCGGCGCTTCCAGAAATCCCGACGCGATTGCAGATATTAACGGCTGGATCTACAAAAGCTATTCCCGTCTGCTTTATACGTTAACCGGGTTTTTTATCAAAAACGGCAAATTCAACAGAGAAAAAGCACAGATGATCTGCACAACCCCGAAGGGCAGGGAATATCTGAAAAACTACATGGATGAATTTGCGCAATTGGAACAGCAATACAACAACATCGGATTGAGCCGCCTCAAAGCCATGAAAGAGCTTTTAAAATGCCTGCTGGTTTTGATCACGGAGCAACCTTTTAAAAACGATCCTCTGCCTTTCGCCAAAATGAATCCGGACGGAACGATGAAAACGTCCTTCGAAGAATATCTTGCGGAAAACCGTATCCGTCTGGAAAATCTTTTTGAGACCAATGCGTTCGATATCAAGGAATATTCCGAAAGGGCAACGCAAGGAATAATTGGTTGTTCGCATTATGAATATGTTGAAGAATCCTTGAATCACCGGGTGAGGCTGCGTCATTATCCGGTTGCTGAAGGTGTCAGGCACAACGGTAAAATCATCTACATGGCCACGCCGCTGATCAACAAACCGGAACTTTTTGATCTGGCTTCGGGAAAATCGGTCATCGAAGCCATGATTAAAAAAGGATATATCATTTACATGGTGGATCACGGCGATCCCGGCTGGGAAGAAACGGAACTGGGATTGGATTTTTACGGAAAAACCATCCCTGATTTTTATCTGGATATCATCAAAAAAAGACATCCCCGGGATGAAATATACATCATGGCCTATTGCATGGGGGGCACTTTGATTTTACCCTACCTGGCCAGACGCGCCGAAGAACGTTTGGCCGCAGGGTTACCGATGGATATCAAAAAAATAGCGCTGATGGCTTCGCCGATGAAGTTTGATGACGAGGGAAGCGGTCATGATCCGATTCGAACCCTGATCCGCCGCGATTATGACCCGTATCTGATGAAGGAACTCTTCGGATCAGTCAATATTCCGCCGCAGATCATCGAGGCCGGCATGAATGAGATACAACCGGGGGTACAACACACGGTCGTTCTCGGGTTTTACGGCCGAGCGGAAATCAAGGAATCCATAGCCGATTCAGCCCCCTTTCTTTACTGGCTGACGCACGGTACCAAGTTTCCGGTTAGTGCGCATATTCAGTGGATTCAAAACGTATTTATCGGAAATCAAATCTATGAAGGAAAATACTGCCTGCCTTCTTCGGATCCGAAATTCGACGGGAAACCGGTGAATATGTCCATTCTGAAGAAAGCGGGGGTCAGGATCTTTGATTACAAGGGTTCGCGCGATCCCATTGCACCGGCCGGTTCCTGCATAGCCGGAGAAACATGGGGATGCGTGGATACCGGTAATGTGAAAGTGACCTGCGGCGGACTCAATCGGGTTATCGAGAAAAACATCGGACATATTTTTGTCGTCAGCCGCAAACTGCTTGCCGAGTATCTGGAGTTGGTCGAAGATTTCTATCAGGAGTCATCCGCTCAAAAGCCGGTTGCAAAGATTATGAAAAATTCATCTGTCAACGATGCGTCCGGCAAAATTGTGGACATTAAAAAACTGCAGCGCAAGCAAACAAATTAAGTAATGTCAAATAACCCGGCGGCTACTTTAAGAAAAAAACTGGCCATTTACACCATCCTTGCGATCATCACCTTCGCTGCTTTCTGGCAGGTGGATCAATTTGAATTCATTAATTTTGATGATAA
>JAGOMJ010000086.1 GCA_017993615.1 Smithella sp. | reverse complement strand
TGCCGCTCCAGTTGAATGCGCAGCATCATGACCACATCGGCATCGGTGATGGCGTCTTCCATTTTATCAAAGACCTTGACCCCCATTTGCTCAATATCGCGGGGCAGCATGGTGGCCGGACCGGCCACAACGACGGTGGCGCCCATTTTGGAGAGCCCGTAGATGTTGGACCGGACCACCCGGCTGTGTTCAATATCGCCGATGATGGCCACTTTCAATCCGGGGAAATTTCCTTTGCGTTCTTTGATGGTCATCATGTCCAGCAGGGCCTGTGAAGGATGTTCATGTGCGCCGTCGCCGGCATTGATGATCGACTGTTTCACCAGCGACGCCAGAAGATGCGGAGCGCCGGCGGCGCTGTGACGGATAACAATCACGTCAGGATTCATGGCTTCCAGGTTGCGGGCTGTGTCGATCAGCGTTTCTCCCTTCATGACGGAGCTGGTGGACGATGAAATATTGATCGTGTCGGCGCTTAATCGTTTGCCGGCTATTTCAAAGGATGTTCGGGTGCGGGTGCTGGCTTCGTAAAACAGATTGATGACCGTTTTCCCGCGCAGGGTCGGCACTTTCTTTATTTTGCGCGTCGACACCTCCAGAAAAGATCCGGCCGTTTCCAGAATCAGGTTGATTTCATCGACCGATAAATCTTTTATTCCTAAAATATCTTTTCGTTCAAATTTCATAGGGGGCCTTAAAAAATTCTTGTTTATGTTCCTTCTTCAATGACGACTTCATCGACGCCGTTTTTTTCCACCAGGTCGACCCGGACGGCTTCCCAGAGCGAGGAGGGCAGATTTTTGCCCACGAAATCCGCCCGGATGGGCAGCTCGCGATGACCGCGGTCAATGAGAACCGCCAGTTGAATCATCCGGGGGCGTCCGAAATCAATCAGAGCGTCCATGGCCGCGCGGATGGTTCTGCCGGTGAAGAGCACGTCGTCCACAAGGATGACGATTTTTTCATCCAGTGAAAAATTTATTTTCGTTTCGCCCAGCCTCGGTTTTTTGTTGGACACGGAAATATCGTCGCGATAAAGGGTGACATCCAGTATGCCCATCGGGATCTTGCCGTGCTCGATTTCGGACATTTTCTTTTGCAGCCGTTCGGCGAGATACACGCCGCCCGTTCTTATGCCGACCAGGACAAGGTTTTCCATTCCCTTGTTCTTTTCCAGAATTTCATAGGCGATTCTGGTCAGGCACCGCTCAATGCCTTCCTTATCCATGACGGTTTTTGTGCTTTTCGTATTCGACATGTGCGCTAACCCCTTGCCCGGTTAAAAAAAAAGCCTTTCCCCAAAACGGTAAAGGCTTCATAATCTTCATGGATCTTTGATTTTCTCATCAACGTTTCCTTTTTCAATCTCTCCGGATTAAATTAAAAGGCTTTATTGGGGATGGTTATATAACCAAACCGTTTGTGTGTCAAGATTTTAAAATAATTTCCCGAATGTCTGCTGATATGACGCAATGACAAACGGCGGAAAGCGCCGAAACCTTCCGGAGAACGGCCTAGTGCAGCAATTGACCCAGCCGGTTCCAGCGAAGATTGTTCTCATCGCGGTTCCAGGACCAGTAAATGACAAAGGCTTTCCCTTCGACGTCTTTCAGGTTGACAAATCCCCAGAAACGGCTGTCCAGGCTTTCATCGCGGTTGTCGCCCATGACGAAAATGGATTTCTCGGGAACGATGATCGGTCCGAAATTGTCCCGCGGCTGCAGGGATTGCGGTAAAACGAGGCTATCGCTGAAAATGCCGTAGGAATCCTTGAACTCCTCGTCATTGATGAATATTTTCTTGTTTTTTATTTCAATTTTGTCGCCGGCAACACCGATCACCCGTTTGATGAAATCTTTGGACCGGTCGTTGGGATAAATAAAAACGACAACTTCGCCTCTTTTGGGTTCGCTGACGGGAATAATGGTTCTTCGTAACAGCGGGATTTTCACGCCGTAGATGAATTTATTGACCAGAATATGGTCGCCGACCAGCAGTGTCGGCACCATGGAACGGGACGGTATCTTATAGGCGCATATGATAAATGTTCTGATAAACAAAGCGATCAGAATGGCAATGATGATGGATTCGACATATTCTTTAACTTTTGATTTCGATTTTTTATCTTCCGTCATTTTAATTTCAAACTCCTAAGAATAAATATTAGAGAGAGAAAAGGCAATCATGCAAAGGGAAATAAACCCTTTAACTGCGTTCTTCCCGACTATATTGAGCATAACGCGATTCAGCGTTCGATGAGGCGCTTTTAATCTGTATTGCACTAAAATTTCCGCAATCAGAATACCCGCAAGTCCTCCTAAAAAAAAGCCGATCCACGCGCCCGGTCCCAGCAAAAACGGCGTCAAGAGAAAACCACCTGCAACCGCTCCCACGGCCACTGTTTTTAATGATTTTCGGGGACTCGACTCCTGTTGCGGCGCTTCACTGACAACCCAGAAAAATTCAATGGTTTCGGCGGCGACGGCAGCGACAAGAAGCAATACGATGACCTGCCATCCGATTTGCTCGAATCCGGTAACCATTGCATAACACAAAACATCAAAAAAAATTACGATAGTTCCGGGTAAACCGAGAAAATTCAAGAAAATACCCGTAAATAATATCAAGATAAAAAGGGTTAATCCCGCCGCTGCGAAAAAAGACAAATTATTCCTTCCTCTGTATTTTCGAAAGCTGCATATTTTCTAAAAACAGCACACTGGTGCAGGCAATATAGATCGTGGAATATGTTCCGACAACGGTACCGATCAGCAGAGCAAAAGCAAAATCACGAATGACTGCGCCGCCGAAAATATAAAGCGCCAAAACCGTGAAGAAAACAGTCAGGGATGTTAAGATGGTTCTGCTGAGTGTTTCATTGATGGCCAAATTGATGATATCACCCAGCTTCTGTTTTGGATTTCGTTTTACAATTTCCCGGATTCGATCTAACGTAACAATGGTGTCATTGATAGAAAAACCGATCACGAAGACGAGTACCGCGAGAATATTGATGGTAAATTCCATGTTCATCAACGCGACCGCTCCGATCACGATCAGCGTATCGTGAACCAGTGCAAGAATCCCTCCCGCCGCATAACGGAACTCAAAACGCCAGGTCACGTAAATCAAGATGGCCAACCAGGAAAAAATAACAGCAATGATTGCCTTTCTGGTAAAATCCGCACTGACTTTAGCCCCGACGACTTCCACGCGCCTGATTTCATAATCATGCTGGAAAGCGGCAGAAAGAGGCTGTTCCACATTCGCCGACAGCATCTTTTGATCGGAGAAAGATTCATGGGTTCGAATTAAGAATTCATTGTCGCCGAACTGTTGAATGGTGCTGTTGGCCAGTTTTGTTGATTGCAGAGATTCCCGGATCTGATCGGCGGAAACATTTTTGGAAAATTTAACCTGAATAATCGATCCCCCGGCGAAATCAATGCCGAGATTAAAGCCACCATGATATATAATTGACGCAATGCCGATGACGATCAGGATGACTGAGAAAGCCATCGCATATTTCAATTTTCCGACAAAATCTATGTTAACACCTGGTTTGATCAACTCCATGCTCATACTATATCTCCTGCGTATGCCTGAATTTTAAATGCTCAATTTTTTAATGTTGTAGTTCCATATAACGTAATCGAAGATTACCCTCGTAATAAAAATGGCGGTGAAAAGACTGGCCAGAAGACCGATAATCGTTGTGACCGCGAATCCTTTAATCGGACCCGTCCCGAAAAAGATTAGAACAACAGCAGAGACAATGCCCGTGATATGCGTGTCGATGATCGTAATGAATGCCCTGTCGTAGCCTGTGTCCAGGGCCAGGCGGACGGTTTTCCCCGTACGTAATTCTTCGCGGATTCTTTCAAAGATCAGGATATTGGCGTCAACCGCGACACCAACCGTGAGGAGCATGCCGGCGATGCCGGGAAGGGTCAGGGTTGCCCGGAAGGCCGCAAGAACCGCCAGGATCAAAAATATATTGACGATCAGCGCAATATCAGCGACTGCGCCGGAAAGGCGGTAATAAACAATCATGAATAAAATAACCAAAAGCGATCCGATGATGGTTGCCATGACGCCTTGCCGAATGGAATCACTGCCCAGTGAAGGACCCACCGTTCTTTCTTCGAGGATGTTGACAGGCGCGGGCAAAGCGCCGGCCCGCAAAACAATGGCGAGATCGCGCGCTTCTTCCATGGTAAAGTTCCCGGTAATCTGCGCCTGACCGCCGGATATTCTCTCCTGAATGACGGGCGCGGAATGAACAACGCCGTCCAGAACAA
>JAGOMJ010000043.1 GCA_017993615.1 Smithella sp. | reverse complement strand
TGCTCTATGTTTCCGGCGAAGAGTCCGCCAGTCAGATAAAGTTGCGCAGTGACCGGATCGGAGCGGCCGCGAAGAATTTATTTGTTCTGGTTGAGGTTTCACTGGAGAAAATTCTGGAGCAGATCAAAGTCATTGCTCCGGCCATTGTAGTTATTGATTCCATCCAGACGGTTTATGCATCGGAACTGATGTCCGCTCCGGGAAGTGTCGGGCAGGTGCGTGAAACGTCCTCGCGATTAATTCTCTTTTCCAAGAAAAATAATATTCCTGTTTTTCTGGTCGGTCATGTAACCAAGGATGGCTCGATCGCCGGTCCCAAAGTGCTGGAACACATGGTGGACACCGTGCTTTATTTTGAGGGCGATTCTTCTCATTCTTACCGCATTGTCCGGGGAATGAAAAACCGTTTCGGCCCGACCAACGAAATCGGCGTTTTTGAAATGCGGGAGAAGGGGTTAATCGAAGTGCCCAATCCCTCTACTTTTTTTCTGGCGGAGCGGCCGCAAAATGTTGCCGGTTCGGTGGTCGTGCCCTCTCTGGAAGGAACCAGGCCGATTCTGGTGGAGATTCAGGCGCTGGTGAGCTCGACAAGTTTCGGGACGCCGCGTCGGACAGCCATCGGTGTGGATTATAACCGGGTATCGCTTTTGGTGGCGGTCCTGGACAAAATTTGCGGCCTGCATCTGGGCGGGTCGGATATATTCATTAATGTTGCCGGCGGAGTAAAAGTCGAAGAGCCGGCGGTTGATCTTGGCATCGTTGCCGCCATGGCATCCAGTTTTCTGGACAAGCCCATTGATGGCCGGACGATTGTTTTGGGGGAGGTGGGTCTGGCGGGAGAAGTCCGGGCTGTTTCTCAGATGGAGATAAGGATAAAGGAAGCGGCGCGTCTGGGCTTCACGCGGTGTCTGATTCCGAAAACCAACGCGGCTCAACTGGAAAAAACAGCCAAAATCGATATTTGTAAAATCGGTTCCCTGAAAGAAATGCTGGACTATTTATTTTAATTAATATAAATCCCCTCCGTGCCCTTGACATCTCAAAAATGGTGCATAAAATACGTCTGTTAAAACAGCATTCTTAAATTTTAAAAATCAGGAAAGGAGAGTAAAGTTTATGAAAATCAGACCTTTACAAGATAGAATCATTGTAAAACGTTTGGAAGAAGAGCAGAAGACCAAAGGGGGAATCATCATTCCCGATACAGCTAAGGAAAAACCGATTGAAGGTAAAGTCATTGCCGTGGGCAAGGGCAAAGTAGCCGATGACGGTAAACTCATCAAGCCCGAAGTCAGCGTGGGCGATAAAGTCCTGTTCAGCAAATACGGCGGAACGGAAGTCAAGATCGACGGCGAAGAATACCTGATCATGAGAGAAGACGACATTCTCGGCATTATCGAAAAATAAGAAACTACTAAGGAGGAATATATACAATGGGAGCAAAAATACTTCTTTACGATGAAGAAGCAAGAAAATCGGTTTTGAAGGGCGTCAATACACTGGCCGATGCTGTTAAAGTTACACTGGGCCCGAAAGGCCGAAATGTTATTATCGATAAAAGTTACGGTTCCCCGACGGTGACCAAGGACGGCGTCACGGTAGCTAAAGAAGTGGAACTCGAAGATAAATTTGAAAACATGGGCGCACAGATGGTCAAGGAAGTCGCCAGCAAAACCAGCGACGTCGCCGGCGACGGAACTACCACCGCTACCATTCTGGCTCAGGCCATTTACCGTGAAGGCGTCAAGGCTGTTGCCGCAGGTTCCAATCCCATGGACATCAAACGCGGTATCGATAAGGCTGTTGAGACCGTCGTAAAAGAGCTCAGCAAGATGAGCAAACCCACCAAAGATCAGAAAGAAATCGCCCAGGTCGGCACCATTTCCGCCAACAACGATGAAACCATCGGCAACATCATCGCCGGCGCCATGGATAAAGTTGGAAAGGAAGGCGTCATTACCGTTGAAGAAGCCAAAGGCCTAGAAACCGAACTGGAGATCGTTGAAGGCATGCAGTTCGATCGCGGTTACCTGTCTCCTTACTTTGTGACCAACGCCGATAAAATGCTGGTCGCTCTGGAAGATGTTTTAATTCTCATTTACGAAAAGAAAATCAGCGGCATGAAAGACCTGCTGCCGATTTTGGAACAGATTGCCAAGATGGGCCGTCCGCTGCTCATCATTGCCGAGGACGTTGAGGGCGAAGCGCTCGCCACGCTGGTGGTCAACAAGATTCGCGGCACCCTGCATGTAGCGGCCGTCAAGGCTCCCGGTTTCGGCGATCGCCGCAAGGCCATGCTGGAAGACATCGCTATCCTGACCGGCGGCAAGATGATCTCCGAAGACATGGGCTACAAACTGGAAAATGTGAAACTGGAAGATTTGGGACGCGCCAAGAAGATCACCATTGACAAGGACAACACCACGATTATTGACGGCGCCGGCAAACGCGCCGAACTCGAAGGCCGCGTGAAACAGATCCGCGCTCAGATCGAAGAAACCACGTCCGATTACGACAGAGAAAAACTTCAGGAAAGACTGGCCAAACTGGTCGGCGGTGTGGCCGTTATCAAAGTCGGCGCCGCAACCGAGTCCGAAATGAAGGAAAAGAAAGCCCGCGTGGAAGATGCTCTGCATGCGACCCGTGCAGCCGTGGAAGAAGGAATCGTTGCCGGCGGCGGCGTGGCTTATCTGCGCACCCTGCCCGCACTGTCCAAGATGGATCTTACCGGCGACGAACAGATCGGCGTCAATATCGTGAAAAAAGCCATTGAAGAACCCATCAAGATGATCGCCTGCAATGCGGGCCTCGAAGGCAGCATTGTGGTCGAAAAAGTCAAAGAGAAAAAGGGCGCCTTCGGTTTCAATGCCCGCACCGATGAATATGAAGATATGATTTCGGCCGGTGTCATTGATCCCACCAAGGTTACCCGTTTTGCCCTGCAGAACGCGGCGAGCGTTTCCGGACTGCTTTTGACCACGCAGTGCATGATCGCCGACAAGCCTGAAGAGAAGGGCGCCGGCGGTGGAATGCCCGGTATGCCTCCCGGTGGCGGATATCCCGGAATGGGAATGTAGTCACGACGGCATTCACACGGCTACCTTTGTTGGCAGCGTCGTCGGCTTCCTCAACGTATTAGTAATACGCCTGCGGAGCCTCCTCCTCGCCGCCTCGGTATCCGGGCGAATGCGACGCGACTCTAATATATAAAGTTAAAGCCCCCTGTCCAATCGGACGGGGGGCTTTTTTTATTGGGAGACTCAAATTTTAAAGAAAAATACCCTGATTTGTGTTCTGTGAACGAATGTTATTCGGATCAATCCGGTTGGCAACCGGATTGATGATGTTCCGGAAAGGGGACTTTCTGTGTTGAAAATGAAAAGCCTCCTTGTCGGGGACGGGAAGTTTTGATCCTTAAGACATCCGATTGATTTATCTTTATAATAATCCAACAATAGTAACGATATTGGGCACGTGGTCAGTTCAGTCGTCACCCCGGCGGCGGAGACTGTTTCGTAATAGCAGAAAGTGCTATCCATACCGTCATGCCGGTGAAAACCGGCATCCGGAACTTGGCGAAATTACCGGATTCCCCCGTGTCAAGCACGGGGCAAGCTCAAAGTCGCGCTTCGCTTGCACGGAATGACAAAAAAGTAATGACGACACAGTCTCGGAGAATGAATATATTGGAATTTGCGTTTTTCAGGTCTTCAGGATTGTTGGCTATCTGAATCAGATAAAAAAATAACCATGTGTTGAAAAACACATGGTTATTTAAGCTAACTTTAAGAAGAATAATTAATGAGCGGATATCGCCAGGCTGCCCCTCATCTGATGAATGTCTATTCCGGCAGTATATAATGTGCCTAAAGACTGCCAGTTTGTATTCAACTCTCTGTCTGTGGCAAATCCAAACGGAGACGTTATAGCCGCATTCGGGGCAAAGAATACCGTGGGCACTCCGAGCACAACAGCCGTTTGGCCGCTGCCGTTGGTGCCGACATCAATAGACAACGTACCGGTAACGAATATGTTGAAGAGAGCGCTGTTTAAAGGCCATGAGTATGCCGTTCCATCCGACATCGTAAAGTTTTTTGCACCGAAATAGCCCGCGTTCGTGTAGCCGGACCCTGTTTGCTCACCGTCGGTATCACTCCATGACTGAACAATGGGTTTGCCCGGAATTGAGAACATAACGCCTCTTAAAGGACCATAAGCGGCAGCAGTGCTGTTGAATTGGATTTCCACTCCTTCCGAGCCGTCAGAGTGGTTGGAAATTGCTAGGTAGCCTGTCCCTAAGGAATTTACAACCATGGCAAATTCGCTCATGTATGCGGTACCGAAATCCTGTCCAAGCGTTTCCGTCGTACCTGAACTTATGGTCTGGGAAATGCCTGCCGGATGCACCATGATGCTCGGTAAACCGACAAATACTTTTGTGGCGCCGCCGCTGGTGCCGACGTCAATCGTCATATCTCTGTAAAGAGAAATAAATGAACCAGAAGGCCCTGTTAATGGTATAATGCCGTAGGGATCGACATTAGTAAAGTTCCCGGCCATTTGAACATAAGGAGACATGGTTACATTTCTGACGCCGATCCAGCCTTTTGCTGTGTAGCCGCCGCAATCCGTGCAACCGTCACCGTCACCCCATGATTGAAGGGCTGGAGCAAAATTGCCTCGGATGCTCAAGTTAGTCTGGAAAAAATTATCACCGCCGAAATCAATCGTCACACCCTCCTGAGCTGTGGTGGCTGAGAGTTCTTCTTCAGTCAGAGACACTTTCTTGGCCAGAGCAACAAAAGGCAACGTTACAAGGAACATCATGACGACAACGCAAACCACAATCTTCTTCATATTCTTCTCCTTAAAAAATTTTTAAGAGTTGACACCTAATATTTTTTAATTTTTTTCTGTAAGATTTAAGGCTCTGAATGTCTAAAACAAGCCTTGTCGGTTTTTTACGTTATTTGCAAGGAGTTGTCAAGAATATTTTATAATTTATTTATAATTAAAACAGTAATTTTCAAAGAACAATCATTGTTGTTTGAAGAAGTCATAGGTCAAAAAATTTTTACAGATCGGGTTCGTCCGCCCGGCCGGATTCAAACAAAAAAGCCGGTGCGTTTTTACATGTTTTTTTACACGAAACGGACCGGCCTTTTTTGAGGATATTTTAATAATTTATCGGTATGTCAGTTTTTTTAAGGCTTCTATGCGATCCTCAAGCGGCGGATGGCTCATGAAAAGAAGTTTGAGCCCGTGGCCGGAAGGCTTGCCGTTGATGCCGAAAGCCGCCATCTGATCGGGCAGCGGTTCAGCGGTTCCTCTTTTGAGCGCTTCGAGCGCGTTGATCATGTTTTGCGTTCCGGCCAGTTTGGCGCCGCCCGCATCCGCTATAAATTCCCGTTTTCTGCTGAACCACATCACGATTACACTGGCCAGGATGCCGAAGACGATTTGCGCGACGAGGGACGTGACGAAAAATCCGATGCCGTGGCCTTCTTCTTCATTTTTCAGAATGACCCGGTCCACAAAATGACCCACAATGCGGGACAGGAAAATGACGAAGGTGTTCACCACCCCCTGAATCAGGGACAGGGTGATCATGTCGCCGTTGGCCACATGGCTTATTTCATGGCCGATGACCGCTTCGACTTCTTCCTTGTTCATCGCGTGAAGCAGTCCCGCGCTGACGGCCACCAGCGCCTTATTCTTGTTCATTCCGGTGGCGAAAGCGTTCGGGGACGGAGAGTTGAAAATGGCGACTTCCGGCATGCCGATATTCGCCATCTGAGCATGTTTTTTCACGGTGTCCACCAGCCAGGTTTCAGTCGCACTTTGGGGATTGGTGATGACTTGCGCGCCCATCATGCGTTTGGCCATCCACTTGGACATGGCCAGCGATATAAAAGCGCCTCCGAAACCGAATACCGCCGCGAAGACGAGCAGGTTAACCATATTAAGATTCATGCCGCTTTCGTCTAGAATACGGTCGACACCGAGCAGACGCAAAACAATGCTCAAAACGACAAGCACAGCGATATTGGTCGCGAGAAACAACAAAATTCTTTTCATTTTTAACCTCCTGAGTTAAAAACTGCCCCGGGCAGCCATTGACGGTACGTCTTGACAATTCTTTTTGTTATTTTAATGGCAAGAACCGGGATGTCAAGTCTTTATCGTGAAAAAGTCCCGGATTGTTTTTCTCCGGAAGATGTTTTTGCGGGATTGGGCGGAAGGAATCGGATTATGGGCGCTTTGATTGTCGCTGGTATTGTTTTTTCCCCAAGGGGACGGACTCAACCGGCACCCCGAATTTGCTTGACACAGACAACTATCTTGTTTCAAGATATCTGCACATTCAATCATTATTCAAAGCGGCCAACCAGGAGGAATCACAATGAAGAAAAAAGATATCGTACAGTATCCTCAGACTATCAGCGGTTTTGAATTTTTTGTCAAGTTCATGGCGTTCGTTGGACGGATTCCATTTGTCGTCTATCACGGGATCAAGGGGATCAAATCGATTAGCAGCAATCGCAATGCCTCCTGGGGATCGCTTCTGCAAAAATCCGCACTCAAGTATCCGAACAACCCGGCGGTGAAATCACCCGACGGCACATTGACCTATGCCGAACTTAATGAGAAGGCCAACCAGTTTGCCCATTTTCTGCTGTCGAAAAACGTTAAAAAAGGCGACACGGTTGCAGTATGTCTTGAAAACAGGCCGGAACTGCTTTTTCTTTATTGCGGATGCGCAAAAGTGGGGGCTGTATGCTCTCTCATCAATACAAATCAGAGAGGGGATTCTCTGGTACACAGTTTCAATCTCAACAAGGGGAAGGTGATGGTGGTCGGAGAGGAGTGCTACAGTTTCTTCAAGGACGTGAAGGACCGAATCGACCTTCAGGGATCGGAGCTTTGTTTGCTCAGGGATCCGGCAATGAATCAATTAAAGGCGCCCGAAGACATTACGGATCAGCTTGCCGTCCTGCCCAAAACCAATCTTTCCGAAACGGGCGGGATCAGCCTGAAAGATACGATGGCCTACGTCTATACCTCGGGAACAACCGGCGGGTTGCCCAAAGCGGCGGTCATCACCCATAAGCGGGCTATGTCCGCGACATTCTGGTTCGGAAGGGTCGTAACGCATGTCAAGCCGAAACACACCATCTACATTCCCCTGCCTTTTTTCCACACCAATGCCATCACCGTGGGATGGCCGCCGGCCCTGTACAGCGGAGCGGCAGTTGCCATGAGGCGGAAATTCAGCGCGAGCGGCTTTCTCGACGACGTGAAGAAATTCCAGGCCACGCATTTTGTCTACGTGGGAGAAGTGTGCCGCTACCTGATGGCACAGCCCGAAAAAGCCGGCGAAAACAAGACCACCCTGAAATACATTATCGGCAACGGCCTGAGACCGGATATCTGGATGGCTTTCAAGAGGCGTTTCGGCATCAGCAAAATATACGAATTTTACGGAGCGGCCGAAGGGGTCGGCGTGTTTACCAATCTTATGAATTTTGATTATACCGTGGGAACCAGTCTCACGCCCTTTGCCATTGTCCAATATGATATCGAAAACGATTGTCCGGCGCGCGATGCCGGGGGCTTCCTTATCAAAGTCGCCAAAGGCGACCCCGGCCTCCTGATTATGGAAATATCTGAAAAAACCCCGTTCCCCGGTTATACCGACAAAAAGAAAACCGAAGAGAAAATTATCCGCAATGCCTTCAGGAAAGGCGATCTCTGGTTCAATACCGGCGACATGCTTCGCAATATGGGATTTCGTCACGCGCAGTTTGTCGATCGCCTCGGCGATACCTTCCGCTGGAAGGGCGAAAACGTCGCAACCATGGAAGTGGAAAAAGCGCTGGATTCTTTTTCCGGCGTGTCCGCTTCGGCGGTTTATGGCGTGGTTATGCCGAAAGGCGACGGCAGAGCCGGTATGGCCGCCGTGATAAAACAGGAAGGGAAAGATGTTGATTTTGCCGCGCTGGCAGAGCACCTCCGGTCCGTTCTGCCCAAATACGCGGTGCCGATTTTTATCCGTTTTGTCAATGATTTCCAGTGGACGGCAACGCATAAGATCAAGAAGAACGATCTGAAAAATGACGGATATAATCTGTCGGCGATCAAAGACGGCCTGTATGTTCTCCTGCCCGGAACCGAAACATACGTTCCCCTGAATGACGCCATCTATCAGGACATCATGGCCGGAAAATATAAATTTTAAGAGACTTGTCTGTAGCCGTTTCCATGGCAGGTGGGTTCGCCTGACCATATGGAGACATTGAGATTGTTCGGCTTATCGGGTTATTCAATCTGTCTGTGACGCCTGGATCTCATGAAGTTTGCTTGCAAGTGTCGGAATAATATGGTAGTTCACTTCAACTTAACCAGGGCGCCTGCAGAGGTTGTCCTGGTTTTAGATTGTAAAAAGATTATTCGTGACGTGATCACTTAAATACAGGAGCAAACAATGGATTACAAAAAGACCCTGAATCTTCCCCAGACGGATTTTCCGATGAAAGCGAATCTGGCGCAGCGCGAGCCGGAAATGCTGAAAAAATGGGAAGACATGAACATCTATAAAAAGATCAGACAAATGGCCAAGGGGAAAACGCCTTACATTTTGCATGACGGTCCTCCTTATGCAAACGGCAATATTCATCTGGGCACCGCTCTCAATAAAATCATAAAGGACATTGTCATTAAATCAAAAAACATGACCGGATTTGACGGTGTCTATGTGCCGGGCTGGGATTGTCACGGCCTGCCGATTGAGCATCAGGTGGATAAGGAACTGGGCGCCAAAAAGGGGGCGATGTCGCAGGTGGAAAAGCGCCGCGCCTGCAGGACCTATGCGGAAAAATATGTCGACATTCAGCGTGAACAGTTCAAGCGTTTCGGTGTTTTCGGCGAGTGGGAGAATCCTTATCTGACGATGGCCTATCCTTACGAAGCGGTCACGGTTGAGGAATTTGGGAAGCTTTATCTCAACGGCAGTGTTTATAAAGGAAAAAAACCGGTTTACTGGTGCGCCACCTGCAGAACCGCGCTGGCGGAAGCCGAAGTGGAATATGCTGATCATCACACGCCGTCCATTTACGTGAAATTTAATTTTGTCTCCGACATTGCCCAGGTGCTGCCCAAACTGGCCGCCCAGAAAGTGGCGATGGTCATCTGGACCACGACGCCCTGGACGATCCCGGCCAATCTGGCGATTGCCGTCAAGGATGATTTTATTTACGTGGCGGTGAAAATCAATGACGACGTAATGATTGTCGCTAAAGACATGTTGGATTATTGTCTGGACGCCTTTGGATATCAGGGCAAGTCCTATGAAATTATCGATGAGTTTAAGGGCGCGGTTCTGGAAGGTCAGAAATGCGTTCATCCGCTGATTAAGAGAAACAGTCTGTTGATCCTGGCGCCGTTTGTCACGCTGGATGCCGGAACCGGCGCCGTGCATATTGCTCCCGGCCACGGTCAGGAAGACTATGAAATCGGCCTCGAGTACGGCCTGGATAATTACGCGCCGGTGGACGACGCGGGAAAATTCACGGAAGATGTCGAACATTTTGCCGGACAGTTTGTTTTCGACGCCAACGACAGCGTCATCAAGAAACTCGATGAAGTCGGCGCGCTTCTGGGGCATGTGCCGATGCAGCATTCCTATCCGCACTGCTGGCGCTGCAAGAAACCCATCATTTTTCGTTCCACGGAACAGTGGTTCATTTCGATGGAGAAAAACGATCTGCGCAAGAAAGCGCTGGAATGCATTAACGAAGTCACATGGATTCCCTCGTGGGGGAAAGACCGCATCTACGGCATGGTGGAAAACCGCCCGGACTGGTGTATCTCGCGCCAGAGATTGTGGGGCGTGCCGATTACCGTGTTCTATTGCGCCAAATGCAAAAATGAAGTGATGACCAGGGAAATGATGGATCATCTGGTGGCGCTGGTGGAAAAAAACGGAGCGGATGTCTGGTTTGAAAAAGATCCAAAAGACCTGATGCCGAAGCATACGACCTGTCCGCACTGCAAAGGGACGGAGTTTACCAAGGAAGTGAATATTCTGGATGTCTGGTTCGATTCGGGAGTCAGCCACGCGGCCGTTCTGGAAAAACGTCCGGATCTGAGTTCGCCCTGCGACATGTATCTGGAAGGCAACGATCAGCATCGCGGCTGGTTTCATTCGTCCCTGCTGGAAAGCGTGGGTACGCGCGGACGCGCGCCGTATAAGAATGTTCTGACACACGGCTTTGTCGTGGACGGGGAAGGCAAAAAAATGTCCAAATCCGTCGGCAACGTCATCGGCGCGGAAGAGGCGATCAATAAATACGGCGCGGAAATCCTGCGGCTGTGGGTGGCGGCGGAAGACTACACCGACGACATCCGCATTTCCGAAGAAATCCTCAAACGCCTGATGGAAGCCTATCGCCGGATCCGCAACACCAGCCGTTTCATTCTGGGCAACCTCTACGATTTCAACATGGATAAGGATGCGGTG
Source organism: Smithella sp. (assembly GCA_017993615.1). Taxonomy (GTDB): domain Bacteria; phylum Desulfobacterota; class Syntrophia; order Syntrophales; family Smithellaceae; genus Smithella. Next base: position 10,266 of record JAGOMJ010000043.1, on the reverse strand, counting down.
GCGTACGAGCAGATGTCCGAGCTGGACCGGTGGGCCCTGCATCGTTTGCAGGAAGTCATCAAACGCGTGACGGAGGCTTATGAACGGTATCAGTTCCACGTGGTTTTCTACACGCTTTACAATTATTGCACCGTTGATCTGAGCGCGCTTTATCTCGATGTTTTGAAGGACCGGCTCTACACCAACAAGGCCGCTTCCGCGGTGCGACGCTCCGGTCAAACGGCGATGTTTATCATTCTTAACGCGATGACCAGATTGCTTGCGCCGATTCTGACCTTTACGTCCGAGGAAGTCTGGGCGGCGATGCCGGACTGGACCAACAAGGAAGATAGCGTTCATCTGGCGCAGTTCCCGGAAGTCAGCGGCACCTTTTTCAATGCGGACCTGGGCGAGCGCTGGAAAGCGATGATCGACGCGAAGAGTGAAATTGCCAAGGCCGTTGAACAGGCGCGAAAAGAGAAAATTGTCGGCCATTCGCTGGATGCGCGCATCACGATTGCAGCGCCGGAAAAACTGCGGGCGTTGTTTGCCGCGCATCTCGAGGATTTAAAAGCGCTGCTGATTGTGTCGCAGCTGCAGCTGGCCGATGAGCAGGATATTGCCGCACCCTTCCGGAGTGCAGAAATTGAAGGGCTCATGGTCGGTGTTGAGAAAGCCCGCGGCGCCAAGTGCGAACGCTGCTGGATTTATGACGAGTCCGTCGGTGCCGACGCGCAGCATCCGACCATCTGTGCCCGCTGTCTGCCGAATCTGTAAAAAAAGGAGTTCTCTTTGAAAAAGAATATTATCATTTTTGTTCTGGGAGCGGCTGTCATCGTCGTGCTGGATCAGATCACGAAAGCGGCTATCGTAAAAAAATTCTTTCTGCATGAAACCCGTTCGGTGATTGACGGTTTTTTTAATCTTGTTTACGTAATGAATCCCGGCGCCGCCTTCGGCTTTCTGGCCGGCATGTCCGAGATGTTTCGCTCTCTGTTTTTCATCGGCATGACCCTGCTGGTCATGGCTCTGATCATTTATTACATCGCGAAAAGCAAATCGGAAAACATGTTCTTCGTCGTTTCCCTGACCATGATCTTCGCGGGCGCCGTCGGAAACCTGATCGACCGGATTCGCTTTGGAGCGGTTGTGGATTTTCTTGATTTTTACATCAAAACAGCCCACTGGCCGGCATTTAATGTGGCTGATTCAGCCATCACCATCGGTGCTGTGTTAATGATCTGGGGTATGGTCGCGGGACGAAAACGAGAGGCTGTCTGATCATCACGTTTTAAACGTTGAGAAGGGTACGGCCTTGCACTGTGGATTGCAGGTCACAGCATTTTATGTGGCGGAAATTTACGGTTGTTTTGAGTCTTTGAGTTTCTGCAATTCTTCCCTGTAGCTTTCCGCCTGAGCCCGGATGGTTTCGATTTCCTTTTGCGCGTGTTCCAGTTTTTCTTCCTGCAGGTGTCTTTCCTGCCTGTTTTTTTCCTGGATTTCATCGATGCCCACGTAAACGGCCAATGCTCCTCCGAGCAGCAGGAAAATCGGAAGGGATCCTTTAAAAATCGTCATAAAATCCGGCCAGAAGAAAATTAAACTGACCAATCCGAAGATAGCGGAAATGATTCCCCCGATGAGCAACGACATAGTGTTCCCTCCGGTCAAGATGATGATTTGAAGACATTTTTTTTCTATCATAAAAAGACCATTCCGGCAAGATGCAAACAGATGCTGTGAAATGTGAAAATATTGCTTGATTTAAAGCTGTTCATCATTTAAACGTATAAAATCATAAAGATATGAGGTGAACATGATAGAGCCTGATTTTGCCAAAGGAGACGGTCTGATTCCCGCGATTGTCCAAGATGCCGAAACGAAAGACGTTCTGATGATGGCTTACATGAATCGCGAATCGTGGGACGCGACTTTAAAAACAGGAAAGGCGACCTATTGGAGCCGGTCGCGGAAAAAATTGTGGTTGAAAGGCGAGTCCTCGGGCAATGTTCAGATCGTCAAAGCGGTTTTTATCGACTGCGATGAAGATACCATTCTGTTACATGTCCAACAGATAGGAGATGCCGCCTGCCATACCGGTCACCGGTCCTGTTTTTACCGCAAGTTGGAAGGAAATGATTTTGTTGCCGTCGGAGAAAAGATTTTTAATCCAGAGGATGTGTATAAATGAAAAATTTAAAACTGGGAATTCCCAAGGGCAGTCTGGAAGCCAATACCATCGATTTATTTAAAAAGGCGGGATGGCGCATCACCAGCGACGCCCGAAGCTATTTTCCCGATATCGATGATCCGGAGATTTCTTGCAAGCTTGTCCGGGCGCAGGAAATGTCACGTTACGTTGAAGACGGAACGCTGGATCTGGGCCTGACGGGTATCGACTGGATCATGGAAAATGATTCGGATGTCGTTGTGGTGCAGGATCTTATTTATTCCAAGGTGTCCACGCAGCAGGCCCGCTGGGTTCTGGTTGTCCGTGACGATTCTCCCTACAAAAAGATCGAGGATATGGAGGGAAAGAGAATATCCACGGAATTGGTCAACTTTACGAAGAAATATTTTGCGGAAAGAAACATCAATATTCATGTTGAGTTTTCCTGGGGAGCCACCGAAGCCAAGGTTGTCGAGGGGCTGGTGGATGCCGTTGTGGAAGTGACGGAAACGGGCTCGACAATCAAGGCCAACAAATTGCGCATCATTCATGAACTGATGAAAACCAACACTCAGTTAATCGCCAATCGCGCTGCGTGGAAAAATGCATGGAAACGCAAAAAGATTGAGCAGATCAGCACCATGCTGACCGGTTCTTTGCAGGCCATGGGGAAGGTGGGTCTGAAACTTAACGTGTCCAAAGAAAATCTGAAAGGCGTTATCGGCCTGATCCCCTCACTGAAATCTCCGACGATTTCCGGTCTGTCTTCAGACAAATGGTTTGCCATTGAATCGATTGTTGACGCGAAAGTCATGCGGGATTTGATTCCGAAACTTCTGGATGCAGGCGCTCAGGGTATTATTGAATATCCTTTAAACAAGGTTATTTAGCGGAGACAACGATTATGGCGAGAAAAGCGAAGATTGTCCGTAAGACAACAGAGACGGATATTCGTCTTGAAATCGATCTGGATAAAACCGCCGGCAGCAGCATTGAGACCACCATTCCGTTTTTTAATCACATGCTGGAGCTGTTTGCGCGTCACGGGTTTTTGAAACTGATCGTCAGAAGCAAGGGGGACACGCATATTGACGATCATCATCTGGTGGAAGATCTGGGCATCTGTCTGGGCCAAGCGGTGGCTAAAGCGCTCGGAGACAAAAAAAACATCAATCGCTACGGATCGGCCCGTGTGCCGATGGATGAATGTCTGTGCCAGGTGGATATGGATATCTGCGGAAGGCCTTATCTGATCTATCACGTGAAAAGCGGCCGGAGAAAAATCGGCAAATTTGATCCGGCGCTGGTCAAAGAATTTTTCAAGGCGTTTACGGATCAAAGCGGCATCACGCTGCATATCAATTTTCTGTATGGCGAAAACATTCACCACATGATTGAATCGATATTCAAGGCTTTCGGCCGTGCTCTCAGAAATGCCGTGTCCCTAAACGAAAACATCAAGGGCGTTCTTTCCACCAAAGGAAAGCTTTAGCCGGTTGGATTCTGCTTTTCTGTGGAAAGCAGCGTCATTCATACACCGATCCCTTATCGGCGGGACCTGTCCCGTTGATCGGGAGTCAAGACATCGAGGTGAGATCATGGTTGCCATTCTCCGCAAATATTTTTGTTTTATTGTGAGATTTGTTTTTGTCGCTTTGCTGGCTTTTCCTGTCATGTCGCAAGCGCTGGATAAAAAAGCACAGAGCGATGAAAGCGAAAATCTGATAGCGGTCATCGCCTTTCAGCCGTTAAGGCCGGAAGGCGGCACCGGAAATACCGTCCTCTGTCCGATTTGCGGGAAGGCTTCGGCCGGCGGCATCATACAGGAGGGGGCGGAAAAAATCGTTGAAGAAATTTTTGTAGAACAACTGAAGGCAAGAGACGATATCGTGTTGGTACCCGCGGAAAAATTACAGAAAGCGACTCAAAAATATTCTACCGACAGCATGAAAGATTTTCAAGCAACCGGCCTGCTGAAGATCGGCAGGGAATTGAAGGCTGATTTCCTGGTTGTCGGTTATGTTTACCGTTTTGCGGAAAGGGTGGGCTACCGGTATTCATCGGAACATCCGGCGTCTGTTGTTTTTGAAATTCATTTGATTAGGACTGCCGACGGCAAATCCGTCTGGCGGGGATATTTTGATAAAACGCAACGATCTCTGATGGAAAATGTTCTGGACATCTCTTCGTTTTTCAAGGGCGGCGCAAAGTGGATGACGGCCCGCGAACTGACGGAACTGGGCATGGAGAACGTTTTCCAGACGTTTCCGGATTTTCAGCCTTAATCCATCATACGCGGATGCGGCGGATCGTGAAACCCCTCCGTGGCGGGTTTTAGACAATGTGACGAAAAAATTAAGCCTTGCTGTTTTTGTGACATGCCGTGATTTCCGACTGAACCGTTCAGGGCTCTTCTTATTTTGAAGGAGTGAAGCAATTGATTATTATTCCGGCGATTGATATCAAAGATGGGAAATGTGTGAGGCTGGCGCAGGGCAAATTTGATCGTGTGACAACGTATGCGGACAATCCCCTGGATATGGCGCTGCTCTGGGCCCGAAAGGGTGCGGAATTGATCCACATCGTTGATCTGGACGGTTCGGTTGCCGGAAGACCGCGCAACGCGGATATCATTCTGAATATCGTGGAGAACATCAATGTTCCCGTTCAGATCGGCGGCGGCATCCGGGATATGGAGACGATCCGATTTTACCTGGATCAGGGTGTCTCCAGTGTCATTCTCGGCACAACCGCCCTGCAGAATCAACAGATTGTTCGCGAAGCCTGTACGGTTTTTCCCGGCAGAATTATTTTGGGCATTGACGCCCTCAATGGAAAAGTTGCCGTCCGGGGCTGGACGGAAACCACGGAGAAAAATGCGGTTGACCTCGCCCGGCAGTATGAACCCTATGGCGTCAAGGCCATCGTTTACACGGATATCGAGCGCGACGGCATGGGAACCGGAATCAACATGAAAGCGACAAGAGAATTGGCCGATTCCGTCAGCATTCCGGTGATTGCCTCAGGAGGCGTGGCATCGATTGCCGATGTGGACAACCTGATGGTCGTCGAAGGCGGCAGCATTTTCGGAGTGATTATCGGTCGCGCGCTGTATACCGGCGCCGTCGACCTGGAAGAGGCAATAAGCAAAACAAAAAAAGTGACCCGCACGTAACAAGAGGAGGTGGCGTTCATGTCGGATTGTGTTTTCTGTAAAATTGTCCGGGGAGAAATCCCCTGTGCCAGGGTTTTTGAAGACGAGCATGTACTGGCGTTTGATGATATTCATCCGATGGCCCCGGTGCATGTTGTAATCATTCCCAAAAAGCATATCGCAACGTTGATGGATGTCGATGTTGATAACTCGGATGTGATCCATCGACTGACGGCTGCCGCGCAGAAAGTCGCGCGAATTAAAAAAATCGACCAAAGCGGTTTCCGCACGGCGATTAACTGCAATGCCGAGGGCGGACAGGTGGTTTTTCATTTGCACGTTCATGTGCTCGGCGGCAGAAAATTGCAGGACGAATTGGGATAACGAATGGAAGGTGAAAAAATGGATATCAATGCGAAATTAAGTGAAGAAATGGTTGCCGCTGCCAAAGCCAAAGACAAGATCAGGCTTTCCGCGGCGCGGATGCTGAAAACGGCTCTGCACAACAAGGAAATCGATCTGATGCGTCCGCTCCATGAAAGCGAGATGCTGCAGGTTCTCTCCTCGATGATCAAGCAGCGAAAAGATTCCATCGAACAGTTTGCCAAAGGAGGCCGGACTGATTTGGTGGAAAAAGAGGAAGCAGAACTGAAGTTTTTACAGGAATTCATGCCTGCCCAGATGTCCGATGAAGAAGTCGATGCGTTGATCAAAAAAACGATAGAGGATGCCGGCGCCGTTTCCGTGAAGGATATGGGCAAGGTGATGAAAATCCTGATGCCCAAACTGACCGGTGTGGCTGACGGCAAGGCGGTTGGTGAAAAAGTGAAGGCTTTTTTATCCCAATAACATCTCCGTTCTTCAGGCTGATAAAAAGCGGACAAACAGGATGAATCGTGTACGTTGATCAAAGCAAGATTGAAGAAATCAAAAACAGATTGGATATCGTCGATCTTGTTTCCGAATATCTCACCTTGAAAAAGGCAGGCCGGAATTTTATCGGCCTTTGCCCTTTTCATCAGGAGAAGACGCCCTCCTTTACGGTGAACCGCGATAAGCAGATCTTCTACTGTTTCGGTTGCGGCGAAGGGGGCAATGTCATTACGTTCCTGATGAAAATTGCCGACAAGACTTTTCCGGAAGCTATCAGAGACCTGGCGGTGAAAACGGGCGTTGTTCTGCCTCCGGTTTCCTCCGGAAAGGAAGCCAGACAAAAGGACTTGCTCAAGGAAAATATCGTCAGCTTAAATTCGAAAGCGGCGCAGCAATTTTCGCGCAATCTTTTTTCTGCTTCCGGTACTCCGGCCCGCCAATATCTTCAGCAGCGGGGTATTGCAGAGGATGTCGTCAAACAGTTCCGTCTCGGATACGCGCCGGACACATGGCGCTCTCTGACCGATTTTATGGAAAAAAGCGGCCTTTCGCTGAAACTGGCCGAACAGGCCGGCCTGATCATACCCGGTAAGGAAGGGGGTTTTTATGACCGGTTTCGGGGGCGGCTGATCTTTCCCATAGAAAACGTTTTCGGTGAGATCGTGGCTTTCGGCGGGAGAATTTTGGGGAAGGGCGAACCCAAATATCTGAATTCACCGGAATCGCCGGTTTACATCAAGGGCAAAAATCTTTACGGATTGAATAAAGCGAAAGACGACATACGAAAGAAGGATTTTGCGCTGATTGTCGAGGGATATTTCGATTTGATTTCATTGTGGAATGCCGGAATCCGTAATGTTGTCGCCACTCTGGGTACGGCGCTGACCAGGGATCATCTGGATCTTCTGCGACGCTATTGCGTGGACGTGGTTGCCCTGTTTGATCCGGATGAAGCGGGGAAAAAAGCGCTTGACCGCAGTCTGGAATTATTTTTAAGTACGGAAATGAGGGCCCGGGCTTTAATCTTGCCCGACGGATATGATCCTGATGATTATGTCCGGAAATTCGGCCAGGATAAGATGGAAGATCTGATTGCTCTTGCCCAGCCGCTCAGCGATTATTATATTGAAAATGTCATCGGGGGCGGCAGGACCTTTGAAGATAAAAGAGATATGGTCAAGACGGCGATGACGTTTCTCAGCAAAATCGGCGATCAAAAAGAAAAGAACCTGTTTATCAAACGTATAGCGGAAAAAACGGGTTTGAATGAAGAATTGCTGATCAGAGAAGCCTACAGCCGTGTTTATTCGGGGAGGACCGAAACAAACCGGAATAACCCGGCTGTGAATGTTCATCACGATACGGTGGAGTTGCATTTGATTCAACTGATGATGGAATATCCTCAGAAAATCGTTCAGGTGGAAAACGAGAATGTGCTGGATTATTTTCTACAGCCCGATATCCGAAAACTGGGGGAAAAAATCATCGATGCCTACAAACTCCTCGGCTTCGTGGATGTCGGTGTCATTTTATCGACCGAAGAAAATCAGGCATTGCGGGAAAGAATATTTCAGCTTATGATCAAAGCCTTGCCGGCCGAGGATGATGTGCTGGGAAAAATATTGACCGATAACATCCGGCAGATTAAAAAACGGTGGTTTAAGGAGCAGCATCGTCAGATCAAAATAAAATTAAGCCGGGCGCAGGATAGCGGCAACGAAGAGATGGTTCATCAGCTGCTTTATGAAAAAGAGCAAATGCTCATAAAGGAAAAGGAATTGCAATCAACAGGTTGAATGAACGACGGGAGGATGGCTTTCGCGACGCGGAAGGGTTCAACGGATTTGTTCCGTCGTGTTTATGGAACCGGGGTTAAAAAAAACATTTGAAGGAGATGCCAGATGGCAAAAGAAGTTCAGTCCGACGAAGTCAATAAGTTAATTTCACTGGGAGAAGAAAAAGGTTTTTTAACTTACGATGATGTCAATGACGCCCTGTTGCCCGATGTGACATCCGCGGAACAGCTGGATGATATTATTACACTCTTCGGTGAAAAGAACATCGATATCATTGACACGGAACAGGGCGAAAAGCTGACCCTGAAGAAGTCGATGAAGGAAATTACCGACGTGAATCTTAAGGAAGCCCTGGCCATTTTACCCAGTGCTGAAAAAACGGGCGATCCCGTGAAGATGTACCTGCGCGAAATGGGGTCGGTATCCCTTCTAAGCCGTGAAGGTGAAGTGGAAATTGCCAAAAGGATCGAAGAGGGCGCGCGCGAAACCATGGCGGCGATCTTCCGCCTGTCGATTTCCATCGATGAGGTGCTGACTATCGGAGAGAAACTGATATCCGGCGAACTCAAAAGCAAGAATGTTGTCGACAACGTCGAAGATGAAGAAGGCTTCATTGAGGAAGATGAGCATAGGAACCGTATTTTGAAGCAAATCAATAAAATCCGGGAACATTACGATATTATCAAAGCGACGCGTGTTAAACTCAAATCAAAAAATCTTACCCAAAAGAAAAAAGATACACTGCATGCCGAATTGAAAAGACGCATAGAATTCATTGTCAGGCTCTGTCGCAAGATCCGTTTTAGCAAGAAACAAATCCAGCGTTTTATTCAACGCTTACGGAATTATGCAGACGAGATTGATGCTGCGGAGAAGATTATTTCACCGTACAGGAAAGAAACAAAAACATCCGCCCGCTCGAAAAAAGATAAAAAAGGGACCTCGCGGAAGGAAGCGGTTCAGGCAAAGGCACCCGGAAAAAATGACGCGGCAGTCAAGGAAGCGCAGAAGAAGATAAAACAAATCGAAAAAGAAGTCGGCATATCGGCAACGACGCTTAAAACAATCATCAGGCAGATTGAAGACGGCGAAAGAAAAGCGGAGAGAGCCCAGCGGACGCTGGTGGAGGCCAATCTGCGTCTGGTCGTGAGCATTGCCAAAAAATACACCAACCGCGGATTGCAGTTTCTTGACCTGATTCAGGAAGGCAATATCGGGCTGATGAAAGCGGTGGATAAATTCGAGTATCAGCGCGGCTACAAGTTTTCCACTTACGCTACCTGGTGGATCAGGCAGGCGATCACCCGTGCCATTGCCGATCAGGCCCGGACAATCAGAATTCCCGTCCATATGATTGAAACGATCAATAAACTGATACGCACATCCCGTTATCTGGTGCAGGAACTGGGACGCGAACCCACTCCGGAGGAAATTGCCAATAAGATGGAGTATCCGCTGGAGAAGGTGAGAAAGGTTTTAAAAATCGCCAAGGAACCCATTTCTCTGGAAACGCCCATCGGCGAGGAGGAAGACAGTCATCTTGGTGATTTTATTGAGGATAAAAGAGTCATGTCTCCTTCGGAAGCGACGATTAACATCGATCTGGCCGAGCAGACACGGAAAATTCTGACAACATTGACATCCCGCGAGGAAAAAGTTTTACGCATGCGCTTCGGAATCAGCGATCGATCAAATATCCTCACCCGGGAGGATATGATTGTGACAGATACTCTTGAAAAGATGCCGGAACTTCCGGAAACGCCTGAGATGCCCGAAGTTGCAGATGCTTTGTCGATGAGCGGCACGAAGAATAAAACGCGAAAACGTTACACAAAATAATAAAATGTTATTGACAATATGAGTATTTGTGTATATCAACTCACTCTTTAGAAGATACTCGGAAAAGGAGCGGGCCTATAGCTCAACTGGTAGAGCCACCGGCTCATAACCGGTAGGTCCCTGGTTCGACTCCAGGTGGGCCCACCAGACCCAACAAGAAAGATGACGGAAGAAAAAAAAATATATCAGGAAGTTCAGGAGATTTCCAAAATAAGCTTCCTGACTGCCGTAATGAGACGCACGGAGTCATCATTATACGGCACAGACAAGAAACCCGTGAAGCAGTCTGCTCAAAAAATGCACCCCTAAAAAGGTGCTTTTTTTTTAATGACACTCGCTGAGAGCGAACGAAGTGAAGCTCGAAGCGCAAGTGGAATTATCCCCGCAGTGAGGCGAATGGGGATTGACACTCGCTGAGAGCGAACGAAGTGAAGCTCGAAGCGCAAGTGGAATTA
>JAGOMJ010000085.1 GCA_017993615.1 Smithella sp. | reverse complement strand
CTACATGGAGCTGGCGCAGGAAATTCTTCGGGGAGAAAGGTAAATGGCGCAAAAAAAAGACGCCCTGGGCAAAGGCCTCGGCGCTATTTTTTCGGATTTGCTTGAAACAGACGCCGGCAGGAAAGCTTCCGTCAACACCTGCGGCATTGAGGAATTGCGGCCGAACCGCTGGCAGCCCAGGAAAAATTTCAATGATGAAGACCAGAAAAAACTGGTGGCGTCCGTCCGGCAAAGCGGCATCATTCAACCGATCATCGTGCGCCGGGCCGATTCCGGCTATGAAATCATTGCCGGGGAGCGCCGCTGGCGCGCAGCGCAGGCGGCGGGCCTTAAAGACGTGCCGATTGTGATCCGTAAAGCCTCCGACGTGGAAGCCGCTGAATTGTCGCTGATTGAAAATCTCCTGCGCGAAGAGCTCGGCCCCCTGGAAGAGGCGGACGCCTATGTCACGCTGATGGAAACCTTTAAACTTTCTCAGGAATCCATCTCTGCCCGGGTCGGCAAAGACCGCTCCACAATTGCCAATATCGTCCGCCTTTTAAAGCTGCCGGACAAAGTGAAAACCGCCCTGACGGAAAAGAAGATTACGTCGGGACATGCCCGCTGCCTTCTGGCGCTGCCGTCGCCGGGCGAGCAGGTCGCCGCCCTGGATATGATCTTAAAAAGAGATCTCAATGTCCGGGAAACCGAGAAGCTGATCAACCGGTTAAAGCAGAAACCCGCGGAAAAAAAGGCTGTCGTTAAAGACCGCTACATGGCGGATCTGGAAAAACAATTGACGGCAAAATGCATGGCCCGTGTGCAATTGAAGGGGTCTTCCAAAAAAGGGACGATTGAAATTTCGTACCGGACGATGGATGAACTGAATCGTCTGGCGCGCTATCTTTTAGATGAATTGTAAGAAATAAAATGTATCAACACCTGTTGATAAGGCTGTTTGAAAAAGGTTGATCATGGAATCTGTCTGGGATAAAGCCACGAAAATCATTCAGGAAAAAGTGTCAAAGCAGAACTTTGACACCTGGATAAGACCCATCAAAATCGTCTCCATGGAAGACAAACGCGTCCAGTTGTCCGTGCCCAATAAGTTTTTCAAGGACTGGCTGATGGACAACTATTTGGCCATGATTAAAAACTCGCTGCACAGTGTGGTCGGGATCAGCGTGGATATCGATTTTATGCTCAGCAAAGATAAGGAAAAAAAACCCGAAGTGGCCGTATTGCCTTTTGAACAGGGTAAAAATCCAACAGCCCCCTTGCCCGCCAGAAATAAAAATATTTCTTTCCTCAACAGCAATTATACCTTTGACCGGTTTGTGGTCGGCCCCTCCAACCAGTTTGCCCATGCCGCCTCCATTGCCGTCGGCAAGCAGCCGGCAAAAAATTACAATCCTCTTTTCATCTACGGAGGCTCGGGGCTGGGAAAAACCCATTTACTCAATGCCATCGGGTTGATGACCATTGCCTCTCATCTGGATTTGAACGTTATGTACGTGTCGGCGGAATCCTTTATGAATGAAATGATTAATTCTATCCGCTACGACCGGATGCCGAAATTCCGGGAAAAATACCGGAACATCGGTTGTCTGCTGATTGACGACATTCAGTTTCTCGCCGGTAAGGACAGAACACAGGAAGAATTCTTTCATACCTTCAACACGCTTCATGATTCCGGAAAACAGATTGTTGTGACATCGGATAAATTTCCGAAGGATATTCCTAATCTGGAAGGCCGGCTGCGCTCGCGTTTCGAGTGGGGTCTGATCGCGGACATCCAGCCCCCAGAAATCGAAACGAAAATTGCGATTATTGAAAAGAAAATGCACGAGGGCAAGATGGAGTTATCTCCAGCGGTGACGCATTACATTGCCTCGCATGTGGAATCCAATATTCGCGAACTGGAAGGTTTTTTAATCCGGATATCCGCATACTCCTCCCTGACCAACCGGGAAATCGATCTGGACTTGGTGAAGGAAGTTTTGAAAACACTCGTTAAACACAACAATAAAGAAGAGGTGAGTGTAGAGGAAATTATCAAAACCGTCGCCGGGAAGATGAATGTTAAAATTTCAGACATCAAAGCACACAATAAAAACAAGAATCTGGTGCTCGCCCGGCAGATCTCCATGTATCTTGCCCGAAAGCTGACCAATTTTTCTTACCCCGACATCGGACAAAAAATAGGCGGCCGTGATCATTCCACTGTGATTTACGCCAATAATAAAATTTTAAAAACCATTGAGTCGGACGCCGCCTTTAAAAAAATCATTCAGGATATCGAGGATGGTGTTGTCCACAAAACCTGATCAGGATCTGCACGTCTCTTCAACAGGAGAAGAAGACCCAAAGGATTGAAACAAGAGCTGAATAAACGGCAATCCACATATCCACAGGCGTTATTACTAATACTGATTATGTATATTAAGAACAAAAAAATAAAAACATTAATGGGAGGCGACGATGGAATTCAAGGTGAATAGAAATATTTTTCTGGACGGGATTCAGAAAACATTAGGCATTGTCGAGAAAAAGACAACAACACCCATTTTAAATAATGTTCTTTTAAAGGCGGAATCCAACAAGATCAAAATTATTGCCACCGACCGCGAGATCAGTCTGATATCCGATTATGAGGCGGATATCGCGGAAAAAGGCGAAATTACCCTGTCGGCTAAAAAACTTTTTGAAATGGTTCGTGAAATTCAGGGAGATGTCGTCCATTTTACCAAAAGCGCCAACAATATTGTAAAAGTAACGTGTCAGAGAGCCGTTTATAAAATACCGGGACTCCCCGCGGACGATTTTCCCAGTGTTGCCGACAGTCAGCAGGTCGAATTTTTCAGCATTCCCGGATCGGTACTGAAGGATTTGATCAGTAAAACCTCTTTTGCGATGGCTTTTGATGAAAGCCGGAAAAACCTCAATGGCGTGTTGCTGGAGACAACCTCCGACGGAAAGAATCATATCTGGCGGATGGTGGCAACGGATGGGCATCGCCTGGCGGTGGCCAGGGCGATGACGGCTGATCCGTGCCCGGAACTCGCCAAGGGAATTATCATTCCCCGCAAAGGACTTCTGGAAGTGAAAAAACTGACGGATGTTCATGAAAACGTCAGTATTGGCATCCATAAAAACATGTTTGTGGTAAAAACGGAAAATACAGTTTTAAAAGTCAACCTGGTGGATGCGGAATATCCCGATTACAAACGGGTGATTCCGGCGGAAAAGGGCACCAGTATAACACTGGACAAGGAATTGTTTCTGCATGCGCTCAGAAGAATGAATGTGGTGTCTTCCGAGCGTTACAGCGGGGTAATTATATCGTTTACCGCGGATAAAATGACGTTGAATTCAACCAACTTGGATGTTGGCGAGGCCACGGAGGAAATTGATATTGCGTATGCCGGCGAAGATATGGACGTCGGATTCAATGTCAACTATGTCATCGATGCCGTATCGGCCATATCGATCGATAATATTGTGATGGAAGTGGGGGTTGGTTTGAAACCGACGCTGATTAAACCGGCCGAGGGAGATAATTATTTATGTATTGTCATGCCGTTGAAAATATAAATTTGTTTAATGGAACAAGAAGAGGTTGAAGGAGTAAAAAAAGCAGTTATGGTAGAAACGTACGATGCCGACAGTATTAAAGTTTTAGAAGGCCTGGAAGCGGTTCGCAAGCGTCCGGCCATGTATATTGGCTCCACCAGCAAAGAAGGTCTTCATCATCTGGTTTACGAAGTTGTTGACAACAGTATTGACGAAGCGGCGGCGGGGTTTTGTGATTTCATTTCCGTGAAAATCAGGGTTGATAACAGCATTGTCGTGGAAGACAACGGCCGGGGCATTCCGGTGGATATTCATAAAACGGAAGGCGTGTCGGCGGCGGAAGTCGCCATGACCAAACTGCATGCCGGAGGAAAGTTTAACAACGAAACCTATAAGGTATCCGGCGGTCTGCACGGCGTCGGCGTATCGGTGGTCAACGCGCTTTCCCGCGCCTGTGAACTGGAAGTGCGACGCGATGGGAATGTTTACCGGCAGACCTATAAGCGGGGGATTCCGGACGGGCCCTTGCAGATCGTCGGCAAAAGCAGGGGACGCGGCACTACTGTATCCTTTCTGCCGGATGACGAGGTTTTTGAAGAAACCGAATTCAGTTTTGATGTGATCGCCAACCGCCTGCGGGAACTGGCGTTCCTCAACTCCGGCGTCAAAATCACCCTGGTGGATGAACGGTCGGAAAAAAAGGCGGAATTTTTCTACAAAGGCGGCATTGTTTCTTTTGTGGAATACATCAACCGCAACAAGAAAGTGCTCCACAAGGAGCCGATCTATGTGACCGGCGCCCGCGAGGACTGCTCGGTGGAAGTCGCCCTGCAATACAACGACAGCTATCTGGAAAACATCTTTTCCTTTGCCAACAGCATCAATACCGTGGAAGGCGGCATGCACATGGTCGGCTTCCGCGCGGCGCTG
>JAGOMJ010000084.1 GCA_017993615.1 Smithella sp. | reverse complement strand
CATACATCTTGTCATATTTGCGTTTCAAAGAAACCATGATCAGTCCGCCGACGATCAGGCATCCCAGCTGGAAGAAGGGGAAATTGGCTGCTCCGGCTGCCGCATATTCCGCAAAGCTGAAGGTTGCTGTGAAAAGAATAACCGCTGCCGCCACTATCATTGTTCCTAATGTTTTTTTCATGATCTGTTGCCTCCTTTAGGAAATTTTTTTCTTTGTCTTAATCTAATGAAAAGAACGTGCCAGAATGCCAAAAAATCTTATTAAATTTTGCAAAGTTATGATTTTATTAAATATTATTATTAGATAAGTTATTTATTGCTTATGGGAAAACACGATTATTTCGTCTTTTTATGAATAAAATATTAAAGATGTTTAACGAAATGTCGATGCCGGGGATCCGTTGACGGACAAATAAGAAAAAAGGAGATCACCGAATGAAGAGAAATTTTTGATGGGAGAAAATCCGCGGACAAGCGGATTATTTGATACAAACCCGGCGCACCTGCTTGAAGTCTGTAAATCCTTTAAGCGTCTTCAGCAGCCCGTCCTGCAAAAGTGTGGTCATGCCTTCGCTGATGGCTTTTTCCCGCATGACCTCCACGGTTTCATGTTTTTGTATCATTCTTTTAATATCTTCCGAACCGACAAGGAGTTCATGGATACCCATTCGTCCTTTATATCCGGTTCCGTCGCAATTGGGACATCCTTTTGCTCTGTATAATTTAAAGTCGTCATTGTACGGAATGTTGAGTTTGGCGAATTCTTCCGCACCGTAACTTTTAGCGATTTCGTCGTATTCGTCTTTGGAAGCATGATACGGTTCCTTACAGGACTTGCAAAGCGTGCGCACGAGACGTTGCGCGAGGATGCCCAGCAACGCGTCGGCGAAATTCAGCGGATCGATGCCCATATCCAGCAGACGGACGATGGTTTCCGGAGCGCTGTTGGTGTGCAGGGTGCTGAAAACCAGGTGGCCGGTGAGGGAGGCTTCCACGCCGGTTTTGGCTGTTTCAAAATCGCGCATTTCACCGACCATGATGACATCCGGATCGGCGCGCAGAAAGGAACGCATGGCCGCCGCAAAATCGAAACCGATCTTCGGCTGCACCTGGACCTGGCGCAAACCGTATTGGGTGATTTCCACGGGATCTTCCGCTGTCCAGATTTTTCTGTCCGGGCGATTAATATGATGCAGGGCCGCGTGCAGCGTCGTGGTTTTACCGGAACCGGTCGGCCCGACAACCAGAATCATGCCGTACGGCTTGGAAATAATGTTAATGAGTTCGTTGTAATTGCGGGGCAAAAGGCCCATGTCCTGCAGGGGCATCGTTTCGCCCTTGGCCAGAATTCTCATGACGACATCTTCCACACCGCCCTGGGTGGGAATCGTCGCGACACGTAATTCAATTTCATCTCCCGTGTTGCGCCGGAATTTAATTTTGCCGTCCTGCGGAAGTCTCTTAATCGTTATATCAAGATTGGACATGATTTTTATTCTGGAAATGATGGCCGCGCGGTAGCTGAAAGGCACGGTTTGATAAAGACTGCAGTCGCCGTCGACCCGGAACCGGATTTCAACATTCTTCTTGCCCACATTGGGTTCGACATGGATGTCGGATGCGCGGCGGTTATAGGCGTCGTTGACGATTTTGTTGACGAGCTGCATGATCACACTGTCTGTTTCAGAGACGCCCTCGCCCAGGTCTTCATCATCATCCGATGACGGGCCGCCGTCTTCTCCCTCCATACGGCCGAGGATTTCGGTGAAGGAATGTTCTTCATCCGGGGTGTTATAGAAGAGATTGACGTATTTGATAATGTCTTCTTCCAGGGCGACATCGTATTTAATCTTCTTTGTTTTCAGGAGACTTTCGATCGTATCTTTTTTGATGATGTTGTTGGGATCATCAATGATGACGTGAATCTTATCTCCGACCATTTCCAGAGGCACCCAGAGCTCGCGGCGTAGAAAATTCTTTTTCAAATTTTTGATCAAATGTCCGGGGATGGGCAGCTTATCATTGTATTGAATGAAGCGGCAGTTATAAAACTCTTCAAAAGCGTGACCGATATCGGCTTTGGATATCTTATGTTTCTGCATGAGAAAATTTTCCATGGAGATTTTTTTCTCACGCGATTCTTTCCAGGCGCTTTCCAGTTCATCTTCCTTGATCAAATCATGGCTTAACAGATAATCGAAACGCGTTTTTCTGTGACGGACGAAGCGCTGCTGATTATAAAACGCAACTCCCAGAACCTCGGCGATTTCCAGCGCAAGGCCGATTTCATCCTCGGAAAATTTTCCCTCGCCCACTTTTTTGTTGATAATCTGAATGGCGCCCATGAGCTGATTGTTGTGATAAATGGGCGCCGCAAGAACCTGCCTGGTTTTAAAGCCGGTTTTCTTGTCCCAGCTGTCGTCGAACGTCAGTTCAGCTTCTATGCTTTTGAGCTCTTTGGCGTTATAGGCATTTTCAATATTGATGACCGCGCCGGTATTGGCCACATAACCGGCAATGCTCTTGTTGTTGATCGGCAGCCTGATTTCTTTGAGTTGCGTCCCGGCCAGGAACATGGAATAAATTTCGTTGCGCAGTTTATCGACAACATAAATGGTCAGGGAATTGGCGTTGAAAAGTTTTAGAATTTCGCTCTTTAAATCAACCAGAATCTGTTTGATGTTTTGGGCGGCATGAATACGGTTGGTGATATCCAGCAATTCCTTGCGTATTTTGGAATTACCGGGCGCCGATGCGGAAATTTTGTCTAGAGAACCTACCATGAGGCAAATTATTCCTTAGTAATCTGTATGAAAATCATAGTAGCAAGGATTTGAATTTATGTCAATGCGCCTCATGTCCCCTGAAGGTTGCCGCTTTACGATCAGCCGGCCGTGACGATTTTGGAGAAGTCGGCGATTTTATGGAAAAGAGCCGAAATTTCCGCCAGCAGCGACTGACGGTTAAAACGCACTTTTTCGTCCTTGTCCATGACCATGACGTTGTCGAAGAAATTATCCACGTGGGGACGCAGCGCGGCCAGCTTATTGAGCGCCGCCGCAAAGTCTTTTTCTGCAATGCCTTTTTCCACGCGGGGTTTGATATTGTCGAAATAAGAAAACAGATTGATTTCCGCATCGTGAACAAGAAGGTTTACGTCAAACTGACCTCCTTTAAAATCCTTTAAAATATTGTCCACGCGCTTGAAAGCGATGGAGACCGGTTCGAAATCGGGATGTTTGCGAAATTCCTCCAATGCTTTGACTTTTTCAATGACCTCAACCAGTTCATCAATATTTGCGGATAAAACGGCATCCACGGTATCGTAAGCATAACCCTGCGCAATCAACTGGTTCTGGAGACGTCCCTTGAAAAATTCCAGAATGTCCTTTTTCACTTCTGCCGCCGGTTTTTTCAAGACATCTTTCAGAAGCGCCAGGCTTTCATCGATGAGAAAGTTGAGGCTCAAGGGATACTCGCGGGATAAAATGATATTGATGATTCCCAGCGCCTGACGCCGCAGAGCGTAAGGATCGGCCGTTCCGGTCGGAGGCATTCCCACGCCGAAGAAACCGGCGATGGTGTCCATTTTATCGGCAAGGCCGACAATGGCGCCTTCATCCGATTGCGGAAGGTCTCCGCCGGCGACGATCGGCAAATAATGTTCATAAATGGCGTTGGCGATTTCCGGTTTTTCACCGGCG
Source organism: Smithella sp. (assembly GCA_017993615.1). Taxonomy (GTDB): domain Bacteria; phylum Desulfobacterota; class Syntrophia; order Syntrophales; family Smithellaceae; genus Smithella. The sequence continues at coordinate 798 of JAGOMJ010000084.1, read as the reverse complement.
ATGAGCGCATATTCACGGCCCATGATGCCTTGCAGTTCCGAGAACTCACCGACCATCAGCGATTCCAGATCGGCCTTGGCCAAAAGCGCCGCGCGGTCGACATTTTTCTTCGCGGACGGTTTGACCTTGGATGCAATCTTTATCGCCAGTTTGCGGAAACGCGCAACTTTTTTATGCGAGGTTCCGAGCAGCGTATGGAAGACGACTTTTTTGAGCGATTCCACACGATCTTCCAGCGGAACTTTCTTGTCTTCTTCAAAAAAGAACGAAGCGTCGGCCAGTCGCGCCCGCAGAACCCGTTCATTGCCTTTGGCCACCACGGAAATATCGCGGGGTTTCGTGTTGCTGACCGCAATGAAATAGGGCAGCAGTTTTCCCGCTTCATTGACGACCGGAAAATATTTCTGATGGGAAATCATCGTGGTGGTCAGAACGTCTTTGGGAATTTTCAGATAGTCCTCTTCGTAACCGCCGCGCACGATGACCGGATACTCCACGATAAAGCTGACCGTTTCCAGCAGATCATCCGTGTAAAAAAGTTTTCCGCCGACTTCCGCCGCTGATTTTTCAGCTTCTTCCAGAATCAGTTTTCTTCTTTCCGCCGGATCGGCGATCACAAAATTTTCTCTGGCTTTGTTCAGATAATCTTCAAAGCCGGCGACGGCAAAGGGGGCCGGGCTCATAAACCGATGGCCGCAGGAGGTGTTGCCGCTTTCAATATCTTCGATTTTCAGGGGAATGACCTCGCCGCTGTACAGCGCCAGAATCCAGTGGATCGGGCGCGCGAAACGCAACGTG
>JAGOMJ010000083.1 GCA_017993615.1 Smithella sp. | reverse complement strand
TCTTACCGCTGGATATCGGATCATCGCCGTTTGATCAAACCGGGCAAACACTCGCGCAGTTACATGGTGGGAGCATGGCAGGATATAACAGAAGATAAAAGAATCCGCCATGAAGGAGAATTTCGTTTACAGCAGATGATTCAATCCCATAAATTGAAAGCGCTCGGCGAAGTGGTCGCGGGCGTTGCTCATGAAATAAACAACCCGGTCAGTTTCATCGCGAACAACATCACCATGCTGGAGGAAATGTGGAACGCGGTGGAACCGATTCTGGCCAGTGACGGCGCGTCTCATCCCGACTGGAGTGAAAAGGGCATTGGCTATGTGGAAGTCTGTACGAACATGAAGGAAATCATCGAAGAATTCAAAACGGCGTCCCAAAGAATCAAGCGCGTTATTTCCGGTCTGAAGGAATTTGCCCGCACCGACGAAACCGTGGAGAAAAAACCGGTGAAAATCGAAGAAGTCATTCAGGGGGTGATGATTATTGTCGGTGCGCAGGTTCGCAAAACCGTTTCCCGCATCGATCTTTACATCGACAGCAATTTGCCGCCTGTCCAGGGCCATTTCCAGAAAATCGAACAGGTGATCGCCAACCTGCTGATCAATGCGCATCAGGCCATTACACCGGAACGAAAAGGAAGAATTGTTATTACCGCCAGAGGTCTTGATCGGCTCAACGCGATTCTGATTGAAATTGAAGATAACGGCATCGGCATGAAAAAGGCGGTGCTGGATCATATTTTCCAGCCCTTTTTTACCACGCGCCGGGATATGGAGGGGACCGGACTGGGGCTTTCCATCTCCTACGGTCTGATCAAGGAGCATAACGGATTGATCGGAGTGCTGTCCAAGCCGGGAGTCGGAAGCCGTTTTTCAATCTACCTTCCGCTGGATGCCCGCACACCGATCAGCATTCGCCCGGCCGTTCTCTGCTGCGACAGCGATGCCGCCTATTTGAAAGAAATAAAAATGAGCATTGTGAATGTCGTTGACTGGCAGTGCGGCGAGCAGGATGATTGCGATGATATCATCGCTTATCTGGAAATGCATCCCGAAGTTGACATTTTTATTTCGGAAATTAATCTGCCGGTCATGAATGGATGGGATTTGTCCCGAAAAATCAAAGAGCGTTTCCCCCTGCTCTGTGTCATTCTTTATTCCTCCGATCCGCAGGCAGGCAAACCCGAGGGACGCATGTCGGGAAAACCGGATTATGTGCTCCAAAAACCCTTCAGCATGACGCAATTGCAAACGATCATACGTGAAACAGGCAGGCAACGATTATGAGAATACTGATTGTAGATGATGAAGAGGTTGCTCTGAATTCAATCAAACGTCTTTTGAAGTGGCGGGGCATCAGAAATGTGGACACCTGTGCAAACGGCAAAGACGCGATTGCGAAAATCAAGGAAACCGATTTCGATATTGTTCTTCTGGATCTGCTGATGCCGGAAGTTGACGGTTTGCAGGTCCTGGAGGCGGCAAAACCCTATCGGCCGCATACGGAATTCATTATTCTTACCGCTATCGATGATATTCCCACCACGGTGAAAGCAATTCGTCTCGGTGCGTATGATTATCTGGTCAAACCGGTGGATAATGACTTGCTTTTTCTGGCCATCCGACGGGCCTACGAACACCGGGGGCTGCTCATCGGCTTATCCACCACGGCAGGTTACGATAAAAGCAGCATTCCCGCCGCATTTGCGGAGATTGTGACCCAGTGTCCGAGGATGTGTTCGCTTCTTTCCTATGCACAGATCATGGCCGGAGGCGGCAACCCGATCATGATTACCGGCGAGTCCGGGACAGGAAAGGAGCTGATCGCCAGAGGGATTCATCGGGCGGGGCCGATGCCCGGCGGTCCTTTTATTGCCGTGAACGTCAGCGCGATTCCCGCCAGCATGTTCGAAAGCCAGTTCTTCGGCCATGCCAAAGGCGCATTCACCGGCGCGGACACTCCCCATCGCGGCTATTTCGAACAGGCGGACGGAGGGACCCTTTTTCTGGATGAAATCGGGGAACTGCCCGTTGGCCTGCAGTCCAAATTGCTGCGGGTACTGGAAGAAAAGTCTTTCTATCCCTTGGGCGCTTCCAAGCCGGTCTGGGTGGATGTCCGGGTTGTCTCCGCTTCCAACCGAGATGTCGAGAAGGCGTGCCAGGACGGAAGTTTCCGACTGGATCTTTTTTACCGTTTGAAATCCGTGCACATCCATTTGCCGCCGTTGAGAGAAAGAGAGGGAGACATCCCTCTGCTCGCGCTCCATTTTCTGCGCAAATCGCGTGAGAATTATAAAAAAACCATTACAGGCTTTAATCCGGAAGCCATGGAACTGTTAACCGCCAGAAATTATCCGGGCAATATCAGGGAACTGGCGCAGGTTGTTGAAAACGCCGTTTTGCTGGCGGATTCCGATTTCATCCAGCCGTGTCATCTGGGAATGGTTTCCACCGCACCGCTCCCTTTATCCCGGCAACTGGGTACGCTCAAGGAGAACGAAGAATCCCATCTGGTGTACGTTTTGAAAAATGTTCAGGGCGACCGCGGTAGGGCGGCGCAAATCCTGGGCATAACCGTCCGCCAACTGCAAAGAAAAATTGCCGCGATGAAGAAAAATCCGCAATGGGAAACCATCCTGAATGACATTTAAGTCGTCAGGGGCGACATAAATGTCTTTTTGAATAAGTTCCTGTTTTTAAAAGGTCTTGCCGTTTTAAAGAGTCCCCGGCCTGTCCATCGATATCCTTTCCGCCGTCTTTTATTTCGTTTTTTTCTCGTCCGTTCAAAAACCTGATCCGCTGACATGACAAAGAAAAAATATTTTTTTACCGGAAAGATTTTTCCATCCGCTTTTTCGTAAGGCTTCAATAGCACAGGTTTCTGATGATTTTCGTCTCGCTTTTTGTCCGGATAGACAAGCCGGTCACGAATAAATCAAGAGGGGAAAATAGTTTTGGCATGCCCGTTGCTGTTTATTCTTTTGAAAAGGATGATGAGCAATGAAAGCTTTTACCGCAAAGCTTGTGGATTTAACTCAAACAAACGCGGACGAAATAGCCAGGCAGTGGGCCAGAGACGTAAAAAAGAATGCGAAAACTCCCAGCTACCATCAGGCACCGGAAGAGAAGATTATTCGTCAGGCTAAGGAATTCTATAATAATTTTCAAATGATGTTTTTTAACGAGTCTCCTTATGAACAGGCAAAAGATTTTTTCGATAAGTATGCGGAGGAAAGATACAAAGAAGACATCCCGCTTCACGAGGCCCTGTACGCGTTGATTCTGATGAGAAGACACATGTGGCTCTATGCGGAATTTCAGTCCCTGTTCAATGTGGAGGTGGATCATCGGCAGGCCGTGGAAAGCTTAAGCAGATCGATGCTGATGTTCGATTACATTATGTACGTTGTTTCTATGAAATTTTCAAAAATGATGCAGCAGGAGGTTTTGTCAAGATCAGTGAAACGCTGAAAAGCAGACATCAGCAGGACGCAGTCGATGATTTATCAAGCCGGTTTGTATTGGAAGAGATGAAGCCATGGAAGCTTACGCCGCCAAACTTATTGATCTGATTGAAAGCAAAGCCGACGATATTGCGCGGCAATGGGCCGAGGATGTGATGAAACACAACCGGACCCCATCCTACCATAACCTGTCGAAACCGATGGTGATTGAACAGGGAGTCGATTTCTACAAACTGTTCCGCCGCATGTCCATGGCGGAACACCCCTACGAAGAAGCCAAAACATTTTCGTGGAAATACGCCCAGAAATTTTACGATGAAAAGATTCCCCTTCAGGAAGCGACTTACGCCCTGATCCTCTTGCGCAGGAACCTTTGGCTGTATGCTGAATTTCAGGGAATGTTTTTCACTGCTCTGGAGAAACAACAGGCCGTCGAGAGCCTGAATAGAACCATTCTGATGTTTGATTATGTGGCCTATCAGGTCATACAGAAATATCAGGAACGCATTCATCAGGACATAGACACAAGACTTTTCGCCGTGGAAACGCTGATGAAAAAGAGCTGCATCGGGGGCGAAAAGAAAACCTATCAGTACGCGCTGATGGCCCTTTTTGTCGTCATCGCTTTCGTCATCACATTCTACTACCACTCTGTGGCTCAAACCGGAGTTATTTTTACCCATCTGTTCTACATTCCCATTGTCCTGGCGTCTATTTGCTGGGGCAGAAAGGGTGTCTGGGTGTCTGTGTTTCTCGCCGTCATGCTTCTTTGCAGTCACGCTGTTTTTCTGGAAGGCGTTTCGTTTACGGAGGACATCATTCGGGCCGTAATGTTTGTTGTGGTCGGCGGCGTGGTGGGATGGTTGATGGAAGATGTGAAAAAAGTAAGAGAACTTTTCAATAAACGTTAAAGCATCAATTTTATTTAAGAGGAGATGAACGTGGAAAGCGAACAGATCAATCAGGGAAAAGTTTTATCCGTCCGCAGCAGTGTTGTTGATGTTTATTTTTCCAAGGTGCCCCCGATTCGTAATGTTCTCAAAGC
>JAGOMJ010000042.1 GCA_017993615.1 Smithella sp. | reverse complement strand
GAGAAGAATTATGGAGTTTCATTCCGCCGAATCTTTTGCAGAAAATTGCCCCCATCGCCCATAATTCCCATACCGACCGCGCGTCGCTTTCCTCCCACGATTTCTTCATTGACGGTCCCCTGCAGGTCTCGGATGTCTGGCTGCCGGCTTCCTGGAGCAGCGGAACAAGCAAGAGCGCATCGGATTGGAAAACCATCGTGACCTTTACGTTGGGGCAGGGCTCCGGAAATTATCTCTGGAGCAGATCATCCAACTGTTACTCCGCCAGCGCGTCCGATTTCAGCGCCACGTATGACGCTACCAACTATCCTTACTACTGCGGCCTTCATGCAATAAATGTGACCAGTTCGACCTCCACAACGCCGACCTATTTATGGCATTTGATGCCGACATCGTCGCAGGCGCCCTACTTGGGCCAGGCCTGGAGCAAGATGCAGACCGGACGTATTAAAGTCGGCGGCGAAGAACGATGGGTCGGATTTGTCGGCGGCGGTTACAACGCCGCAACATGTTCCGGCAGTTGTAATACCCCGGCTACAGGCAGCGCAGGAAAGGGTTTCTATGTCGTTGATTTGCGAAACGGCAATATCATCTGGAGCTATACGCGCGCCAATAACGCCAATATGATCTATTCTTTCCCGGCCTCTCCGTTACCTCTGGATCTGGATAATGACCAGTTTATCGATACCGTATATCTCGGAGATCTGGGCGGAAACATGTGGCGGTTCCGGCTCTGTGCCAAAGATGCAAATTGTTCCGAATGCGGAAGGACAGATTACACCTCTTCGCCCTGTACCTCCTGCACAACCTCCGACTGGACGGGAAGCCTTCTGTTTACGTCGACCAATGCCGAAAGAGGGGCAAACATGGCAACGCCAAGCAATGCCCATAAACAGATCTTTACGATGGCGCAGGCAACCTATGACGATAACCACAATCTGTGGATATTCTTCGGAACCGGCGAAAACAATGATCCGACTTATAAACCGACGGAAGCCAATCCGGATACCAGCGAAACAAAAAACAGACTCTACGCTGTTAAGGAGGATCCGAATTTTACCGCTACGTATTCATCCTCACAGCTGGAAAACATCACGTCTTCCCGTTATACCGATTCCAGCGAAAAGCACGGCTGGTACATTAATCTCTCCACCAATTCTCTGACGCGTTCGGATAACACGGTCATTTCAAATCCCATCGGAGAAAAGATGATCTCGGATCCGGCAATTTTCGGCGGAATGGTGTATTACGCCACCTATGTGCCAGATCAGGAGGAAGACAGCGCCTGCGGTAGATCCGGCGATGCGTTTCTCTATAAGCTCAATTACAAAACCGGTGCGGGAGGAGACGCGAATCCCAACGACCCAAGTGATATCGGTACCAGAACCAGTTATATGGGGCATGGCATCGGCTCCTCCATTCTTGTTTCTTATGCTCCGGAATACTCGGATGCGGATATCTATGCCACGGCCAGCGGCGGTGCCGGCACAGGAGCGCTGACCCAGACAATGGGGAAAGCGCCAAAGGCTTCCAGTATGACCAATGTCCTTTATTGGCGGGACCGGCGTTTGCAGTAAAGATCCATATGACGTAACACAGGACAGAGATATCATAAAAAAATAACTGACATGGCGGCAAATTCGGAATCATTACCGGATTTGCCGCCATCACGTTACAGATTTTTTTAAAATGAATAAATGCCGACGGATGAGACGCTAAAAGGCCGGCAAAACCGATTACAACACACTCATCCCCGATGATAAGCATGTTGACGACATTTTAATTATTTATTAACTCATTAAGAAAAATATGGTTGAGCTTGCGATGACAGGCGGCACGTGATAATGAAAGCTGCTTGTCATTTTTTTACAGGTTGCAAAAATTATGAAAAATAAAATCATCAACATTATGGAAAACGCTCTGAATCGTGCTCGGCAGAAAGGAGAGCTTCCCGATGTCCATCTGCCTTATCCGGAAGTCGAACCGCCCGCCAACCGCGAGCACGGCGATTATGCCGCCAATGCCGCCATGATTCTGGCGTCGCAGATGAAGCAGAATCCGCGGAAAATCGCGCAGACGATTCTGGAAAACATCGTCGATGATGATCAGATCATCGATAAGGCCCAGATTGCCGGCCCCGGTTTTATTAATTTCTTTCTTAAGGAAAACGTCTGGCACCGGGCCATGAAGGTCATTGAAGAACAAAACGATCGCTACGGACGCCTGGATTCGGGCCAGGGGAAAAAAGTTCAGGTGGAATTTGTCAGTGCCAATCCCACGGGACCGCTGCATATCGGGCATGCTCGCGGCGCGGTGGTCGGCGATGTCATCGCCAGTTTGTTACATGCAGCCGGTTATGGCGTTTCCCGCGAATATTACATTAACGATGCCGGGAATCAGATGAATAATCTGGGCAGATCGGTGCTGCTGCGCTACCGGGAGATTTGCGGATACCCCATTGAATTTCCTGAAAACTGTTATCAGGGCGACTACATCAAAGAGATTGCCCGGGATATTCTTCGTCAGGAAGGGGAAAAATATCTTAAGTCCGAAGAGTCGGTCGCCATTCCCTATTTTACCGCCGTGGCAGGAAAAACCATTCTTGACGAAATCAAGGTCGATTTAAAGGATTTCGGCGTTGTTTTTGATGAATATTTCAGTGAAAAGGAATTGTATAAAGATGACGGCGTAAATCAATTGCTCAATGATTTGCGCCGGAAAGGCTTTATTTATTCCGAAGGTGAAACGCTCTGGTTTAAATCAACAGCCTTCGGCGACGAAAAGGACCGGGTCGTGATCCGCCAAAACGGAGATCCGACGTATTTTGCTGCGGACATCGCGTATCATCATCATAAATTTTCGCGCGGCTTTGATATGCTGATTGATGTCTGGGGCGCCGATCACCACGGCTACATGCCGAGGCTCTGGGCGGGCATTCAGGCCTTGGGATACGATAAGCTATCCCTGAAAATCATTCTGGTGCAACTGGTAAATCTTTTGCGGGCCGGAGAACCGGTGGCCATGTCCACCCGCTCCGGAGAATTTGTAACGTTGCGCGAAGTCCTCGATGAAGTCGGAAGGGATGCCGCCCGTTACAATTTTCTGATGCGGCGTTCCGACAGCCATCTGGATTTTGATCTGGAACTGGCCAAAAAAAAGTCCAGCGAAAATCCGGTTTATTATGTCCAGTATGCCCATGCCCGGATTTGCAGCATTATTCGGACGGCAAAAGAACGCGATATCGCTCTGCCCGTTTACAGCGACATCGAATCCGCCGTGCTCAAAGAAAAGGATGAAATGATTTTGATCAAGATGCTTGTCCGTTATCCGGAATTGATTTCCGGAGCGGCAAGCGCTCTGGAACCGCACCGCATTACATTTTACCTCAACGAACTGGCCGGTGTTTTTCATAGTTATTATAATAAATATAAAGTCGTCTCCGACGATGCCACGCTGACGGCGGCAAGACTTTTTCTGGTGAAGATGGTTAAAATTGTTTTACAGAACGCTTTGAATATTCTGGGGGTAAACGCTCCGGAAGAAATGTAACTTTTTTAAAATCCGGGAAAATCAACCGGTTGTTTGACTGTAATAACACGCTGAAATTTTGGAAAATGTCATTTTCCCGGTTTGAAAAGATTCATGGCTACGCAAAATACGAAAAAATTTGAATTAAAAATAGGGAAGACGGGCGTCTTGATTATTCTTGGAGGGATGACCGGGCTTTTATGCGCGGCGTTTCTTCTGGGCGTTGATATCGGGAAAAATATCGAAACGTACCCGGGAGAAATCGCGTCTCTGCCGCAAAAAGCGCTGGCGATGGTCTGGCGTCCGGCCAAGATTAAAATGGCCGAGCAAAACGTCGCGCAAACCGGAGCCCCCGGACCTCTTCCCGCCGAAGATAACATCGACCTGACTTATCATGATACGCTCATGAAAAAGAAGGGGTTGGACGAAACGGAAACATTTCCCGAAAAAACGACGCCGGAAGCCAAAGCGATCAATGAAGAAGAACTTTTGAAGGGCAAATTTCATATTGAAACGGCGGTGCCGATAAAACCTGAAGCAATCACACCCTCTAAAGAAGAGCCCGCCAAAAAGGAAATGGCCGCTTTAAAGGAATCCTCTCCATCGCCGGCAGGCGTAACGGAATCCCGTCCCGATCAGGCCAAATTTATCGTGCAGGTGGCTTCGCTGAAGGACAAATCAACGGCGTATCGGATCACCGGGAAAATCGCCGCCCTGGGTTTTCAAACCAAAATTGTCAAAATTGACGTGAAAGGGCAGGGAAGCATGTTCCGGGTTTTTGCAACGGGATTTAAAGAAAAAAGTCAGGCGCAACAGGCCGTCAAAAAAATCAATGCCAGGACGGGCATGCATTGCATAATCAAAAAAGTAGATGTCAGGACAAACTAAAATAATAAGGATGAAATGGTTGAAGGGTTATGTTCGAAAGTCTTTCTGAAAAACTGGATAATATTTTTAAAAAACTTAAAGGGCGCGGCGTTTTAAACGAGGAAAATATCAATGCCTCGCTCAAGGAAATCCGCATGGCCCTCCTGGAAGCGGATGTCAATTTTAAAGTGGCCAAAGATTTCATCGAAGATGTGCGTGTCAAGGCCGTGGGCCGGGAAGTCCTCGAAAGCATCACCCCCGGCCAGCAGATCGTCAAGATCGTTCATGACCGGCTGGTGGAACTCATGGGCGGCAGCAGCGCCACAATAAAATTCGGAGCGCGCATTCCGTCGGTCATTATGCTGGTCGGCCTGCAGGGCTGCGGTAAAACAACCACTGCCGCCAAGCTGGCCTTGCTGTTATCCCAGGAAAAGAAAAAAATATGTCTGGTTTCTGCGGACGTTTATCGTCCGGCGGCAATCGAACAGCTGGCGCTGCTTGGTAAACAGATCCACACCGGCGTATTTGAAGATAAAAACCTGAAAGACCCCGTGGAGATTTGCGCTCAGGCCGTGGAATTTGCGAAAAAAAACGGGTATGAAGTGCTGCTGATCGACACGGCGGGCCGGCTGCATATCGACAATCTCCTCATGGAAGAACTCCAAAAAATTAAAAGCAGGGTCAATCCCGCTGAAATTATTTATGTCGCCGACGCTATGACCGGACAGGATGCCGTCAATGTGGGAGTCAAATTCAACGAATTGATCGGAATCGACGGCGTGATTATGACCAAAATGGACGGCGATGCCCGTGGCGGCAGCGCTTTGTCCTTGAAATCGGTGATCGGAAAGCCGATCAAATTTGTCGGGGTGGGAGAAAAAATTGACAATCTGGAAGTTTTTCATCCCGAAAGAATGGCCTCGCGTATTCTGGGAATGGGCGACATTCTTTCCCTGGTGGAAAAGGCGCAGGCCAATATCGATAAAAAAACGGCTCTGGAGCTCGAAAAAAGCATCCGCAAGAACAGTTTTTCGTTGGAGGACTTTCGCAACCAGCTGGTGCAGATTAAAAAAATGGGATCCATCAAGGATATTATGGGAATGATTCCCGGCCTGGGAAAAATGAAAGCCCTCAAAGATATGGAGCCGGATGATAAACAACTGGTCAAAATTACCGCGATCATCGATTCCATGACCCGAAAGGAGAGGCACAATTATCTGATTATCGACGGCAGGCGGCGCAAAAGAATCGCTATGGGCAGCGGAACCACCGTTCAGGATGTGAATCTTTTACTGAAAAATTACATGGAAATAAGAAAAATGATGAAAAAATTTAATAAAAAAGATGGAATAAAATCTCTGATGCGGAATTTTCCCTTTTAATATAAATTAAAGTATGATAAAAAAATAGAAAAATTATTATTTTAAGGAGGTAATAGGACAAATCAATGGCTGTTAAAATTAGACTCGCCCGGATGGGTGCCAAAGGCAAACCTTTTTATCGAATTGTGGCAGCGGACAGCGAATTTCCCCGCGATGGAAGATTTCTGGAAATTTTAGGCAATTACGATCCCAAGAAAAATCCTGCGGAAGTCCTTGTCAAGGAAGAACGCATTCGTAAATGGTTGCAAAAGGGTGCCAAGGCAACTCTGACAGTCGCTAACTTGCTGAAGGCAAAGGGGATAGAAGCCAAGATCAAATAATTTTTTAATCACAATGTTTGGGGTGTGTTCTGTATCGGAAATTATTTCTAGAAGGACTTAATTAAACTCAGCGGAGGTTATGACGATGAAGGAATTGATCAAATATATATCTCAGGCTTTGGTAGATTATCCGGATAAGGTGGAAGTTACTGAAATCATCGGCGAACAAACATCTGTTATTGAACTGCGCGTGGCCAAAGAAGATCTCGGTAAAGTCATCGGCAAACAGGGAAGGACCGCCAAGGCGATCCGGATGATTTTAAGCGCGGCTTCCGCCAAGGCGCATAAGCGAGCTGTTTTAGAAATAATCGAATAGGCAGACCATGGATCTCTTTGAAGTTGGAGAGATTGTCAAAACCCGCGGTCTTTGCGGGTGTTTGAAAATTTTATCTTATCTTAAAAGCGGAAATAAAATATCAAAACCCGATGTTGTGTATATTGAAAAAACTCCGGGGCAAAAAAATCGTTTTTGCCTGAACAAAATGGAACAATCCCGCAACGCGTTATTTATAGAACTCGAGGGGATTAACGACGTAAACTCGGCCGGGCATCTGATCGGCGGCCGGGTTTATTTTTCTAAAGATGTTTTAAAAAAACTTCCGGCCGGGGAGTATTACGTTCACGAAATCATCGGCCTTGATGTTTACAGCGACGCGGGAGATTACCTCGGAAAAATCGAATCGGTTTTCCCCACGGGGAGTAATGATGTATATGTCTGCCGGAAGGCAAAAGAGGAAATCCTCCTGCCGGCAATTTCCGGCGTTATAAAACGGATAGATCTTGAACAGCGGATTATGACCGTCAAAATTCCGGATGGATTGTAAACGTGATACATTTTGACATTCTTTCCATTTTCCCGGACATGTTTACGTCGCCCCTTGGCTACAGTCTTCTGAAAAAAGCGCAGGAAAAAGGGATTATTCATGTAGAATGTCATGACATACGCAAATGGACCAGCGGCAGACATAATATGACCGATGACGCTCCCTACGGCGGCGGGTGCGGTATGGTGATGAAGCTGGAGCCGGTGGAAAAGGCGTTGTCGGCCATCAGAAAGAAACACCAAGAAGAACCGACTGTTATTCTGATGACGCCTCAGGGGGAGGTTCTTAATCAGCAGATCGCAACGGAACTTTCTGAAAAAAAAAGGATCATCATCATCTGCGGGCGCTATGAGGGCGTTGATGAACGCATCAGACAGCACCTGGTGGACCGTGAAATTTCTATCGGCGATTATATTCTGACCGGAGGGGAGTTGCCGGCAATGGTGCTGATTGATGCGGTTTCCCGTCTTCTGCCGGAATTCCTTGGCAATCCGGAATCGACATTCACCGAATCTTTTTCACAGAATCTTCTGGAGTACCCCCAATACACACGGCCGGCCGTCTATAAGGGCTGGAAGGTGCCGGAGGTATTGCTTTCCGGAAATCATTCTGAAATCGAGATGTGGCGCAAAACAGAATCGTTGAGGAAAACCCGGCGGAAGCGACCCGATTTGCTCAAAAAAATGAAGCTCTCCGATCAGGACAGAAAACTGCTTGAAAAAATTAAGATGGAAGATATATAAAACCTTGATTTTCAGAAATATTTAATGTATGGGTTTCCGCTTGAATGTGCGGGATCAATGATGTCACACGGCAAAGGAAATGCTTTACATCGCTCTTTTACATTATCCGGTATACGATAAAAACGGCCGGATTGTCACGACGGCCATTGCCAATATGGACATTCACGACATTGCCCGGGTTGCCAAAACGTATGGCGCCGCCGGTTTTTATATCGTCAACCCGGCAGCAAGGCAACGCCGTCTGGCGCAGGACATTGTCAATCACTGGCAGGAAGGATTCGGTGCGCAATATAATCCTCATCGTCAAAACGCTTTCAGCCTGATCCATATCAGAGAGAGTTTGCAGAACGTTGTTGACGACATCGTCCGTCGGACAGGGCGTAAACCGAAGAGCGTAGCGACGGGTGCCGGTCCTGCTCAAGGCGATGTTTTAACGTTTGCCGAATTGAAAGATTGCCTGAAAAAGGAAAATGACGTTTATATGCTTCTTTTTGGCACAGGATCCGGAATCTCCGAAAAACTGATTCACGAGTCGGATTTTAGGTTAGAGCCGATCAAGGGGATGGCCGGTTATAATCATCTGTCGGTACGGTCCGCCGTAGCCGTTATTATGGACAGAATCATGAGAGATTGATTTTTTAAGCAAAATTTGCGGGAGGAAAACATGAATATTTTGGAATTGACTGAGAAAGAACAAACCAGAGGGGATATCCCCGCTTTTAAAACAGGGGATACCGTCAAAGTTTATGTCAGAATTATTGAAGGCCAGAAACAGAGGATTCAGGCGTTTGAAGGTGTCGTCATCCGTAAAAGACACGGAAACAGCCGGGCCAATTTTACGGTCAGAAAAATCTCCTACGGTGTCGGTGTTGAAAGAACGTTTCCCTTGCATTCACCGATCATCGATCAAATTGATGTTGTCAGCCGGGGTAAGGTGCGCCGCTCGCGCCTCTATTATTTAAGGGAATTACGGGGCAAAAAAGCCAGAATTAAAGACGCGGCCAAATCATAAAAATTGTTCTGCCCGAGAGCGGCGTGCCTTCACAGGTACGCAAGCTCTTGGATCGGGGATGTATCTTCCGAAATGGATACTTTTGAAAAAATTGCCCGCAAAGAAGGATATCATTTTATTGCCGGTGTTGATGAGGTGGGCAGAGGGCCGTTGGCCGGTCCGGTCGTTGCGGCTGCAGTCGTGTTTCCTCCCGATTATATCCATTCTGAGATAAAAGATTCTAAAACACTTTCCTCTCCAAAAAGAGAAAAATTATACAACGTCATTGAAAACGATGCCCTGGCCATCGGGATGAAGGTCGTTGACGTTGAAACAATCGATCAAGTGAATATTCTGCAGGCGTCTTTACAGGCCATGCGCGACTCTGTTCTCGAACTCGATGTTTCGCCCGATTATCTGCTCGTCGACGGTTTGTATCCTGTGCCGATCATCACGCCCCAGAAGCCTCTGGTTAGAGGAGACAGCCTCAGCGTCTCCATTGCTGCTGCCTCAATTATCGCCAAAGTGACACGGGATCGGATTATGGAAATGTATCATCGTCAGTTTCCGCAATATAATTTCCGGAAAAATAAAGGCTACGGAACCCGGGAGCATCTCAACGCCATCAGAACATTCGGCATCTGTAAAATTCACCGGAAATCATTTCATGTTAAAAATCTTCATCAGGCATCATTTGAGTTTAACGGTTAAATGCAAAACATGACAAAAATCATTACCGGGAAAAAAGGGGAGCGGCTGGCTGCTGATTTTCTGACCGGCAACGGTTATCAGATCCTGGAAACCAATTTCCGCTGTCCTCTGGGGGAGATTGACATTATCGCCCGGGATCATCAGGAGATCGTTTTTGTTGAGGTCAAAACAAGAAAATCGCATGCTCTGGGATATCCCGAACAGGCTGTCGGCATCCAAAAGCAAAAAAAATTGTCTCAATTGGCCTTGTGGTATCTTCAAGCCAAAAAAATGTCCGACAAGAAAGCACGTTTTGATGTCGTGGCGGTCACCCTGGCCGTTCAGGCCAATGAAATTAATCTGATAAAAAATGCCTTCGATTTTGTTGACGCCTGCCCGTAAACTATTTTAAAAATGCGTCAGCGCCCGTTTTCCGATGGGATAAACATTGAACCCGATGGAGAAGCACTGCTGATGATCCAGAATGTTGCGGCCGTCAAAAAGAAAGGCCGGCTTGATCATGGAGCGATATATTTTCCGGTAATCCAGTCTGCGGTATAAATCCCAGTCCGTTAAAATGAGCACCGCGTGACAGTCCGCGGCAGCTCTGTAAGGATCGTCGACAAATTTTACATTTCCTTTGATTCCCGACAGATCTGCGGCGGCATTTTTCAATGCCCGGGGATCGGAAATAACAACGTCGGCCTGTTCCGCCACCAGTTTTTGCGTAATATAAAAAGCGGGGCTTTCCCTCGTATCGCCTGTATCGGCCTTGAAAGCAAAACCCAGGATGCAGATCTTTTTCTCCGACAGCGTTCCGAACATGCTGTGAAGAATATGATTTACAAAACGCTCCCGCTGATATTCGTTGATGCGGAGGACATTTTCCCAGTAGGCGGCGACGTCACGCAATCCGTAATGATTGCACAAATACACCAGATTCAGAATGTCTTTTTTAAAACAGGATCCGCCGAAACCGATGCCGGCCTTGAGAAATCTATCGCCGATTCGTTTATCCATGCCGACCGCCCTGGCGACTTCATCGATGTCGGCGTCTGTTTTTTCGCATAACGCAGATATGGAATTGATGGAGGACACCCGCTGCGCGAGGAAGGCGTTTGCGACCAGTTTGGACAATTCGCTGCTCCAGATGCTGGAGGTGATGATCCTGTTTAAGGGAACCCAACGCGTGTAAATTTTGATGAGGTGATCTCTCGCCTTTAATCCGCCAGGGGTCTCGCGCGAGCCGATCAAAACGCGGTCGGGATTTTCCAGATCTTTCACGGCGGTGCCTTCGGCCATGAATTCGGGATTGGAGAGAACATCAAACCGGATCTTCCCTTTTCGGGAGGATAAAATCTTTTCCATCGCCAGCGCGGTTTTTACCGGCAAGGTGCTTTTTTCGATTACGATTTTTGACGATTGCGAGTTCTTTAAAATCTGGCGCGCAGTTTTTTCCACATATTGCAGATCGGCCGCCATGTGTGCTCCGGCGCCGTAGCTTTTCGTCGGGGTGTTGACGCTGACGAAAATAATGTCATTGTCCCGGATTTGATTTTCAATGTCTTTTCTGAAAAATAAATTTTTGCCGCGGGTTTTTTTTACAATCGTATCGAGACCGGGTTCGAAAACGGGCAACTGCTCCGAATTCCACGCATCAATCCGTTCAGGATTAATATCCACGACGGTCACCCGGTAATCGGGGCATTTGTGGGCGATCATCGCCATGGAAGGGCCGCCGACATAACCGGCTCCGATGCAAAGGATTTTTTTTCTGATAGCCATTTATTTCTTACCTCTGTGCGTTTATGTATTTTTTAATACCTGACGAAAATAGTCAATGGTTTTGAGCAACCCCTCCTCGAGACTGATTTGAGGCCACCAGCCGATGCCGGCTTTTGCCAGCGAGATATCCGGCCTGCGTTGAACAGGATCGTCTTGAGGCAGGGGCAGGAATTCTATTCTGGAGCGGCTGTTTGTAAGCCGGATAACGGTTTGCGCGAGTTCCAGAATGGTAAATTCTTCCGGGTTGCCGAGATTGACCGGACCGTAAAAATCGTCGGGGGCATTCATCATCCGGATGAGCCCGGTAATCATATCGTCGACAAAACAGAATGATCGCGTGTGAGAACCGTCGCCGTAGACAGTGATGACTTTGTTCTGCAGGGCCTGAATGACAAAATTGCTTACCACGCGGCCGTCATGCAACGCCATCCGCGGACCGTAGGTGTTGAAGATGCGGACGATTTTCGTGTTGACGCCGTTTTGCCGACGATAATCCATCATCAGGCATTCTGCCGCTCTTTTGCCTTCATCATAGCAACTGCGGATGCCGACCGGATTCACTTTCCCCCAGTAGGATTCGTTCTGCGGATGGACGTCCGGATCGCCGTACACCTCCGATGTGGACGCCTGAAGAATTTTGGCTTTTGTCCTCTTGGCGATGCCGAGAACATTAATTACTCCCATGACGTTGGTTTTGATCGTTTTAATGGGATTGTACTGGTAATGAACCGGAGACGCGGGACAGGCAAGATTGTATATTTCTTCCACTTCCAGATAAACAGGATTGATGATGTCATGACGGATCAGCTCAAAACGTTTATGTCCCAGAAGATGAGCAATATTATTTTTATCGCCTGTGAAAAAATTATCCAGACAGATGACGTCATGCCCCTGTGCCAGAAGTTTGTCGCAAAGGTGAGAACCGATAAAACCTGCACCACCTGTAATCAGTATCCGTTTCGTCATTTTTTCAATTCACAATTTATTTGGCGAATATTAATATGAAATAATTCGGGAATGTCAACAATTAAAATAGCATATTGATGGTATTTTTTCATGCCGTCCGATTATGATATATATCTTGAACTGTTTTATGCTCTATGATAACAAACCAACACGCTGCAAATTTACCGTGTTTGGTTAAGCGTCTGGACAAGGAGATGACGATGGATGCAAATTCCATAACCGATGACGATAAAATCATCCATGATCTTAAGGATGAGTTGCCTGATAATGCTGAAAATAATCAGGAAGTGATTGTTGTTGACGGACGGAGTTACGAAAACGGCTCCATAGCAAAGGACGTGTATACTCTGGTGGATGTCATTGAAGATCATCAGATCGGGGATAAAATCTACGAAGACATTCTCAAAAGAGCCGACGAGATCGTGGAACGTATTGTCCGCAGGATCGTTCCGGAAATAGCGGAAAGAGTGATCAAGGAAGAAATTGAAAAAATCAAAAATGAACCGTCATGACGAATAGAGTTTAAAGAGGATATGACCTATTTCAAAAATATCGTTTTTCTTGTTCTGGGGATGCTGATTCTGAGCGGATGCTTCGGCAATACGCAAAAATCAATCAAGGATGAGACGGCAAAACTCAGCATAAAATCCATTGCCATCCTTCCGATAGAAACCGCCACGGATGCGGACGTTAAAGACGCTCAGTTCCTCCGTACCAGGATTTTCGAAGAAATTTTTTTTAAGGGCTACCCCAAGATATCCCCGGAAGACGTGGATCAACGCCTGGGCCAGGCGCCCGGCAATGCCGACGACAAGACATCTTCCATGCCGCCGCAGGCTCTGACGGATAAGATAGACGCGGAAACGGTCATGTCCTGCTCCTTGAAAAAAAATACGCAATATAAATTGTTTTATGCGTCGACAACCGCTGACGTGAGTTGTGTGTTGCGCCGCACAGAAACGGATGACGTTGTTTGGAAAACGCAGACACATGCCGCAGAAACGAGTTTTGCGTTGGGCCAAAAGAGACTGGAAATCAAGGCGCATGAAGCGGTTGAACCGCTGATCAATAAAATTCTGAAAAAAATAATGGAAACATTGCCCGACGGGCCGAACTTTATTCATTAAGCAAAGCAGAACAGAGATTACGAAAAGACCGGCAAATTATTTTTGAAATGACTATGCGATGAATATTCCCAATCTGATATCTTTGCTCAGAATTATACTGGTCCCGGTGATTGTCATATTCCTCATTCAGGAAGAATATGCAAACGCGTTGATTGCATTTTCCATCGCCGGTATCACGGATGCACTGGACGGTGCGCTGGCCAGACTCTTGAAGAAGCAAACCGAACTGGGCGCTTTTCTGGATCCGCTTGCTGATAAAATTCTTTTATCGACGAGTTTTATTGCCTTGTCCATTTTCGGATTGATTCCGGGATGGCTGACTGTCATTGTCATCAGCAGGGATCTGATCATTGTCATCGGTATCATCACATTAACGATGATGTCGGTAACGTATGAAATTAAACCGGTTTTTATCAGCAAAATCACAACAGCTTTACAAATAGGGACCGTTTTCATTGCTCTTTTTGTTAAAATATTTCCATTTGAATTAATGCGCATTGATTTCATTAACGTTCTTTCGTGGGGCACCGCTTTTTTTACGGTTGTCTCCGGATTGGTATATATATTCAAGGGAATAAAGTTTTTAAATCACAGCTCAGAAAAATAGGCTAATAAATAAGACATTTAGCTTGACACGGCAATATTTTGCTGCTATCAACACGTCGTTAAAAAAATCCGGTTTTTACCGTAGGCAAGTAGCTCAGGGGGAGAGCGCCATCCTGACGCGGTGGATGTCCAGGGTTCAAATCCCTGCTTGCCTACCATTTTTATATAAATTACGTCTTGATTTCATAATAACAAAGGGCATCAGCAAGACAGTGATGCCCTTTTAAAATGAAGTTAAGGTGCTTTGACGAATGATATGACTATAAAAATTACTTTTCCAGATCATCAGGAATTATCCTTCAACCGGTCAACGCCGGCGGCTGAAGCCGTCAGTGCCTGGAAAAAGGAAGCTCTGGCCCATACCGTGGCCGTAAAAATCAACGGCATCCCGGCTGATCTCAGCCGTCCGCTTGACCGAGACGCCACAATTGATCTCATCGACCTGTCCTCCGCTGAAGGGTTGTCTATCTTGAGGCACAGTATATCTCACGTCATGGCTCAGGCTGTTCAGGATGTATTTCCGGGTGCGAAAGTGAGTATCGGCCCGTCCATCGAAGACGGCTTTTACTACGATTTTGAATATCATGAAACCTTCACGACGGATGATTTTCCGAAAATCGAAAAACGGATGAAAGAAATCACAAAGGCGGATAATCCTTTTGTCCGGGAAGAACTGTCCCGTGAAGCAGCCGTTGCGTTATTCGAGGAAAGAGAAGAAAATTACAAAGTTGAATTAATCAACGATCTGTCTCATGACGTCAAGACGGTCAGCCTTTATAAACAGGGCGGCTATGTTGATTTATGCCGCGGCCCCCACATCCCGTCAACGGGAATGATCAAAGCCTTCAAGCTGCTCAGCGTTGCCGGAGCCTACTGGCGAGGCAATGAAAACAACAAAATGCTGCAGCGTATCTACGGAACTGGTTTTGCTACTGAAAATGAGCTTCAGGGATATTTGACCCTGCTGGAAGAAGCCCGTAAAAGAGATCATCGGCGTCTGGGCAGGGAACTGGATCTGTTTCAGGTCAACGATGAAGCCGGAGCAGGCCTGATTATTTTCCATCCCAAGGGGATGCTGCTGCGTTATCTGATTGAGGAATGGGAAAGAAAGGAACATCTCAAACGCGGATACGATATGGTCATGGGACCGCAGATCCTCAAGGTGGATCTCTGGAAAAAATCCGGGCATTTTGACCATTACCGGGAAAATATGTATTTTACTGAAGTGGATGAGCAGGTTTACGGTATCAAGCCGATGAACTGTCTGTCCCATATGCTGATCTATAAATCAAAAATCAGAAGTTATCGGGATTTGCCGCTGCGTTATTTTGAACTGGGCACGGTGCATCGTCATGAAAAGACGGGGGTTCTGCACGGTTTGCTGAGAGTGCGACAATTCACCCAGGATGATGCTCATATTTTATGCACACCCGAACAGCTGAATTCGGAAATCCGGGGCATTGCCGATTTTGT
Organism: Smithella sp.; assembly: GCA_017993615.1. Classification (GTDB taxonomy): domain Bacteria; phylum Desulfobacterota; class Syntrophia; order Syntrophales; family Smithellaceae; genus Smithella. The sequence goes on along the minus strand of JAGOMJ010000042.1, from coordinate 7,108 downwards.
CAGCCATGCCATGGGAATTTTCGGATTTGAATATGAGGTGGAATTAAGCACCCGGCCGGAAAAATCAATCGGCACAGACGCCGATTGGGATCTGGCCACCTCTGCGCTGGAAAACGCGCTCAAGGACAATCACATTGCCTATGATGTGAATGCCGGCGACGGTGCTTTCTACGGCCCGAAGATCGATTTCAAGCTCAAAGACGCCCTGAAAAGAAAATGGCAGTGCGCCACGATCCAATGCGACTTCACGCTTCCGGAAAGATTCGATTTAAGCTATATCGGACCGGACGGAGAAAAGCATCGTCCGGTCATGCTGCACCGGGTGATTCTCGGCGCGATTGAGCGTTTCATGGGGGTGCTCATCGAACATTACGCCGGCGCGTTTCCCGTCTGGCTGTCGCCGACCCAGTGCGTTTTGCTGACGGTCACCGACAAGCATATCCCTTACGCTCAGACAGTGCATGATAAGCTGATCGCATCCGGCATCCGCTCCGAGCGATATTTTGACAATGAGAAACTGGGGTATAAGATACGACAGGCTCAGCTGCAGAAAATTCCCTATATGCTTGTTATCGGCGACAAGGAAATGGACGCGGGCGCCGTTGCACCCCGCACACGCGACGGAAAGAACATGGGCGCCATGCCCGTTGATCAGTTCATTACATTAGTACATCAAACTTGTGATCAAAATAAATAATAAACGACATTCGGATAAGATAAATTTAATTTCAGGAGGTGACCTATAGTAAAGGATTTAAGAATCAACAGAGAAATCAAATCGGCCAATGTTCGCGTCATCAGTGAAGACGGTAAACAGTTGGGCGTTATTTCCCTGGAAGAGGCACTTGCCAAGGCGGAAGAAGCCGGTCTGGATTTGGTGGAGGTTTCCGCATCTGCCGATACCCCGGTCTGTAAAATAATGGATTACGGGAAGTATCGCTACAAGCAGAACAAGAAACTGCATGATGCCAAAAAGAGCCAGACCGTAATTCAGGTTAAGGAAATTAAATTAAAACCGAAAACGGAAGAACATGATGTGCAGGTCAAGATGAAACACATCAAAAAGTTTTTGAAGAATCATGATAAAGTAAAGGTCTCCATGATGTTCAGAGGCAGAGAAATCGCATTTACCGATATCGGCAGAAAGCTGATGGGAAAAATACGGGATGAACTCGCCAATGAGTGTATCATCGATCAGGAGCCCCGTCTGGAAGGACGCAATATGGTGATGATTCTTTCACCAAAAAAACAATAAATATGGAAAGGTGATCACATGCCAAAATTAAAAACACACCGAGGAGCTGCAAAACGCTTTTCACTGACCGCCAAAGGGAAGATTAAACGCAGCAAAGCGTTTGCCAGTCACATCCTCACGAAAAAAACGACAAAGAGAAAAAGGACGTTAAGAAAATCAACGATTGTTGATTCGGCAAACGCAAGAGAAATTAAAAAACTTATTCCCTACATGTAATGGACCGGGGATAATTTACGAGTTATCTGTAAATGAGGAGAAAAAGAAATGTCCAGGATAAAAAGGAGCGTCAACGCTCGTAAAAGAAGAAAAAAGGTTTTGAAACTGGCCAAAGGGTTCTTTGGCGCCCGCAGCCGCTTGCTTCGAACGGCTACGGAAGCGGTTAACAAGGCGATGAAATACGCGTACCGTGACCGCCGGGCGAGAAAGCGGGAATTCCGCCAGTTATGGATTGCGCGCATCAATGCCGCCGCAAGCGATAACAACATTACGTACAGCCGCCTGATCGACGGGATGAAAAAATCCGGTATTGAACTGGATCGTAAAATTCTGGCGGAACTGGCCGTCAATGATCCTCAGGGATTTGCGCAGGTCGTGACCATTGCCAAAGGCAAGTAAACTACTGCTATGATGAAAGAGCTTCAACAACTGGAAAGCGATGCTTTGTCGGAATTAAGTACCGCCACGTCCGAGGAGCAGGTCTTGACTGTCAAGACGAAATATCTGGGCAGAAAAGGCCTTCTAACCGGTCTTTTAAGAAACATCTCCCGGGTGCCTGATGAAGAAAAGCCGCTTTTCGGTAAACGCTGCAACGAGTTGAAAAATTCTCTGAATGCCAGGCTTGATCAGGCCATTGAGCAGTACACAAGCCGGAATAAAGAACAAGCGCTCTTCAAGGAAAAAATTGATGTCACGCTGCCGGGACGATCCGTCAACTGCGGACGTGTGCATCCTGTGGTTCAGATCCGCAGAGAAATCTGTTCCGTTTTCTCGTCATTCGGTTTTTCCATCGTGGAAGGACCGGAAATCGAACTGGATTATTATAATTTTGAAGCACTGAATATACCGAAAGATCATCCCGCGCGGGACATGCAGGATACCTTTTATATTGATGAGAACATCGTTTTAAGGACGCACACGTCGCCTGTTCAAATCAGGGTCATGGAAAAGATCAAGCCGCCGTTGAGAATCTTATCTCCCGGAAAAGTGTACCGCCGCGATTCCGATGTGTCGCACACGCCGATGTTTCATCAGATCGAAGGTCTGCTGGTAGATAAAAACGTGACCTTCGGCGATCTGAAGGGAATCCTGTCGGCGTTCTTGAAGAAGATCTTCGGCAGTTCAACCATGCTGCGTTTCCGCCCCAGTTTTTTCCCGTTTACGGAACCGTCTGCGGAAGTGGACATCTGCTGTGTGATGTGCGGCGGCAAAGGCTGCAGGGTTTGCGGACAAAGCGGCTGGCTGGAAATTCTCGGATCGGGCATGGTCGATCCGGCGGTTTTCAGAAATGTCGACTATGATCCGGACGAATATTCCGGATTTGCTTTTGGACTGGGGCTGGAACGTATTGCCATGTTGAAATACGGCATTTCCGATATCCGTTTATTTTTCGAAAACGATATCCGTTTCCTCAAACAATTTTAGGAGATTTTTTCTTTATGCTGGTCGGTCTCACGTGGCTTAAAGATTATGTCGATGTGCAATTAACGGCGAAGGACCTGGCCGACAAACTGACGATGGCCGGGCTGGAAGTGGACGAAATAAAAAAAGTCGGTCCGTCCTTCAGCGGCGTTGTGGTGGCAAAAATCATATCGGTCGGCCCGCATCCGTCCGCAGAGCGTCTGTCTTTGTGCGATGTGCATGACGGAAAGGACCTTTATCGGATCGTCTGTGGAGCCAAAAATATTGCACCGGGAAATATCGTTCCGCTGGCGAAAGTCGGCGCGGTGATTCCGGGAGGCTATACGATCAAATCCTCGGTTCTTCGCGGTGAAAAATCGGACGGCATGCTCTGTTCCGAAGCCGAACTGGAAATAGGAAGCGATGCCACGGGCATTATGCAACTGTCCCCGGATCTTGTACTCGGTCAACCGTTGGAAGAGGCTCTGAACCTTGAGGATACGGTTTTGGATGTCAACGTAACGCCCAATCGTCCGGATTGTCTGAGCATGATCGGCATCGCCAGAGAAGTCGCCGCCCTGACCGGAAGAAAAATCAAATGGCCTGCTGTCCGGATTCACGAAAAGGCTCCGGACATCCATTCCCTAACCTCCGTAAAAATTATCGATTCCGATCTTTGCCCGCGTTACACCGCCCGCGTGATCAAAAATATCGCCATCGCTCCGTCGCCCAGATGGATGAGGCTTCGTCTGGAGTCCGCAGGACTGCGGTCGATCAACAATATCGTGGATATCACCAATTTTGTAATGCTGGAAACGGGTCAGCCGCTGCACGCGTTTGATTTCCGTTTTCTGGAAGAGGGAAGAATCGTTGTCCGGCGGTCCCTTGAAAACGAAGAATTTATTTCGCTTGACGGCAAGATACGCACGCTTCCCGCCGATACCGTTTTAATCTGCGACGGCATCAAACCGGTGGCCATTGGCGGCATTATGGGGGGGCTGAATTCCGAAGTCAAAGAAGACACGCAAACGGTGCTTTTGGAAAGTGCGTATTTTCGTCCGACCTCGATTCGTTCTTCCTCGAGAAAACTGGGCATGTCGACGGATGCTGCATTTCGTTTTGAACGGGGAATCGATCCCGACGGTGTGGTCAGAGCCCTTGACCGTGCCGCCCAGCTTATGGTCGATCTGTCCGGAGGTTCTATCTGTAAAAATTATATCGATGAATATCCTCGGAAAATTTCTTCAGCCGGAGATATTCCTTTGCGGCTCGACAGGATCCGCAAAATTATCGGCACAAAAATCGCCGCCCGGGATGTTTTGAAAATATTACGGCGGCTCGACATGACGGTGAAACCGGAAGGGAAGGGCAGATATCTGGTGACGCCTCCGACCTGCAGGGTAGATCTTGAAAGAGAAATCGATCTGATTGAGGAAATCGTCAGACTCTACGGTTACGATCGAGTACCTGTTACGCTGCCCGACGTATCCGTCAACGAACTGGACGTTATTGCCCGTCTGGATATGGAAGAAAGACTTCGTCAACTGTTGACGGGAAGTGGGTTTACGGAAATTGTCAATTATAGTTTCGGTACACCCTCTGCCGCGGATATGCTTTCCCTGCCCGCAACAGATGAAAGACGAAATACAGTCAGAATCAAAAATCCGCTGGGAGAAGAGCTCTCCACGATGCGGACAAATCTGATTTACGGGTTGCTGGATACGGCCAAAAGAAATTTCAATAACGGCGCATTCGATTTGAAACTTTTTGAAATCGGCCGGATATTTTTGCATCGACGGGAAGGGGAATTGCCCGAAGAGAAAACCATGATTGCGGGACTCATCACGGGAAAGATCAGAGATGATTTCTGGAACTCCGAACAGACGGTGGACTTTTATACTTTAAAAGGAGCTCTGGAAAATATCTTTTGTGACTTCAAGATTCAGAACTGCCGCTACGCAGCAACGACGGACGAGTCCTTTTTGCATCCGGGAAAAGCCTGTCACATAGTTTTATATGAAACCGTAATCGGTGCTGTCGGAGAAATACATCCGGATGTTCTGGAAAAACTGGATATCCGCAATACAATTTATGTATTTGAAATGAATATCGATATTCTCAGCAGGGTTTGTGAGCAAAACAGCCTATCCTTTAACGAAGTGTCGAAATTTCCGGCTGTTATCCGCGATGCTGCGTTTGTCATTCCCGATCCGATGGAAGCAGAGCAAATGATAGACATTGTCTTGAGCCAGATGGAAGAATTGCTTGAAAATGTAAGTATTTTTGATGTATATAAGGGCAAAGGAATTCCGGAAGGAACAAAGAGTCTGGGATTGCGATTTTCTTACCGCGCCAACGACAGAACATTGACTGACGCCGAAGCAAGTGCCGTTCACGACAGAATCGTGCAGAAAACCGTCAATGTGACCGGTGCAAAACTAAGATCATAAAATATTCACTAAGTAAATAAAATGGAGGTAAAATATGACGAAGATTGATATTATTCAGAATGTTCATGAGAAACTCGGTTTTTCCAAAAAAGATTCTTCAGATATCGTTGAAGCGGTTTTTGATCTTATCAAGGATTGTCTGGCCAATGGCGAAAAAGTCAAGATATCCGGCTTCGGCAATTTTATGGTCAAGGAGAAGAGAGCCCGCCGCGGACGTAATCCTCAGACAGGGCAGGAAATTTCCATTACGGCAAGAAGGGTGCTGACGTTCAAATCCTCACAGGTGCTGCGCAAAGCCCTGAATTAAATTTGGACATTAGCCGGTCCGGTTGATTTCATAAGCACGGCGTATTTGAAATAATTTTTTGGTTTTACTTCAGCCTTAAAGACTTTGAGAACGTTATGGAAACGATCATTCCCGATAAAGCTTATTTTCGCATCGGCGAAGTAAGCAAAATTCTCAATGTGGAACCCTATGTCATCCGGTACTGGGAGACTGAATTCAAAACAGTCAATCCCATGAGAACGAAAACCGCTCAAAGGCTGTACAGAAAAAAGGATGTGCAGGAATTGCTGACCATTAAAAATCTTCTCTACGCACAACGCTTCACCATTGACGGCGCAAAAAAACAGCTTCAAAAATTACGCAATACGGATGAGCCTGAAGAGAAAAACAGCGAAAAACAAAAACTCTTCTTGATACGGATCAAACAGGAATTACAACACATCAGGGAGATTGTCAGTTAATATAAAAAAGCCGGCTTTCAAAAGCCGGCTTTTTTCATCTTTTCGTTTTTAAGCTTTTTTGCTGGCGCGTTTGGAGGCCTTGAGCGGATTAATCTTTTGAGCTTCTTTGATTTCAATTTTTACGTGCGTAGCTGTCGGGCACCTTCCAATCAGCCACTTCCCTGCAGGATCGGGATAAACCTTACAATATCTGGCCGATTCATATTCAAATATTTTTCCGCAACCTTCACATTGTTCAACAACAACCTGACAACTGCCGTTGGTATAACTGCAGCCGTTTTTAGTCATAAAAACGCAGTCAAAGCCCGCTTTAACCGTCTTGCAAATCATGGATGCATCCCCCTTATATAATTCGAGTATTTGACGTTACGGGGAAAAACTATCAAGGATATTTTCACCAACGTCTCGGTTATTTAAAGTTTGTGTCCTTAACAACAAAAATTATAGCTGTCAAGTAAAATGAATTTCCTGAAATAAAAAGAAGAAGGGTTTTCTTTCCAGAAATAACTTGAATGAATAACGATTTATTGATAAATATATAAAAATTGTTTACGGAAGAGTCAATGCGAGCAGTCATTCAGAGAGTTGACCGCGCCTGTGTCAGCATTAATCGTCAGGTATTCTCCTCCATCAACGAAGGAATTCTTATATTACTGGGTGTTGAGAAATCGGACACCGAGGCGGATGCCGATTATATTCTGGAAAAAGCCGTCAACCTCAGAATTTTTGAAGATGATCAGGACAAAATGAACCTCTCTCTTCTCGACACCCAAGGAGACATGATGGTTGTCTCGCAGTTCACCTTGCTGGGGAATTGCGTCAAAGGAAGGCGGCCTTCGTTTGACGCTGCGGAAGAACCTGTTCAAGCCTGCAGGCTCTATGACTATTTTGTTCGTCAGGCGAAAACATTCATTCCCGGTCTGGCCACGGGAAAATTTCAGGAAATGATGAAAATAGACCTGGTCAACGATGGTCCGGTGACCATCATACTGGACAGCAGAAAGATGTTTTAAAAATGGATAATTTCGAAATAAGAATA
>JAGOMJ010000041.1 GCA_017993615.1 Smithella sp. | reverse complement strand
TCGGATGCAGTTTCATGTTCATAAATTATTCTGCAATCTGAATATGAGGTAACGTCTTACATTAATTACGGATGCCGGACAGCCTTCTACATTGGGAATTATTTTTGATACGTATCATAATTACCGGCAAATAACAATACAAGCACAAAAACTTTCATAATATTTATAAATGTTTGTAATATTTTCTGACGAGAAAACCGGCTTTTTGAACCGCCGGTTATTTATTGTCGGGTATGAAAAGTTTCTCTACACGACGACGGTCTATCTTACCGGTCGCTGTTCGGGTAATTGAAGACACAATTTTGATACGGCGGGGAACAGCGTAAGGTTCCAGTTTTTCCATCAAAAGCTTTTTGAGATGCGTTTCTGTCAGATCGCAGGCAACCAACGCCGCAATATCGCTGGACCGCCCCTTATCCGTGGTCAGCGCCAGAACATACGCATCATTGACCGTGGGCAACGATTTGATTTTATTCTGGACATCGGCCAGATCGACTCTTTTCCCGGCAATCTTGACAATACCATCGGCTCTGCCCAGAAGAATAAAACGATTGTCCCGATCTTCGCGGGCTTCGTCGCCGGTCAGGCAAAATCCCTCCGCATCGTACTCCATTTCAGGCGAGGTAAAATCCGACCGTACCGATAATCTGCTGCCCGCCAGTTTCCAACGGACAACATCGAAGGGCTTCCAGCTTTCCGTTTGTTCGCTGACGGAACGCAGAGCAACTCCGCCGGTTTCTGTGGAACCGTAAACTTCCGTAATGCCCAGGCCTGTCTTTCGGTAAAAATACAAACTGTCAGAACGATCCAGCATTCCGGAAGAAGAATATGCCGCTCTCAGTGAAGGAACCGACAGATTGTCAACCTTCAGAACACGGTAATGAATGGGGACACACACCAGCACAGAGGCTTTGTGTTTGTTGATTGTGGAAATGATCTCCTGCGGAAAGGTATAGATATCTGGAAGCACGGCGGCTCGGGCAACAAAAGGAAGGAAAACGGTGAAAAGCAGACCGTAAATATGATACGGCGGTACTGTTGCAATAAAAAGATCTTTGGTTGACAGGCAGAACCTTTCCTTCAAATAAAATGCTTCCGACAGCAGGTTGCGGGGTGATTTCGACCAGACGTTTGGTTTGCCGGTCGATCCGCCGGTAAAAAGCCGAAGAAACGTTTCATCCGGATGGATCAGCGATTCGGGGCGGAGGATTTCCGGGGCAGCAGGAACCGGCGTGATGATTTCAACCCCCTCCGGCATTTCTTCCGGATGATCCGCAATGGCATAATTGAAACCGGTCGCTTCGGACATTTCTTTCATGGCATGGGCCGAAAAAGAGTAAGGCAGGACCAGCTTGCAGGAACCGCTCAACGCCGCCAGCGCGCAGGCAGCCGTTACCGCTTTATTCGCACTGCACAAACAAATATTTTTTTTGCCGCTGCGCCTGTCCAGTATCTTCTTCAGGCCGGCCGCCAGCGCCAGAACATCGCCGTAACTGTATCCGCCGAAGGTAAAATCTTTCCGGCAGACGCTCGGGGAAAGTTCCAGCATTTTTTTGTACAGGCCGACAAAAGGATCTTTTTTTGCTTGCGTCATCATCAGGCAGCTCAAGATTTTTTTATTTCTTTACCGTAAAAAGGAGGAAAAAGCACCTATTATCAAAGCCGGTATAATTCTTGTTGACTTCCGCATGTTTTTTTCATTAGTTTAAGAAAAAATTTGATGACATCAACCCATGCTTGACATCGATATTGACAGTTTGATTCCGCACCGCAAAAAGATAAAAATTATCAATCACGTCATTGATATACAGGAGAATTCTGCTGTGAGCGCCGCGATGGTCGGTCCGGACTGGCCCCTTTCCGATGGAAAAACCGTTGATGCGCTGGTGTTGATCGAAGGAATTGCGCAAACGGCTGCCATTGTGGAAGGATACAAGAGGAAGCAGCGGGGTGCCGGCGCCGTCAAGGGCTGGCTGGTCGGTATCAAAAATGCCGCGTTTTATGAAGAGAAAATACCGTTGAATACGCATCTGGTTATTCTGCTGGAAAACAAAGATGCTTTTGATAATTACGGCGTCGTAGAGGGAACGGTTAAAACGGGAGAAAAAATTCTTGCAACAGCCGTCCTTCAGGCCGTGCGTCTCAATGATAACGATCAATAATTTTGTTACGGGGAGTAAAAAATATGAACGATAAAAAAACAGCGATTATCACCGGTGCAAGCCGAGGGATAGGACGCGCCACGGCAGTGCAACTGGCGCGGGCCGGATATTTCGTCATCATCAACTTCAAGACCAATGAGACGGCGGCGCAGGAAACATTGAATATGGTGAAATCAGAAGGTGGAGATGGCACTATCATTCCATTCGATGTCGCCGATTCGGAACAGACCAGAAATGCGGTTAAGACAATCACCGAACAATATAAAAATATCCAGGCGCTCATTAACAACGCCGGCATTACCGCTGACGGGCTGTTTATGTTACTGGGCGAAGAGGAATGGGACAGTGTCATCAACACCAGCTTGAATGGTTTTTATCATATGACTAAACCCATTTTGCGTGAAATGATCAGAAAAAAACGCGGCTCCATTGTTTCCGTTTCCTCTCTTTCGGCGTTGATGCCCAATCGCGGACAGGCCAACTACGCGGCCGCGAAAGCCGGAATTATTGCCGCGTCGCGTTCACTTGCGTCCGAAGTGGCCCGTTTCGGAGTCCGGGTCAACGTCGTCGCTCCCGGCTTGATTGAAACGGATATGATCAAAGACGCTCCGGTTGATCAGATTAAACAAATCATTCCCATGGCCAGGTTGGGAAAACCGCAGGAAGTCGCCAGCGTCATCCGCTTTTTATGTTCCGATGATGCTTCTTACGTAACCGGTCAGGTCATCGGCATTAATGGTGGCATATGCTGATGCGCCTATACCATAAGATATCTCTGTTCATGATCCTTCTGACAGGATTCTGTTTCCTGTACGGCAACGTTTGTCATGCGGAAGAAAAAGGTTTTGAAAAGCTCCGCAAAGAATCTGTAAAAATCAAAACGCTCCAGGCAGATTTCACGCAAAAAAAAAGCATGAAAATTCTATCCAGGCCACTTGTTTCTCAGGGTTATTTTTATTTTGCAATGCCTGATTCTTTGCGTTGGGAATACATTAAGCCTCTGAAAAGCGTTGTACTGAGTCACAACCAGCAGGCCAGGCGCTATATGCATTCCGATGGGAAATGGGTCGAAGATAAAACAAATGGCGTGCAGGCCATGAGAATCGTTCTGAATGAAATTGCCGGATGGATGAACGGCAGATTCGATCAGAATCCATCATTTAAAGCAACCGTCATCGGGAAAGAGAATACCTGCATCATCCTGACACCGGTGGGAAAAAAAATGAAAGGAATGATTGAACGCATCGAAATTAATCTCGCGCCCCAAGCGCGGGTTGTCCAATCGGTCAAAATTCTGGAAGGACCCGATAACATCACCCAGATCAATTTCAGTAATGTTAAAATGAATCACGCGATCGATCCGACCATTTTTAAGGATGTACGATGAGGCGACATCTTCTTTGGATAGTGATTTTTTTTCTGTCTTCCTGCCAGACCCTGCCCATCATAAATGCACCTTCTTCTCCACGTAAAGAAAAATCGTTCGTTTGCCCTGATCCTTTTTTAAAGAGAAATTATCGTCTTGTGCATGCCATCGAGGCCCGTCTTGACGGAAGAGTACAAAGTCAGATTATCGGCATAACGCTGGCTCTCCCCGATACCCGTTCGGTCTCCTGCGCGATTATAACGGTGGAAGGCATGTCGCTGTTTGAAGCCGAAGCAAACCCTCATGGGATCAACGTCAAACGAGCCCTACCTCCCTTTGATTCCAAAGATTTCGCCAACAATATGATGGAGGATATTAAGCTGATATTTTTAGCACCGGAAGGCGTTTTACAAAACAGAGGATACCTTGCCGACGGATCGAAAGCCTGTCGTTACCGTCAAGAAAATGGCGGCTGGATTGACGTCATAGAAAACGAATCGGGAGAAACACAAATCAAACGTTACTCTTCCTCCGAAGTTTTAAAAAGGGATGTCCGTTTCAGCGGTACCCATAAGCAACTTTATCAACGCATCGGCCTGCAGGCAGACGCAAAATTTGATTATTTTCTGTTGATGAATTTGATCGAAGATCAACCCATAAAAAAACAAGCGATTAAAAGAAATTAAACCGTTATTAAGATTTGAATAATTTTATTCCGCGATTCAAAACACATCCGGGAAGCATCCGTCATCGCCAATATGTTTCCGTTGTGACCGTTTTTTTTCGGGGTAAATTTCCTTGACACAATCGCGGATGTTCCTTATAACCCCCGTTCCTAAAAGAAGGAAAATCTTATCGATGTTGTTTTTTTCTGAAATTGTCGAATTCAAGCGGAGAAAAAAATGAAGAGCCATCATTTACATCATAAAGGGAAATCGTTTTCGGGAAAACAAGGAGAAACCGTCATGGTTGCCGGCTGTGATCTGGGCAAATCCACCGCGAAATTTGTGATGCTCAACGTCTGTGACAGCGACACACCGATCCTGGAAGATTTCCGCTGCATCGTCCATCATGGGAATCCGCTCAATGCTTTCCGCGAATGGTACCGTGAAAAGCATATCGCTTCATGTGCAGCTCTCGCCGCTACCGGTCTGCACTCCGAGGAACTGGTCGCTCCGGTGATTTCCGGACTGCCGGAAGACGCTTGTATTTCGGCGGCGCTGCAATTGCAGCAAGATCTGCCGGAACAGATTAATCTCGTAAGTCTCGGCGCCCGCGGATATTCGGTCATGACCAGAGATCGGCAGGGACATGTCGGCTATGTGGAGAATGACAAATGTTCCTCTGGAACGGGCGAGACCATTGTAAAAATAGCCGGCCGTTTCGGACTCGGTCTCGAAGAAGCCGATCAACTGGCTTTCGGCGCTGCAGTCAGCGTTCCCATCTCGGCCCGTTGTTCGGTCTTTGCCAAAAGCGAAATGACCCATTTCGGTAACCAGGGGAAACCGACCGACCAGCTCATGAAGGGTTATTTCGAATCGGTTGCCCGCAACACGGCAGCCCTTCTGTCGAGGGTACGCATCGAAGGCCCCGTTTATCTTATGGGAGGCGGTGCGCGACTCGCTTCTTTTGTCAAGGCATTCCGGGAAATCGCCGGCGGCACGGTTTTTGTGCTTGATGAACCACAACTTTTCGAGGCCCTCGGTGCAGCGGTACTTGCAGCCGACCAGTACCGGGGAGACAAGCTCCCAAAACTGCCTGTTGATCCCGAGCAGCTAATCATTCCGCGGCGAACAAGATTTCGCATTCAGTCACCGGCTCAGCAGTGGGCATCGAACGTCACGTATCAGTCAGCCCCCGATGTCACGGAGGATCCGGCAGTCACACCGGCCGTTCTAGGCCTTGATCTGGGATCGACGGGCAGCAAGGCGGTGCTAACGTCCATTAGAACCGGCAACCAGTTGACAGACGTTTATGACCGTACTCGCGGGAATCCGGTTGATGCTTCGCTGCGTCTGCTGGACGAGATTCTCAGGCAGACGAAACCGGACGTACGGGCTATTGCCCTGACCGGCTCCGGACGTGAAGCCGCCGCAACGGTTCTCCGCGCGGTGTTCCCTGAGCTTGCCGAGCGGATTGTAGTTCTGAACGAAATTGTCGCCCATGCAACAGCTGCGATCAGATGCGATGACCAGAAAGGGAAAAGTCTCTCCATCGTTGAAATCGGAGGACAGGATGCCAAGTTCATCCAGATCGCCGGCGGTCAGATTACCGAAAGCGACATGAACAAGGCATGCAGTGCCGGAACCGGTTCTTTCCTCGAAGAACAGGCCGTTTTTTACGATATACACGATGTGACAGAGTTCACAAGGCTGGCCCAAAAAGCAAAGCGTCCGCCGGATCTCGGACAGATGTGTACCGTTTTCATTGCCGATGCTGCCGCTGAAGCGCACAATGAAGGATTCAGCATCGAAGATTTGTTCGGCGGGTTCCAGTATTCGGTCATCCACAACTATATCAATCGGGTCATGGGAGGACGGACCTTCGGCGACCGGATCTTTTTTCAGGGCAAGCCAGCCAGCGGACCGTCGCTTGCCTGGACTCTGGCCGCGGTCACGGGTCGGGAGGTAATCGTTCCGCATAATCCCGGGGCCATGGGCGCTTGGGGCATCGGTCTGTGCGCAATCCGGGAGCTGGGCGAAGAAAAACTTTTCGCAGCCGGCACTTTCGATCTGAATCTGGCGCTCAACGCCAGAGTGGTTTCCAGAATAGAATTCCGGTGTGCCGATTCCAAATGTCATAATTTTTGTCATATTGATAAAACGACTGTCGCTGTCGGCGCAGCAGAAAAGACCGTTCTGTCCGGAGGCGCCTGCCCGAAATACGAAATCTCATCAATCGCTTCAAAGAAAATTCCCAAGGAGGCCCCGAACGCGCTTGAAGAAAGAATGGCGCTGCTGGAAAATTTCCGGGAAGCCGGGACAGGCGATCGGGAGGTGGGGGTGCCTTATGTCGGAGTGCTGAACGGATACCTGCCCTGGATGGTGACTTTTCTGTCGGAAATCGGATTCCGTGTAAAGGTGTTACGCTCTGACAGCAAATCGCTGGCGGGCGGTGAAGAACGCTGTTTTTCGTTCGATTCCTGCGCTCCTGCTAAAATCGCCCACGCGGTGGCGGATGCGGATGTTGACACGCTTGTATTCCCGAAATTTCTGAATCTGCATGACAGGGACGGCCATGGCGGCCGCACGTGTCCGATGGAGCAGGGCATGGCGGACATGGCCGACCAGGCGCTGAAAGCTCGCGGCCGGAATATCAGGTTCGTCAAGCCCCTTCTCAACCTGAGAGACGGCCTGCTGAACCGGCGACTCATCGGCCGCCTTCGAGGGCTCGCCCGGGAACTGGGCGTCGATGATCGACATGTCAAAACAGCGGCCCGCCGCGCGGCAAAAGCGCAGCAGGACTATGAACATGCGCTGGCGGAAATCGGGCGGCGAACCCTGGCCTACGGCCGGGGACAGGGAATTCCGGTGGTTGCCGTCATCGGTTCGCTGCATGTGATCTATGATCGCGCGGTCAATGCCAGTATTCCAGATCTTCTCAGGCAAAACGGCGTACTGTCGCTGCCCATGGACTGTTATCCGATTCCGGACGATATCCCTGAACTTCCCCGCATCGTTTGGGAAGATGCGAACAGGGCTCTCCGTGTCGCGCTTTCAGCCAGGAATTGCGGAGAGGTGTTCCCCCTTTTTCTTTCCTCTTTCGGCTGCGGACCGGCCTCGTTTATTGAACATTTCTTTCGGTTCCTGATGGAAGGTTATCCGCATACGGCTCTGGAAAGCGACGGGCACGGAGGCTTTGCGGGTTTCGTGACAAGAATCCAGGCTTTCCTGCACACCGTTCGTCAGCATGACGGCCGGCCGGTTCCCGCAGAATCGTCAAGACTCCGCCTGTTCGACACACTGGAACGCCCGCCGCTTGCATCGCAAAAGGATTCAAAATTTGTCGTCTTTACCATGGGCGACCAGACGGCTCCGATTATGGCGGCTGTCTACCGGTCGTGGGGCTATGACGCGATCCCGGCAATTCCCACATCAGCAGTGTCTCTGGCTGCGGGGAGAAGAGACTGTTCAGGCAAAGAGTGCCTTGCCTACCAGTTGATCTGGGGTTCGTTTCGGAAATATCTCGATGACAACCCGCCCGAGAAACGCACGGTCCTGCTTCAAATCAGCGGAAGGGGCGCCTGCCGCACCTGCAATTTCTCCATGAAAGATCAGATATCGATCGAGAATATGGGCCTTTCAGATCGTGTGTCGCTGCGCCATGTTGCCGCCGAGCTGGAATGCCCCGGGTTGGTCAGCCGGTTTTACACGGGAACGCTGGTATGGAATCTTCTGAACCAGCTTGCTGCCTATCACCGCCCTTATGAATCCGAACCGGGAGAAGTCGACAGGATATACGATGACTATTGCAGCGACCTTATCCGGATCCTGGAAAAACCTTCCGGAAGAGGTTTCTCCGGAATCATTTCAAAGATGGGATCTGTCGGACGGATCGTCTCCGGAAGTATTGAGCAGAACCAAGGCAGCGCTCTTTTCGAGCAACTTGTTCGCCGCGCATCGACACAGTTTGCAGCCATGCGGAAGTGTCGGACGGATCAAAATTCTCTCCGGACGATTTTCCTTACGGGAGATATCTATCTGCGTCTGGATGATTTCGGAAGCGACGCCATTATCCGACGGCTGAATGCTCGCGGGATACGGGTCATCGTGGAACCTTTATGGGTACTGGCCGAATATCTGGTTGAAGAACGTTCCGCCGAATTATTCAGTCTGCCTCAGGGAACTTTCATGAATGCCATGGCGAAGGTCCTCCTGCCAAAATCGCGAAAACACTTTTACGAAATGGCTCAGGAACAAAACCCCTGGCTGCCCACATTCGATGTTCCGGAAATGCTGAAAAAAGCGAAACCGATCATCGACCGGCACCCGCGTGGCGAGGCCCCGATAACCGTGGGAAGCGTTATTCATCACTGGGATAAGGCGGTCTCCGACGGTATCGTGATTGTTGGACCATGGGGGTGCGGTCCGGCACTGATTGCCGAAAGCCTGCTCAAACATCAGCGCCAGATTCCGATGCTTTTCGTTTATAACGACGGGTCTCCCCTCGACGAACGAAAGCTTAATGGATTCGTATTCCGGTTACGCAGGCAAGAACCCAAAACGGCAACAGAAACCGGCCGGTAAAAAAATCTCCGCCCCATGAGAGTCTTTCTTAATGCCTGTTTGAAAAAAATCAACGGGGCTATCCCGGTCGGACAGCCTCTTTCATCGTTTATTCAATCCGTGTAAGTTTAGAATCCCCTTGCCTTAAAATTTTTGGCAACCTTACCGTAAAATCCTTTTGCATCCCCGTCAGGGGCAATACCGAAAACGCAATTCATCTCACAGAAATGATTGATGCCCGGATACAACAAAGACGTGCTCATGATGCCGAGGAGAACAACCTGACCGATTTCCCTTTTCCAACAAACTCTAAAGTGTCCCTGGATTTCGGATTTGGATTTGCGGATCTTTCATCGCACCAAGTCCGCATGAAGTTCCGCTTCCATTGTTTGGGCTGTTGCACCATCAATGGCCTCCATAGCAACTTGCCCCGGAATCATATCCAGCAATTGCTTGGCCAGAAGTTTGCGCTCGGCTGAATCTTTTTCGGCAGAAAGCCATGCCTGCTTTTTTTTGGCAAACAACATTTTGTTGACCAAATCGTTTAATTTGATATCCGGATTTTGCCTAGTTACGCTTTGAAGCACCTGCCACTCGATTTCGGTTATATAATCAGGTCTTTCTGTTACCGTACCGGTAACCGTTTCTCCCGAAACAGCAGCTATGGACGCATTTTTCTCAGCATCCACGATGTCTTGTTCAGACATGTTTAATGCGACGGGTTGTGTTGCATCAACAGCGGCCCCGGTATCGCCGTCATTGCCGCTATGCCAATACACAATGCCCGCAATCACTGCCATTCCGACTATCAGCGCAGCGAGTATTATTTTTGTCTTGGACTTATTTTTTTTCATATCGCTTCGGGTCATTTATAGACTCTCCTTGTGTCATTGCCTTGTTACGATATTAAAATATCATATCGTGAAAATATATCTCCGGCCAAGCCATTGTCAGGCAGCCTGACCGGAGATGTGAAAAAAATCAGATAAAAAATCTTACCACGCTACCGGCGCAGGCGGCGTCACGGTGAAGGTAAATTCCTGACCGGGACCGGACATCAAACCCGTAAACAGGGCATTGATAATAATCCCATTTTCGACCATGTCCGGGAATGTCGTGGTTCCCGTGAATGTCAGAGAACCATCTCCCAGCGATGATACAGGTCCGTCGAAGACGATTGGGAAGTCAACAGGCGTCTTGGTTTTCAGCGAGAAGGGAATCCCGATTCCCAGTTCACCGACCTTTTTCAGATAAATGTCTGCTTTGACATTTCCGTTGATATGCAGGATTCCGTTTTTGTCGAGTGAGGCTGTGCCTGTCATGGTTCCTGCGGGCACGATCTTCAATTTCACCTGCAACGGCATCAAACCAAACGCGTAGATGTAGTAACTGAATTCCGGGATGTCCATACCGCCCGTAATCGTATTATTCGTCATATTCGTTTCCGCCGAGAACGTTGATCCTTCCGGTAAAGATACTTTCGTCATGAGTGTTTTCAGTTTGATCGTGCCGTCAAGTTTCCAACCATCGAGAGAAAAAAGAAAGTCGCCGTCAACGGGATTGGCTGTGGATGCCGGGCGAGGGTTGGAAGTTCTGCAGGTACTGGCTGCGCTTTTCCCGGCAAACCGGTCCTTCAACCAGTCAAGCACCTGTGGTGCGGCCTGAAATTGCGTCGTGATATGTTCGCCGGGATAAACCATATAGGATGTATTGACGCCAAGGCTGCAGTATTTCTCTTTGAGATTCAGAGCCTGTTCCAGCGGGATAAATTCATCCCCCGTGCCATGATACAGAAAAACGGGTGCATTAATTTTTGTTTTTCCGAGTTCCTGACCATTGACCACTTCAGCAATTTCCGGAATCGCAAAAATCTGATCGGAGGTTTCCCCGTATTTGGTGAAATCGGAAAGCGGCGTATTCATGAAAGCAAAAAGAGCCTCGAATACACCCATGGAAAGGCCTCGACCAATCGCGTCCATCCCGTCAGTGTTCACACGGCTATTCAGAAGAATGTCATTCGGGTACTGCGCGTTCAGCCCGATGCAGGTTGACAGCAGGAAGGATGACCCGTTGTTGCCGTCCAGATATCTCCCGACAGAAAACAGCTCGGCAGGAACACCGCCGGCCGCAACCCCGGCCAATTTAATACCGGGTGCGTAGGTCGACTGCAACTGGCCTGCCCATGCCGCCGACTGACCGCCCTGGGAATATCCCCAGATACCGACTTTTGCATAGGACTTGAGAGATATATTGGGGATCTGCAGAGCTGCCGTCACAATATCGAGAACTGCCTGTCCCTGAGCCTTGCCCACCATGTAGGAAGGTACATCGTTGTTGGTGTAACCCGGGTTATCGGTGACGAGAACGGCATAGCCCCTGTTGAGGGCAGCCGCGATATTCGAATTCTCGTAATCCGTTCCGTTTTCCAGTTGAATCGATGGCGCCCAACTCTGCACAAGACCGTGCGTGCCGACCGCATAACTGATGATGGGACGCGCGGTGAGGCCGTAATTATATAAAGACTTCGGAACCAGTACCGTACCGGTAACCACGTTGGGTTCTCCCAAAGCATCCTGTGACGCATACATGACGGTCCATGAATAACACGATGGTCCGCCCGGCGGAACGGATGTTGATGTACGGTAACGGATTAAGGTGCCATGCGTGCCGGGTATAGTGGATGGCTTCTCATAAAAAGCCATTCCGGCTGGACCCTGTGTGGGAGCAGCAACTGATGAAATCGCCCAAAAAGCTCCTACCATCAAAATCAAAAAGGATAAAAAAAACAGTCGTTTATACCAAAACATACGTTTCATAAAATTCCCCCCTTAAAATTTTTTTTGAATAATGAAGAAGTGCGACCCATACATCAACTTTGACATCTTGATGTTCTTACATGGGTCTCATTTGGTCAGAAAACGTGCAGGCGAGAATCAGAAACGTACCGTTCGAATCGCCTGTTAAAATATTATATTTTGTTTTTTTGTCAAGAAAAAAATGATTTAAATGGTTTGATAACCTTAATTAATTGAGTTTATAACCCTTTTCCCGGAACAATCTCAGGCAGGCATCCGCTACCGAATTATCATAAAGAGTTCCTTTATTCTTTTCAATCTCTTCAAGGGCCACCTCGATACTCAAAGACGGGCGATGTTGACGATGCGAGACCATGGCAGAAATAACATCGGCTACAGCAAGAATTCTTGCCTCCAGAAGAATTTCCTCTCCTTTAAGGTTTCTGGGATAACCCGATCCGTCCATCCGTTCATGGTGCTGGTGAACAATTTTCGCCAGCGGCCAGGGAGATTCCACGTTCTTCAAGACCTCATAGCCGCTGCGGGAATGCTCTTTAATTAAAGCATATTCAACACTGGTTAACTTTTCCGGTTTGGTTAATATTTCAGGCGGGATGGATAACTTGCCGATGTCGTGAATGGCCCCGGCCATGCGGATCGCATCAATTTTTTCCTGAGGCAGACCCATTTCGATGGCGATATCCCGCGCCACATCCGCCGACCGGACCTGGTGCAATGCGGTGTAGGGATCCCTGACTTCCACGGCGGACACCATGACCTGAAGCGTGCTGTCGTAGGCTTTGCTCAGGCTTTCCAGCGTTTGTTGCAGTTTCTCCTCCATATTTTTGCGTTCAGTGATATCACGGACGACCCCTCTGAATCCGATCGGTTTGCCGGACGAATCTTTCTGCAATAAAATGGATATTTCGACGTATCTTTTGGTTCCGTCCTTCCGGATAATCTGCCAGTCCAGCCCCTTGAGCGGCTGTCCCGTTTTGAAAACATTATTGAAGGCTTTGTAAACTTTTTTTGCGGTTTCTTCATCCGTATACTGCCGATTGTTCATCCCTATCAATTCCTCTTTCGAGTAGCCATGGATCTGACAGACGGCGTTATTCAAAAATGTATAATTGCCGGCCAGATCGATTTCCCAATAACCGTCTTCGATGTTTTCCAGGGTTGTGGCCAGTTCGAAGAGCTTGGCGTTTTCAATAGAGATGGCCGCCTGGGCGGAGATGAAACGGAGAATGTCCAGTCGCCCGGGGGTAAATGCATCTTCGCTCAGATTGTTTTCCATATATAGAATTCCGGAAATTTTACCTTTATGAATAATGGGAATACACAGCACGGATTTACACTGCTTGTTGTTGATATAGGAATCGTCCGTAAAGGCTCCTTCTTTTGCGGCATGGCCGAGGATGACATCTTTCCCGCTGTGATGGACGTAGTTGACAATCGCCTGGCAAATATCGGCACAGTCATGCAGCGGCATGGCCTGCATGACGTTTGTTTCATCATTGTCAATATCTTCGCTTGCCTCAATGAGTAATTTTCCTTCTGACTCCAGCATGAGATAACCGCGCTGGGCGCCGGCGCTGGTAACGGACATGTGCATGATTTTTTCCAGAAGCCGCTCCAGCATGATTTCACTGGAAATCACCTGGGAGACCTGCATCACTGTGGACAGGTCCAGTGCAACCGACAGATCATCTTTTGTTTTTTCGGCTGTCGTTGCCTCAACATTCAGCGAAACATCCGCTTCAGAGGAAACCAGTTCCGGATACATTTTCCTGATTTTATTCAGCAGGCCCGTCGCTCCCCATGTGGAATAGCAGATCCCTGCCCGATCCAGGAATCTTTTTGCCTTTTCATTCTCTCCGATCGATCGATATTCCCCGGCCATGATTTCAGAGGCAATGCCCTCCACAACAAAATCGCCGTATTCCCGGCACTGCCTGACGGCCAGTTCCACCAATTTTTCCGCTTTCGCCAGATTGCCGCGTATAACCCATGCATACAAAGCTTTGATAGCCGTATACATGTATGAACAGTTCATGGGCCCGGCTTTTGCCCACGCCCGTATTTTCAGCTCGTTGATTTTCAGTAATACGCGATGTCTGATTTTCTCCGGCAGGGAAGCATTTTTATACACCTTCAGCCTGGCTACAGAATCCAGTAATACAGCATATTTATTGATTAAAACTCCCTGCTGCGAGTCCATGTATTTTCTGAATTCATCAGAGGCTTTCAATGCCATCTTGTACTCGCTGAAAAGCGAATACAAGATTAATTTGACGAACCAGAAAACCGAAAGAGCCGCCAGATTTTCAGTTTCTTCCCATGAGGGCAGAAGCTTTTCCGCGTCGATGGCTTTACCGGTCAATTTCAGGGAATTATCACATCGTCCCAGCAAATTCAGAATCGCCTGCCAGGTCATCGATTGCAACGTTAATGTATGTCCCTGTTTCATACCGGCGATGATTCTGTTGTTTCTTTCCATGTATTTTTCCAGATCGGAAAGTTCCCTGCCGGTGAAGATGTAGTGTACTTCTGTGAAATAAAGGTTGAAAGTGGCAAATCCCAGATCGCCTGTCTCCAGTCCGACCTTATAGCCTTCGATCATAGGCTCAATGCTGTCTTTCATGGGATATTTCCAGTGTCGGACCAGCGCGTTATACACAAAAACCGTTCGGGCTGCCTGATCGCGGGCATCCAGTTTTTCCACAAGTTTCAGTCCCATTTTGCCGAAGGCGATAGCGGATTTGAAATCCCAGAGTCCTGCCGCCTGAACGATTCCAAAACCGGCAAACGCAAAGGCATGTTCCGGCGCCAGGCCGTATTTGAATATCAGCCGGAAGGTTTTCAGAATGATTAAAGCCAGCAAATTCGGGTCGGTGTAAAAAGCGGCATGGCTCACACTGGCCAGAATTTTTCCGGCTGCCAGGATTTCAAGATCACTTGTTTTGGGCAGATTAATCAGATCTTCCGATCTTTTCCCTGCAAGTTTGAGCATGATTCTGAATATTTCCAAAGCGATATGAAGCTTATTGGCTTTCTTCGGCAGTCGGATACCGAACCGGGGCGCTATGGTATTCAGAATCGGCATCGCCACGTCGATGGCTCCCCTGTAGTCCTCACGCGCGATACAGGCATTAATCCTCGATGTGTAAATTCTGGTTTTCTCCTGATTTGTCTTTGCGTGCTGCAACGTGATTTCCGCCAGCGCATTCATCTTGTCGTAATCACCCATCAGGTAGGCAGCTTCCGTCGTTTCGGTGTAAAGGGCAAGTGTAAGAGGGTATTGTTTTATCCAGGGATTTTCTTCCAGAAGATTCATTCCGTTTTTCAGATACTGATACGCGGGCACATAGGCCGCCGATTCTTTCGCCTTCTTTCCGGCTTCCAGATTAAACCGCGCAAGTTTTTCCCTCTCTTCCTCGTTTTGTATCATCTGAACGCCAAGATTGAGTTGATCAACAATGTAGAACAGTTTGCCCGGCAGTTCCTTTTCGTCTAAATTTCCCATCAGGATCCTGCCGATTTTGTAATGAAGCGCCGACTTTTCCGCGTCCGTTACCAGCGAATAGGCTGCCTCATGAATCCGGTCATGATGAAAGACATAGAAATCGCCGAGTCGGCTGACCATTCCCTCTTTAATGGCTTCGGTAAGATCAGCCAGCGCCTCATCCACCGATGTTTTTCTTACTGTCGCCAATGTTTCCAGATCAAAACGGTTGCCGATGCAGGCGCAGATTTTCAAAACATCCTGAGCATTGTCGGGAAGTTTTTCAATCTTTCCGGCCATCATTTGAATGAGATTATCCGCCACTTTCATCCGGCTGATTTCTCCCACATCCCATTGCCAGCCCTGCGCTCCCTTGTGAACAATCATCTTTTCATTGTAAAGCGTATGAAGGAATTGATTCACAAAGAAAGGATTGCCGCCGGCTTTTTCCTGCACAAGCCCGGCCAGTCCGAATCCCCGTTCCTCCGAACACCGTAAAAAGTTGACGATTAATTCTGTGACTTCCTTTTCCTTCAAGGGATCGAGTGTGATTTTGTCGATACGGATGTTCTGCTTTTTAACTTCGCTGAGAAGTTCGCTAAAGGGATGAGTCTCATTCACCTCATTATCCCTGTATGAAAATAGAATGAAGAGATGATGGATGTCGCTGAGCATGATGTTTTTCATGAGTTGGAGACTCGCCATATCCGCCCACTGCAAATCATCCAGAAAAAGAGCCACCGGATGTTCCTGTTGCGGAAAGACACTCATGAATTTTTCAAAGATAAATTTAAACCGGTTCCGGGTCTCTTCCGGACCCAGAACCGGCAAATCCGGCTGCTTTCCGATGATCCATTCGACTTCCGGAATCACGTCCGTGATCACCCGACCGTTGTCGCCCAGCGTACTTAAAAGATTTTTCTTCCAGAGATTGATTCTTTGTTCGCTTTCCGACAATATTTGTTTCACGAGAACCTGAAAAGCCTGAATAATGGCGCTGTAAGGTTTGTCCCTTCTGAATTGCTCATATTTGCCGGAAATAAAATAGCCCCGCCTAGCCACGATCGGTTTATGGATTTCATTAATCATGGCCGATTTGCCGATACCGGGAGCACCGGCAACAACCATCACGGACAATCTCTTGTCGCCGTTGGCTACCTCCTCGAATCTGGAGATCAGTTCCGATATTTCCTTTTCCCGTCCGAAAAGTTTTTGCGGAACGATGAACCGGTTGGATATATCCTGTCTCCCCAGTTCAAAGGGTTCTATCCTTTTTTTCTCTTCCCATTGTTTCAAGCATTCCTGAAAATCGGCTTGAAGACCGAAACCGTTCTGGTATCTGGCCTCGGGGTTTTTTGCCAGCAGCCTCATGATGATATCCGACACCATGGCAGGAACACCGGCATCAAGCTTAACGGGCGCCCTGGGCATCATGGCGATATGCGCATGAATGAGTTCCATGGGGTCCTGCGACTTGAAAGGCAGCAAACCGGTGACGATTTCATACAGAGTGATTCCCAGCGAATAGAGATCCGTGCGGTAATCAACAGACCTGTTCATCCGGCCGGTCTGCTCAGGCGACATGTATGTCAGGGTATCGCGGATGAAATCAGGATTATAGACTTCATCATGTTCGTGAGTCAGCAGAGCGGATATTCCGAAGTCCGTAATTTTCAATTCCTCCGTTTCCGGATTGATCAGAAGGCTTTGGGGTTTTATGTTCCGGTGAATGACTCCCCGGGCATGCAGCGCTGCCAGTGTTGCGGCAATGTTCGCCGATAGGGCGAGAAATGATGCGATGTTGATTTTTTCATTCGGGCGGAAATAGTCCTTAACGGGAATACCGTCAAAATCCTCGAGGATGAGCGCCAGGCCGCCTTTGTAATGAATAATATCGATGGTTTTGACAACGCTTCCGATATCAAGACGTTGAATCAGTTCGTATTCCTGCCGGAATTGTGCAATTTCCGAAGGGGTTGAATGAAGGGTGTTCAGGAGTTTAATAATAACGGATTGAAAATCTTTTTCCTTATAACCCCGGTACGTAACGGCATTTTTCGTTTTGTGTATCTTTTTTTCCAGAACATAATCGCTTATTTTTTCCATAAATGTATTTCTCTTCTATATTTTCAACGGCTGTTAAGAAACATTAAAAATTTTATCGTATAGGGATTGGTCACATCATCATTCAAATACTCCGCGGCTTTTTCCTTCTCGAAATCAACATACTAATAATGGGTTTTGATATCTTTTAATGGGATTCTGGAATTTTTATCAAAGACATAATCCTGTTGGGCGTGCTCGCCCGTCAACCTGTTTTTGATAACCGGTGCCGCAACAATGCCAAGAACGATGGCGACCGCGAACGCAGCAATCCTTTTCTTATTGATATAAGAAATCCCCCCAACGGATATGTGCCGCGCTTTTTTTCTGGAATGGTTAAAGTATAGAAATAACTTTCCCCGATGTCAATTTGTTTTTATCCCCCGGCAGACGAAAGGATCATTTCCGGTTGACTTATAGAAAACAAATGCATACAGAAAAACAAAAAGGGGCAAGCAGATGAGAAATAGCGTCGATGGCAAGAACATCGTGATCATCGGTTCCGGTATCGGCGGATTGAGTACCGGGATTATTTTATCTTTGATGAATTTTCACGTCACGGTCGTGGAAAAAAATCCGCTGCCCGGCGGATTGATGCGGTCTTACCGGCGCGGCGGAATAGACTGCCCTGTCGGGATTCACTACGTCGGCGCATTGGGGGCGGAAGAACCCCTCGGTAAAATGTTTGCGGCCTTGGGAATCCCGGTTGACGAGCTATTTGTTCCCATGGCTGGAGAAGGCATCGTCGACCGCTATATTTTCGACGATTTAACCTTCGATTTACCCGACGGAATCGACACGCTGGAAAACAGTCTGAGAGATACGTTCCTTCAGGAAAAACCGGCGCTGGATGTCCTTATGAAAAATCTGCGCGACATTTCCCGGCAAATGACGGATCCCTCGTTCTTGTTCGCTCAGGGTGATCCCTTTCAGAATATGGGCTATTACCAGCCGATGGGAGAATTACTGGATTCTTTGAACGTATCACCGGCCTTGCGTGCCGTTTTATCGGTTCCCTGTAATCTTATCGGCGTCCCGCTCAACGATTGTCCGGTCATTTTCCATCACATGGTGCTAGCCAGTTATCTTTTTTCTTCGTGGCGACTGAAGGAATGCGGCCGTAAAATGACGGATGTCTTTATCCGCCGCTTTGAAGACCTCGGGGGGCAACTTGTCCTGCACGACGGCGTCAAGAAAATCTTGTTTGAAAAGGGTAAAGTAAGCGGAGTGATTTTGGAATCGGCCAGAACGCTTTTCGCCGATGCGGTGGTTGCCGCTATACACCCGAAGGTCATGCTTCAATTGCTGGACGAAAATGTTCTGCGCGATTCTCATCGCCGGCGCATTCTGGGACTTAAGGAAACGGAAAGCGTTATCGCGGTTCAGGTCTCTGTTGACGCCGCCAAGCATCCTGAAATGCATCATAACATTTACAGGCTCCACCGTGATGAAAACGGTGTGATTCAGGAAGGCGTATTTTATCAAGTGCAACGCACGACCTCCGCAGGCCTTCATCTGCTTTCGATTATTACCAAATCCCTCTTCGGTGATTGGAGTCGATGGGAAAATACCGTGACAGGCCAACGCGGCAGCGAGTATGAAGAGCACAAAATGAACCTCGCCAAAGGCCTGCTTAAAAAGGCTGAAGACGTCTTCGGCGATTTGAACGATGCCCGGATTCTGGATGTATACACGCCTCTCACCCTCCGGGATTATGTCAGTGCTCCGGAAGGAGCCTGCTACGGGATCATGCGTTCGTCGCGTCAGTTATTGAAGGCCATTTCGCTGAATAATCTGCCGATTCCCGGTTTGTGTCTGGCAGGACAAAACGCCATGGCGCCGGGCGTGATGGGCTGTCTTTTCGGCGCCTTCAACGCGGTCCGGCAAATCACGGGTGCGGAACGATTTGCCCGGGAAATCAACGAAAATATGCAATGAATTTCATTGAAAAGCCATACGATATTTGTTAAAGGTCACAACATCACATTCAGAAAGTTAAAGTCCTATCTATGACACGTCAGGAAATTGAGCGCGAAGTAAAAAACGTTTTTCAGCGGGAATTTGAAATCGACAATCCGGATATGGATGCTGATTTGCGCGAAACCTATGAATTCGACAGTATTGACGCCATCGAATTGCTGCTGGCTATTGAAACCTTTCTGAATACGGAAATCACTCAGGAAGAAAAAAAACAGGCCATCAGTATCCGCACGATCAATCAGATTTGCGACTACATTGTCGAAATCGCAAAAAAAAGAAATCTTTTCACGCCGGCATAAAATCATTATGGAACGCAGAGTTGTTATCACAGGGATGTCAGCCATTACGCCGATCGGTCACGGGAAAGATCAGATCGTTCAAAGCCTGTTAAACGGCACCTCCGGCATCAAACCGCTGCGCGAAGAAGAATTTCTCAGCTCCTTTATTCATTCCAAAGTTTACGGAACGGTGGATTATCCGGTGGAATACGATTTTAAACGGAATCACCGCAAGACCATGGGGCCGGTGGCCTATTACGCCTGTCAGGTCGCCAGGGAAGTTCTGGAACAGTCCGGTCTGACCGAGGATTTTATCACATCCGGAAGACTGGGCGTAGCCTTCGGTTCCATTCATGGTTCGCCGACCATTCAGAGAAATATTTACAAAATCTTTTTCGGCGCTCAGGATAAAATCGCGGTCAAGGAAATCGGCGCGGTCGATTATCTGAAATCCATGGTGCATACCACCGCCGTCAATATCACCAAAATGTTCGGCATCACCGGCCGGGTGATATCGTCGGGAACGGCGTGCACGACCAGTTCGCAGTCGATCGGGTATGGTTACGAATCCGTCAAATTCGGCATGCAGGATGCGATGCTCTGCGGCGGCGCCGACGAATACGACACCACCACCGTTGCTGTTTTTGATAACCTGCTGGCCTGTTCCACAGCCTTCAACAACATACCGTCGAAGACGCCCCGTCCGTTTGACAAAGATCGCGACGGCCTGGTCGTGGGCGAAGGCGCCGGAGCGGTCATGCTGGAGGAATATGAACATGCCAGAAAGCGCGGCGCGACTATTCTGGGAGAAGTCATCGGTTTTGCCTGCAACAACAACGGAGGCGACATGATTTTGCCGAATCTCACCGGCATCACCAACACGCTTAAGCTGGGTGTGGAAACCGCCAAAATCAATCCGGAGGAAGTCGACTTGATCAGCGCGCACGCCACGGCCACCAAGATGGGCGACATTATTGAAGCGCAGGCCATCAACGCCGTCTTCGGTCATAATCCTCACGTCATCGGGTTGAAAAGCTACACCGGTCACACCATGGCCGCCTGCGGCGCCATTGAAACCATCATGGCCCTCTACATGATGCAGGAAGGCTTTATTGCGCCGACGTTGAATCTGGAAAATATCGATGAACGCTGTGCCATGTTAAAACATGTACAAAAATTAACCGATCATCCGGTAAAAACAGCGGCCATTCAAAATTTCGCTTTTGGCGGCGTCAATACTATGCTGATGATTAAAAAGTTTTCCTGAGTTGAAGATGTTTCTGTCCCGTATTTTTCATTTTGCAGTTAATTTATCCGTAACACTGATTTTGTGGTGCTATTTCATGTTCGGATACCTTTTTATTTTACTGTTTTTATATCTGCCCGTTTACGTTTTTGCAAAAAACCGCGCTACTGCTCTTCAGAATTTAAACCATATTCATTTAAAAATATTCTTCACGTTGACGAAACGGCTTGCGCCTAAAACAAAATATAATATTCCCGATAATTTGCGGGAAATTCATTCATCGGTTGTTGTCTGCAACCATTTGTCCTATCTCGATCCCATCCTGCTGGTGTCCCTTTTCAAAAAACAGAAAACCATCGTCAAGCATACTTTTTTCAAAGTTCCCATCTTCGGCTGGTTCTTGAAAAACTACGGGTATATTTCCTCCGGATCCGATACCATGATGGGCGCGGCCATGATCAACAACCTGGAAGATATCAAACAGCATCTGTCGTCGGGCGGCGTTTTATTTGTTTTTCCGGAGGGCACCCGGAGCCGCGACGGCAGTCTTTCGCCGTTCAACAAAGGCGTCTTTACGATTGCCCGTTATTGCAACGCGCCATTGAAACTCATTTTAATCCGGGGAACCAACAAACTGTTTCAACCCGGTCATTTCCTTTTCCACACTCAAGAACATAATGAAATTGAACTCCGGTTAATCGGTTCGCTCAATCCGGATTACAAAAGCAAAGATTTTTCCATCGCTGCCCTGGCTGACGAGGCCAGAAAAATATTCGAAGAAAAAATAGACCATTTAAAATCAGATAACAAAGGGGACTAGGTTATGGAACTTCAAGAAGCCATCTTAAAACGCAGAAGCGTCAGAAAATTTACCGACGATGTTGTCACCGATGAAGAACTCAAACAAATCTTTGAGGCCGTACGCTGGTCGCCCTCCTGGGCCAATACTCAGACTTGGGAATTCATCGTCGTCCGCGACAAAGCGCTGATGGAAAAAGTCGCCGGCACCTATTCCGAAAAAAACCCGGCCACAAAATGTTCTCTAAGTGCGTCCGCTCTAATTGTCGCCTGCGCGAAAACAGCCATTTCCGGTTGCTACGGCGGGAAACAGGTCACTTCAATTTCCAACTGGGAATTTTTCGATCTGGGCATCGCCGTTCAGACGCTTTGCCTGAAAGCCCATGAAATGGGACTTGGAACCGTGGTTGTGGGTTTAATGAACCACGAAGCCTGTGAAAAAATTCTGGCCGTGCCCGAAGGTCACAAAGTTTATGCCGTCATTCCGATCGGCCGACCGGCCACCGAACCCAAGGCAGGACCGCCGCGCAAATCCCTTTCCGAAATGGTATTTTTGAATAACCTCAATAAGCCGATGTTCTAAATCATTCCAACCCACCGGCAGGGAGCTATCTCCCTGCCTTTCCAAAAAGCGTGTAACTTCAGCTTCCGGCTGCGTTATTCATAAATGAAGATATAAAAAATAGCAAAGTGTCCCCAGATTTTCGAAATTTTCGGAACCGGCCACAGGGAATATCCGGTTGATTTTACTTATAAAAAATGGTAATTTAAATTTATGAATAAAAAGCAAACCGCCATACACCGAATGACGGATCATCAGGACGACAATTATGTCCCCGGCACGCCGGAAGAGCGGATTCTGCTTGTTTGGCCGTTGACACGTGAAATATCCTCCCTGAGTATAAAGCATCATGCTGAACGAAGACTACAAAGACATTTTACACGCCTTATCCGACGAGAACGTTAGGTTCCTTCTTGTCGGAGCGTATGCACTTGCGGCTCATGGTTATCCCCGGGCCACGATGGATATCGATATCTGGGTCATGCCATCTCCGGAAAACGCTGATGCGGTTCTGCGGGCTTTGCAACGTTTTGGCGCTTCATTGCAGAATTTAACCAAAGAAGACCTTCAGAAGGACGGAACAATTTTTCAAATCGGAGTTGCCCCAAGACGGATTGACATTATCACCGCGGCCTCGGGGCTCCAGTTCGAACCTGCTTATCAACACTCAATTCAGCTGAATATAGAGGAAATGGAAGTCCGTATTCCTTCGATCGACGACCTTATCCTCAATAAAAAAGCAACAGGAAGAACAAAAGATCTTGCCGATATTGAAATCTTGGAATCTTTAAAAAATTCCAAAAAACGTCTTTGAAACAAATGCACAAATAATTCTGATACTGGTTTAGTCGTCCTTCGATTGAAGCCACTATGAATCTCGATAAGCCGATGTGTTAATATTTAATTTAAAGCGATCATCCGCAAAATACCCAGCGATGATGAAAATATTTTCAAAATAAGAAGGGGAAGTTGAATGTTATGAAAGCCTCTTTTATCCGCAAAGTTCTGATCATGATCGTCAGTCTGTATGTGACGCTGAGAATTAC
>JAGOMJ010000082.1 GCA_017993615.1 Smithella sp. | reverse complement strand
CGCTTTGAGTTTGGCCACATCCCGGATGTTGTCCAGAATATTCTTCGACGCATGGGGTTCCGGGGTGAGACCCGGTGTGAAGGCTTTGCCGGCCAGCCGTCCTGACGGAAGCGCGCCGGTCAGCGTACCGAAAGCAACGTGATTGGACATCGACCAGAAACCGGCTGTGTATTTGCCGTTGCGGTAATTTGTGTGTTCTCCGAAAATATCGTGAGCCAGTTTGATGACGCGATTGGCTGTTGCCAGCGCCTCTTCATTGCCTGATCCGAAAAGAGCAATCTTGTTTTTAATCTGAGCCAGCAGAGCGGAGTCGTTTCTGAAATTTGTATTGACCGCATCCAGCAGCCGCTCAAACGTTATCTTCTTCTCTTCAAAAACCAGCTTTTTGACCACCATCAGCGAGTCGGTAATGTCGGCAAGGCCGATGCAGGCCGTTCCGGATGAATTGTAACGGGCCCCGCCCTTGGTTACGTCTTTTCCTTTTTTCAACGGACCTTCGATCAGCGCCGAGATAAAAGGAGTCGGGCGGATGTGTTGGTGAGCTTCGCCCAGCAGATTGTTGTATTCACAGGTTTGATCGGCCAGAAAACGGAGCTGCGCTGCAAACGCGTTGAAGAAGGATTCAAAATCGGGGAATGCGCCGGCGCGGATGTCGCCTGTTTTCGGTCCCAGATCCCAGCGCATCAACGGATGCCGGCCGTTGTTGAGGGCCATTTCCAACGCGGCCACCATATTAAACATCATGCAGTTGGTGTGACCGATATGCCGTCCGGACAAGGTCGGTTCCACGCAGCCGGTTGCCGACCAGTCGCGTAAATGTTCCGGCGGATAATTGAATTCCGCAAGCGAGGCCATGACCGCCTCATCATTATGAATGGACGGGGTTGCCGTTGTGTTGATATTGACTTCGCAAAGCCTTTTCAAGTAGGTCGCGCTGTTTTTGCTCTTGTTGTAACGGGCATTGACGTTGGGATCGCGGATGGAAAGCATTTCCGTCACTTTCAGAAAAATGTAGGTCATATCGTTGACGGCGTCTTCGCCGTCGGGTGTTACGCCGCCCAGCGTAATGGCCTGATCGGAGGAGGAGCCGCCGAACAGATAATTGCCGATGTCCGGAATCAGGGGCAGGTGGTCTGTGCAGCGCATGTAAAAACATCCAATCAATTCTATCGCATGCTTGACATATTCCTGTCTTTCTTTTTCGTCCTGAATTTTTTTCATGTCGGCCGTAAAATAAGGTTGAAGCCATTGATCCAGTCTTCCGAGAGAAAATCCGGCGTTCGTGTTTTCCATGTGGACGCCGACCCAGATGATCCACAGGGCATTGACCGCTTCATCCAGCGTTGTGCAGGGATGGGCCGGAACGCGCTTGCAGATTTCGGCCAGATGCAGCAGTTCGTTTTTGCGGACAGACTGAGTTTCCTGAGACGCCAGCCGCCACGCTTCTTGCGCGAGATTACCCGCGTAGGCATTCATTCCCTCAAGAC
The DNA here is from genome assembly GCA_017993615.1 of Smithella sp. GTDB lineage: Bacteria > Desulfobacterota > Syntrophia > Syntrophales > Smithellaceae > Smithella. The sequence continues at coordinate 3,282 of JAGOMJ010000082.1, read as the reverse complement.
TGATTTTCATGGCTTGCAGCGTGTCACGTTTTTGTTTTTCTGATTCGGGTGTTTCGCTTAATTCTTTATCTATCTTCGAGATAATACCGCTGGTGCCCAGGCTTAAGACCTCAGGGTAATTTAAAATCGTATGCGACAGCGCGACGGTTTTCCATAAAAAGCAGGCGGCAAAACGCTCATCAAGCTTCTGGCAAAGAGGATAATCTTTATGGTCCCGCACCCACTCGCGGAAGTTGCGCTTGAGCCAGAACGGAAAGACTTTGTTGTGCAGAACGTCAAGCGTATCGGCATCAATATTATACGGGTTCAACGGCCTGTATGGAACTGTGAGCAACTCTCCCCAGATCATGGTGCCGTGCGCCTCCGGATAGATAATAACGCCAATGTCTTTCGTGGTGGTTGTTCCGGCGATCAGATCATTTTTCCTGATGATTGGTTTTTTGTTTGCCATCAGATATTGAAAAGCCTGCGCCTGGCGCAGTTCGGAAACCCAGGGTTTGCCGTTTTTATCTTTTTCAAATCCGTTTTCTTTAAACCATTGTGTGACAAGTTCCGCCCGTTCGTGGCATATGGCCGGTTTTATTTTCAGGTGTATGTCGAGAAATTCTTTGACCCGGGGAAAATCATCAAGGGAATATTGGGCCAGATAGGGGTCGTTTAGAAACCGGACGCCCGGATCAACGTTGACGGCCTTGAGCTGGCGGGGTTTTCTGGCTTCGATACAGTATCGGGATGCTTTGGCTGCATCGTATTTCCGGTTTTCTGTCTTGGCTTCTTTCTTGAGTTTTGCAATCTGGATCTGTTTCACAAGGAGCGAAAGATACAAATTAATCAACTGCAGATAGCCGAGGTTCCCAATCGTGATCATTCTGTTTTCCATGAGCGCCAACATCAATTTGTTGGGCGGTTGCGTGGCGGCTTCCTTAAGGGCGTTTTCATCCACGAATATCAATTGCGAATCCAGGGTTTCCGGAATATTTTTCAACACGGTAACCTTGCCGTTTTCGAAACGCATGGCCTGCTCGACGCTGCCGTTTTCCGTTTTGATGCCGAATGTAAAATTAATCCAGCCGTCGTCGCTTTTCAGATATCGGTTCAGCGACGGCCGGTTGTTGAAATTCAAGGCAACGAATTTGAAAAACATGCGGGCAAGGGTGTTGGCATAACTTTTTTGCACAGGCTGGACATTTTGCATAATAGACCTCCGAATAACGGGTTTAATGATCAGTTAAAAAATTTTCTTTCCTTCATCCAGGCTGTCCTTCAGTTTCAGGAAATTGTCTACGATGTCCGCCGTTCGTTTTGCAATAAAGTCATCCACATCATCCGTTACTTCGTGAAAGAGGCGGCTGTTGTTCAACGTGATAAGGCCGTGAAGGTCAGACCAGAATTTAATTACCTGATATAAAATAAAATGCTCCTTTTTCTTTCCCTTGATGGGAATGTATGACGTGACGGGGTCAATAAAGAGCGTGAGACATTTTAACGCATTCTGCTTTTCCCGAAAGGCGAGCGGTTCGATTTCCGTTCCCGCATAGTCCAGATACTTGGGGGTATGAAGATTGAACATGATGTCGTAGTAGCTGGGATAGGTGAGGCCGAATTCTATGTAGGCACGGATCATGGCTTTTAATCTGTCTTCTATTTTCTTCAAGGCAGCCGAGCGTGCGATCAGGAGGTCGTGAAGTTTCTCAAAGCCTCTAATTCTGATCATCAGATTGATTTCATCTTTATTGGTATAATAATTGTAGATGGTCGTGGCCGTGACATTCAAACGGGAAGCTATTTTGCGAAGACTGAGATTATTAAATCCTTCCTCAATAATAATGTGAAGAGCCGTATCCAGGATCTTCTCCCGAATATTTTCTATTTCTTCTTTCGTTCTCGGTTTTTTGGGCATAATTTGATTCTTATTTTTAAATATTACGATGTTAACTTAACAGTGTTATTTTAAAAAGTCAAGCGTAATATCAACGGGACCGGCAGAAATTGCCCGGCCGCATAATATTCATGTAAAATATTGAAATAACTGATATTAAATGGTGAAGTTATGGCTGGGGAACAAGGATTCGAACCTTGATAAACGGAGTCAGAGTCCGGTGTCCTACCGTTGAACGATTCCCCAGCAAGGTATGAGAACAAACGCCTTGCGGACGGTTCAAGTTAACCGATAGCCTTCAGGCGGGCGTGAATATAATGTTATTGAGATTTTATGTCAATAAATTTTCTTCATCCGTGTGATTTTAATTTGACGGGTCAATGGGGACCGGTCAATATTCGTTCGATCATACTTGCTTTGCTCGCTCAACAAAAATGGAGGATGATGCAAAATGCATACGGAAATGATGCGGGGCCTTATTTAGGGTCCCACCGCGAGGTGAGGTTGTGAAGTTGTTGTTTCCGGGCCAGATGAATCAGGTCGTGATCGGAAAGGAGGCCTTTTTCAATAAAGAATTCGCCGAAGGGACGCTGCAGTTTTTTTTGTTTCCCGACAAGCGCAAATAAATCGAAATTGGAAATGTATCCGATGCGCAGAGCGCATTCGCCAAATTTTTCGTCAAAGTTTCTGACTTTGAGTACAAACAGAACGTCCTGATAGGAAATCAGTTGCCAGGCCACGGCAATTTGTCCAATCAACGGACGCTGGCGCCGCTGCCAGCAGATGGCTTCAATGAGTGTCCGCCATGAAATTAAACCGGAATAATATAGAAATTGACCGAACATCAGATTTCCCTGTGGAATGTTTCCGGTATAAAAATGATCGTGATGATATTTGTTTTTGGGATTGTGACGCCCGTTTTTCTCATGGCGGTGGCTTTGCGCGGTGTGTTTTTGCTGCGTATTGAACCCGTCAAAACGCGGTGCGCCCGTCTTGCCCTCTTTTTTTGTTTCAACAAAGGCGAGAAGTTTTTCATAGGCCTGTTGAACATGGATGAATTCAGCGTTTAAATCGTCGGCAAAAAGGCCCAGCGCCAAAGCTCTGTCCGGATGTGTGTGAAGCGCTTTTTTACGGTAAGCAGTTTTAATACTGGTGAGTTGAAGATAGTCCAGAAAATCATTCGATATGTTGATTCCAGGGCCGAAAATGGTTGCGCATGCCTGAAAAAGTTCCGATGAAGAGTTCAGCATTGAAGGCATCAAACCGTTTCCTTTGAGAAAGACGTTATATTGAAATAACAAGATGCCGAAGAATTTTCAAGAGAAAAAAATCCGATTCATAATAAAAAAACCCAACCTTGGGAGTTGGGTTTTTTTGTACTGGCTCCCCAGCGCGGACTCGAA
>JAGOMJ010000040.1 GCA_017993615.1 Smithella sp. | reverse complement strand
TATTTTTTGTATGGTATTTAGCCATAGCTTGTTGCATCCCTGATATGACAATGTCCGCAGCAGCTTCCGCTGCCAGTTGAATGCTTTCAGGAAGCACACCCTGTTCTTCCTGATTAAACTTCTGCAAAACGTAATTTTCAACGCCGGCTTTGTCCGCCGGTTTGCCGATACCCATTCTGATTCGCAGGAAATCCGCGGATCCCAGAGCGGTGATAACCGATTTCAGCCCTTTATGTCCGGCATCTCCTCCGCCTTTTTTGAGACGAATCGTTCCGAACGGCAGATCAAGATCGTCATGAATGACGATGACATGGTCAATGTCCACCTTGTAATAGGCCATTAATCGACCGACCGATTTCCCGCTAAGATTCATGTAGGTCTGAGGCATCGCCAGCAGTACGCTAACGTTGTTGATCTTACCTCGATTCCAAAGAGCATCAAAACTTTTTTGCGTTAAACTAATTTTCCATTGGGCGGCAATTTTTTCCAACACCATGAAACCGATGTTGTGTCTTGTCCGTGCATAGCGGCTTCCGGGATTGCCCAGTCCGATCATCAGATACATGATTTGCTCCCTCTCGTCAACTTGCCGGAAAAATATTTTCTTTAAAACCGAGAGAAGCACCCGCTATCACCCAATTATTGCACTTTTCTATAAAGTTACTTCCCCTTTTCTTTTTCTGCCGGAGCAGCCGCAGCGCCAGCTGTTGCCGCTGCTTCACCTTCCGCCGGAGCGCCTTCAGTAGCGCCTTCCTCTTTGGCAGCCTCTTCTACCTTGGCAACCTTGATCATGGCAACAGAGGCAACCGACGTATCGGGTCTGTCCAGAAGCGTTACCCCTTCAGCCACTTTCAGATCCCGGATCTTAACGGAATCGCCGATTTCCAGATCGGTCACATCAACATCGATATGATCGGGAAGATCCAGCGGGAGGCAGGAAACTTTGACCTCTCTTTTCAAGTGCTGTAATTCACCGCCGTTTTCCACGCCGATGGCTTTGCCGATGAAATTCAACGCCACATCCATGGTGATCTTGCGTTTTTCATCCACTTCATAGAAATCGACATGGTAGAGTTTTCCGGTCAGCGGCTGAAGCTGCAGTTCTTTAATCAGAGACAGTTTTTCAATTTTTTTGCTTCCTTCATCGTCAATGATCAGTTTAATGAATGCGTGATCTTTTTTGTCTTTGTGCAGTTTAATCAGTTCATCGCTTTTTACAGCCAACAGAATATTTTCAGCAGAGCGGCCGTAAAAAACCGCCGGGACAAATCCCTTATCCCGTAAACGGCGGGATGGTCCTTTCTTTTGTTCTTTACGGACTTGAGCCGCTAAATCTGTTACCTCCATTTGTTCCTCCTCATATAAATTCCTATATAAATAGTGAGCTTACGGAATCATTGTAATAAATACGACGCACCGCTTCGCCCAGAATTCCGGCGACCGATAATACTTTTATTTTTTTACAATGCTTGGCCCGATCGTTAAGCGGTATGGTATCGGTGACAATCGCTTCTTTAATATCGGAATTTTCAATGCGATCCAGAGCCGGTCCCGACAACACAGGGTGCGTACAACACACCGAAATTTCCAGCGCGCCTGCTTTCTTCATGGCGCTTGCAGCCTGCACAACCGTTCCCGCTGTATCAATCATGTCATCCAGAATGATCACCCTTTTTCCCTTGACATCACCGATAATATTCATGGCTTCCGCCTCATTGGGGCCTTCTCTTCGTTTATCGATAATCGCCAGAGATGCCCCCAGTCGTTTTCCAAAAGATCTGGCCCTTTCCACACCTCCGGCATCCGGCGAAACGATCACCGTATTATCCATGTAGGTTTTTTTCATATAGTCCAGCAGAACCGGTTTGGCAAAAAGATTATCCACCGGAATATTGAAAAATCCTTGAATCTGGCCCGCATGCAAATCCATCGACAGGACGCGGTTTGCCCCGGCGGCCGTAATCAAATCCGCCACCAACTTTGCCGTAATGGGAGCGCGGGAGGCTACTTTTCGATCCTGCCTGGCGTAACCATAATACGGGACGACTGCAGTGATTCTATCAACAGACGCCCTTTTCATTGCATCGATCATGATCAGCAATTCCATCAATGTTACATTGACCGGCGGGCACGTAGACTGAATGATAAAGACATCCATTCCTCTGACATTTTCATCGATTTCTACGCGGGTTTCCCCGTCGCTGAAGGTGGTGACATTGGCCTTTCCCAGAGACACGCCTAATGTATTGCAAATTTTCTCAGCAAGTTCTTTGTTGGCATTTCCTGAAAAAATTCTAATTCTTTCAAGCATTTAAAAAATACTCCGCATTTTTTTCTGGCTGGGGCGGGAGGATTCGAACCTCCGAATGCAGGAACCAAAATCCTGTGTCTTACCGCTTGACGACGCCCCAATAAACATATTTCTCAATGAGGGGTATCGATCACAATCTGATTAGGAATATGGAATGATTACAAAGACTTGGCAAAAAATACCGTATAATTACCGGGAATTTCCTTATTTATGCATTCCAGGGCTTTTTTTGCCTCTTTTCCGTTCCTAAATATCCCAAAGATTGTGGGGCCGCTACCCGACATCAATGCGCCAAGCGCACCATGTCCGAGCAACATTTTTTTAAATTCATCCAGTTCCGGATAAATTTTCAACGAAACTGACTCCAGGTCATTTTGTAATACCTGAACTATGTCGCCCAGTTTCAAAAATCGTGGAATGCTATAATTATTTTTTCCCATTGTCAATCTTAAATTGAGGCTTTCGTAAACCATTTTTGTGGAAATATCGAAAGGAGGCTTAATCAAAACAAGATTCAGAGGAGGCAGATTGCGTAAGTGCTTGAGTTTATCGCCGATTCCGGTAGCCAGAGCGGTATTTCCAAAAACAAAAAAAGGGACATCGGCTCCTATTTTGGCCCCGATTGCCATCAGCTCATTTTTTTTTAGTTTTAATGCACATATTTTGTTTAAAGCCAGCAGTGTTGTTGCGGCATCGGAGCTTCCTCCGCCCAGACCGGCGGTCATGGGTATTTTCTTGATGAGAGTAATTTCGATTCCGCCGGAATAATTGGCATAGGCAAAAATAGCCTTTGCAGCGCGCACAATGAGATTCCCGTCGTTTTCGGGCAGATTCATCCCCGGACAATGCAGAACAATGCCCCGATGAAGAGGAGCGAAAATCAGTTCATCATAAATACTGATTTTCTGCATCAATGAAAAAATGTCATGGTATCCGTCAGCGCGTCGTCGCAGAATCTTCAGAAAAAGATTTATCTTCGCCGGCGCAATCCAGTGCATATCAACCCTTTTCTTTGACGTAACGCATTTTCAGTTCATAGATGATCCCCTGAAGCAGGCCGCTTTCATTTTTGTCAAGATTTCCCTTTGTCTTTTCATTGAGCATATCGAGAATATCAATCGTCTGTTTGGCCGCCGGCAAATTCTTTTGCGGCGCGGCGTCTTCCGATTCCGCCAGATCGCCAAAATGAAAAAACGCGGACGTACTTAATGAAAGAATGAAATTGGTAAAGTTCACCGGCGGATAATCAGATTCACCCTGTTTAGTCGGCTCCGGGCCTTTTTGTTTTTCTTCAGCTCCCGCCGTTTTGGTTTCTTCCTGTTTTTGCTCTTCGGCTGATTCTCCGAAATGACGTTTGTCTTTAATCACAAATCCGGAGCCTTGCTTCTTGTCTTCCATGAATTCCTTCCTCCCCTTTTCTGCGAAAAATATTTAAGACTTTTTCGTCAACGTTATTTCGCCTTTTTTGGATTGATCGATTAAAATTTTATCGCCTTCGGCAAATTTCCCCGCCAGAATCTCCATGGCCAACGGGTCCAGAATCAGCTTTTGCAGCGAGCGTTTCAGCGGCCGCGCACCGTAAACCGGACTATACCCCTGCCCGGCTATATAGTTTTTCGCTTTTTCTGTCAATTCGACGCTCATCTTGCGTTCCTTGAGACGCTTATCGATGAGACCCATCTGAATATCAACAATCTTGTAAATATCCTCCAGCTTCAACGCCGAAAACATGATAATATCGTCGATACGATTCAGAAATTCCGGTTTGAACGTGGCGCGCAGCGCATCCATCGACCGGTTTCTCTTTTCTTCATCATCCAGCGACGGATCCTGAATCCACTGACTACCCACATTGGAGGTCATAATGACCACGGTATTCTTGAAATCCACCGTCCGTCCGTGTCCATCGGTCAGACGTCCGTCATCCAGAATCTGAAGCAAAATATTGAAGACATCGGGATGCGCTTTTTCAATTTCATCAAAAAGCAAAACGCTGTAGGGTTTGCGTCGCACGGCCTCCGTCAGATAACCGCCTTCATCGTATCCGACATAACCGGGCGGAGCGCCGATCAGACGGGCCACCGCGTGCTTTTCCATATATTCCGACATGTCAATACGAATCATGGCCTGTTCATTATCGAACATGAATTCCGCCAGCGCGCGCGCCAGTTCGGTCTTGCCCACGCCTGTCGGCCCGAGAAAAATGAAAGAACCGATGGGACGATTCGGATCCTGCAGACCGGAACGCGCCCGGCGAAGAGCGGCCGATACGGCGTTGATACCCTCTTCCTGACCGATGACGCGCAATTTGAGACGCTCTTCCATATGAAGCAGTTTCTGAACATCACTTTCCATCATCCGGGAAAGCGGTATCCCCGTCCAGTTGGAAACGACTTCAGCCACGTCTTCCGCATCTACTTCCTCCTTGAGCATCTGATTGTTTTTCTGAATATCTTCGAGTTTTTTCTGCTCGTTCTGAAGTTCCTTATCCAACGCCACCAATTTACCGTAACGGATTTCCGCAGCCTTTTCGAGATTGCCATCCCGCTGGGCGTTGGCCTCCTCCGTCTTCAGGGATTCTATCCGGCTTTTAATATTTTGAATCTTTTTGATGATATCTTTTTCACCAGACCAGTGTACTTTCATCTGGTCCATTTTTTCCTGAAGGTCGGCAATTTCCTTTTCAATCTTGTCACGCCTCTCTTTAGCGGTCTTATCCGACTCTTTCTTCAACGACTGAAGCTCTATCTTCAGTTGAATGATTCTGCGGTCGATGGCGTCAATCTCTGAAGGCATGCTGTCCAGTTCTATTCTCAAACGCGACGCCGACTCATCAATCAGATCGACAGCCTTATCCGGCAGAAAACGGTCGGTGATGTAGCGATGAGACAGCGTCGCTGCCGCCACAATCGCCGAATCTTTGATCCGCACGCCGTGATGAACCTCGTAGCGTTCCTTCAATCCGCGCAGGATGGCAATAGTATCCTCGACGGTCGGCTCCTTGACCAGAACCGGCTGGAAACGGCGCTCCAGCGCCGCGTCTTTTTCGATGTACTTGCGATATTCATTCAACGTTGTCGCGCCGACACAGCGCAGTTCGCCGCGCGCCAGAGCCGGTTTGAGCATATTGGAAGCATCCATCGACCCTTCCGAAGCGCCCGCGCCGACCATCGTATGAATTTCATCGATAAAGAGAATAATCTCGCCCTCGGCGCTGATGACTTCCTTCAACACAGCCTTGAGTCTTTCTTCGAACTCGCCGCGATATTTCGCGCCGGCCACCAGAGCGCCGATGTCCAAACCGATAACGCGTTTGTTTTTCAGATTCTCCGGCACATCACCGTTAACGATACGCTGCGCCAGACCTTCCACAATCGCCGTCTTGCCGACACCCGGTTCGCCGATCAGCACCGGATTATTTTTGGTGCGCCGTGAGAGAACCTGCATGATCCGGCGGATTTCGTCGTCGCGTCCGATCACCGGATCAAAAGAACCTTTTCTGGCCAGCGCGTTGAAATCGCGGGCATAGCGCTCGAGTGCCTGATATTTTCCTTCCGGATTCGGATCGGTCACGCGCTGATTGCCGCGAATATCTTTCAGCACCTTGAAAATATTGTCTTTGGTCACACCGGCCTGACGCAGAATTTTTCCGGCCTGGCCTTCCTTTTCCTCGGCTATACAAACCAGCACATGTTCGGCGCTTACATATTCATCCTTGAGCTGAGCCGCTTCGGTCATCGCCTTGTCAAATGTTTTATTGAGCCTGCCCCCCAGGTAAACTTGTCCCGCGCCGGCACCGCCGACACTCGGTTGTTTTTTCAGATAACCGTCGAGTTCCTTCTCGATTTTTTGTGATGAAGCATTGAGCTTGTTGATGATCGCCCCGGCAATGCCATCCTCCTGTCGCAAGAAACAAACCAGCAGATGCTCCGGTTCGATTGACTGATGCCCCATGGAACCGGCTAATGTTTGCGCTTCCTGAAGCGCTTCCTGAACTTTCAATGTAAATTTATCAAAACGCATATTGTTTACCTTTTATCAAAATCTAATTTTCAAATCTCCATTCGCTTTAATGAGCCTTGATTTTCCAAAACGTAGTAATCGGAAAATCTTAGAGCGAATTATCCCGCCACCTTCAGGTGACAGGGACGAGCATCACAAAGCTCGCTCTCAGCGAGTATCCTTACCCTACATCGCTTCGCTCCTAGGATAGTTCGGCTTACGCTTCAGATTTCGTTTCACCCGTCTTACCACGGCACTACTCGCCTGGTATAATTCGCCCTGCAAGCTTCAGCACACTTCGTTTCTGAAGCTTGGGTCTCATGATCAGATTGCCTCGCTGCCACTTACGCTTGCTATAGTCAGCGAGCCTTGTTACTCAACGGGTTTTTCAATGGTCACAAAGAGCTTGCCGTTTTTGAATATCGTCACGTTTCCCGAAGATTCGGAAATGACGATGGCTACAGCTCTGGTCAAACTGGTGATACCGGCCGCGGCAATATGACGGCTGCCCAGACCGGGCGGGAAATCCTTACTGTCCAGAGCGGCGCTGAGATGCCTTCCGGCTGTGACCAGCACGCCGTTTTCCTTGATGATAAACGCTCCGTCAATGGCCGAGAGCTCCTTGATCGTCTCTTCCAAATCCGGATTCAGAATATTGAGCTGATCTTCGGGATACCCCAAAAATGGATTGATGATCATCTGTCGGGAAAGCTGCATAACCTTCTCGTCATCACCCAGAATAAAGATGGTTCCCACCTTTCTGCTTTCTCTGCCTTGAGCGGCCAGCTCCAGCGCTATATTCAGCACAGCATTAAATACTTCCGGGCGCACATTTTCCAGAACATCATTGATGAAATCCGACGTTAGAATCTCAAATTCCTTCCCTACATCGATCACAAAAATGCTGTCGGCGTAACCGAATTTCGGCACCCCGCTTAAACAAACCACCTTATCGCCTCTTTTGAGGGCACCCAGAATGATTCCCTTGGCAATGGCAATTTTTATTATTCCCACGCGGGTTAAATTCACATTCGGGATATAAAGCACCTTCGCGTCTTTTTTCATTTCTTCCGATAGGCTTTCGTCCTCGCGGGAAACCATAATGAAAGCGATATCTTTTTCTATTTCATCCATAATCAGACTGACATCACTGACCACATCAGCACAGACAAGCAGCGCGTTGGCTTTGATTTCACGTGCAATTTTGACGGCATGATCAATCATTGTTTTATTTATTGTTTTCATTGATATTCACCTTGGTTTTCATTGTTTTTAGAATAAGCATAAAATACGCCTCTGTCAAGGTTGGATCATTCAAAAAATCATTGATTTAGATGCATTGATTCGCCGGAGTCCAATCCTTTTGTTCCTTGATCCATTCTGGGCTTTTTTCAAAAAAGAAAACTTGACCGTGAAATTATAGTTGGCTAGTATTTATGAATTACCGGCAAAGGAGACGTGACAGCATTGGAATTTCCCGTAGTAACCGGCACACTTAATTTATATATAGCGGAAATCAATCGTTTTCCTCTGCTGACGGCTGAGGAGGAATTTAAACTGGCTGTGCGCCTGAAAAAGTACAACGATGTCTCCGCTGCCGAAAAGCTGATCGTTTCCAATTTGCGTTTTGTCGTCAAAATTGCTCATGAATACCGAAACTACGGTTTCAAACTGTCTGATTTAATTCAGGAAGGCAATATCGGCCTTATTCATGCCGTAAAGAAATTCGACCCGTATAAAGGATACAGACTGATTTCTTACGCGGTCTGGTGGATTCGCGCCTATATCCAGAATTATCTTATCCGCTCATGGAGCATCGTCAAAATAGGAACCACTCAGGCTCAGCGGAAGCTTTTTTTCAAACTGAATCAAACGAAAAAAGAACTGGAAAATCTTTCCCGGAAAAATCCGGAGTTCAGTGAAATTGCCACATCTCTGGGAGTTAAGGATTCCGAAGTGGAAGAAATGGACCTGCGCATGGGAGCGCGAGATGTCTCCCTGCATGAGATCATCAACGACGAAAGCAGCAACTCGCACATCGATTTTCTGGCGTACGAAGGAGACGATCAGGAGGTCTCCCTGATAAAAAAAGAGGAGAAAAGCCTGGTGCAACGGAACATTGCCGGAGCGCTGGCCAATCTCAATGAGAGAGAAAGTTACATTATTCTCAACCGCGTCATGTCAGACAATCCGAAAACGCTTCAGGAGATCGGGGAAAAATACAATATTTCGCGGGAACGGGCCCGTCAAATAGAAAAACAGGCCCTGAAAAAAATGCAACTTGCATTGCCATACTTTAAACCTAACAAATAACACAATCGTTACAACAGGCAGGTTTTTACGAAAATATTTTTCAATATTTTTATAAAAACGCTTTAGATAAGAGATGGAATCCAAATCATCCTGCGCCATAACAGGGGGCACACATTATTGGAAAAAATAATTTTTTTTAAATACTTTCATCGTTTAAAAAGCAGACTGGCGGGCAAACATCAGAATGAAAAACTGACGGAAGACGAACTCCTGCGTTCGGAATTATTCAGCGCCAAGCAGATGCGACAACACGGCAAAACCATTGCCGGTGCTCATAAACTGAACGAAGGTCTCACCTCAAACCAGTTGCTTGAACGATTAACGGAAAATGAAAAGGTGCTTTTTCAGGCCCGGGAAAAATTGACCAAAGCGGTGCTGGAGAACCGCCGCGTAACACCGGCGGAAGAATGGTTTCTGGATAACTTTTATCTGATTGAAGAGCAGATCCGAACGGCAAGACGACACCTCCCGAAAGTCTACAGCAGAGAGCTGCCCCATCTGCTCAACGGGCCGTCAGCCAATCTTCCCCGCGTCTATGACATAGCGCTGGAAATGATATCCCACGGCGATGGTCGGGTGGATTCGAAAACCCTGAGCCTGTTTGTTTCTTCCTATCAATCCGTCACCGTACTGAAAATCGGTGAATTATGGGCAATCCCTATTATGTTGCGCCTGGCGCTGATCGAAAACATCCGGCGTATCGCGTCACGTATCTCCAAAGACAGAACCAACCGGGACCTGGCCGATTACTGGGCCAGAAAAATGATCGCCACCGTTCACAAGGATCCAAAAAATCTTTTTCTGGAAATCGCCGATATGGTCCGTTCGGAACCGCCAATTGCCGGCCCCTTTGTTGCGGAAATGGCCCGTCAGCTGCAGGGACAGGGCCCGGCTCTGGCATTGCCGCTGACCTGGATAGAGCAGCAGCTTTCCGAATACGGTCAGACCATTAAAAATTTCGTCCAGATGGAAAGTCAGCAGCAGGCGGCTGACCAGGTTTCCATGAGCAACAGTATCGTCAGTCTGCGGTTTCTGGGAACGATGAACTGGCGGGAATTCGTGGAAACCATGAGTTTCGTGGATCAGGTCCTGCGCGAGGATCCCGCGGATATTTATGTCAAAATGGATTTTGCCACCCGCGACCGGTACCGTCATGTCATAGAAAACATCGCAAAAAAAAGCAGTCTATCAGAAACCGAAGTGGCGCGTATGGCGATATTGCTCGCCCGTAAGACATCAAACCAGAAGGGCGGCCAGGACCGTACGGCACATGTCGGTTTCTATTTAATCGACAACGGATTGCCGGAACTCGAGCGTCTGACCAAGATGCGTTTCTCCCTCTTCGAGAGCGTTGCCCGTTTCAGCCGGCGATTTCCGCTGTTGATTTATGTCGGTTCCATCTTCCTGCTGACGTTTACAGCGGCTTTTCTTTTGTTAGCAATGGCTTATGCGGACGGGCTGACCGGGTGGCTGCTGGCTGTTATCTGGCTTGTGGCCCTTCTGAGTACAAGCCATTTAAGCATAGCGCTGATCAATTGGGTGTCGACGCTTCTGATAACACCCGCTCCATTGCCGAGAATGGACTTTTCCCGCGGCATTCCTCCCGAATACCGCACCCTGGTGGCCATTCCGACAATGCTGCTGAATGATAAGAACGTCGGCAAACTGATTGAATCGCTGGAAGTTCGTTTTCTGGCGAACCGCGACGAAAATCTGCGCTTTGCCCTTCTGACCGATTTTTGCGACGCGAAAACCGAAAAAATGTCCGATGACGGCCAGCTTCTGCGCCTCGTTCAGAAAGGGATTGAGAGCCTCAACGAAAAATACGCTGATGACCGGGGAGATATTTTTTTCCTGTTTCACCGTTCACGCCGCTGGAACCCGAAAGAAAATATCTGGATGGGTTATGAGCGGAAAAGGGGGAAACTGGCTGAACTGAACGCCTTTCTGCGCGGTATCACGCACGGCCCCGAAGGAGGGTTGTTCTCACTGATTGTCGGCGACACACAGGAATTAAGAAATGTCAAATACGTCATCACTCTCGATACAGACACCAAACTGCCGCGCGATGCGGCATGGCAGTTTGTGGGAACCATGGCTCACCCGCTCAATCGGGCGCAATATGACGAACAGAAAAGACGCGTTGTCCAGGGATACGGCATCCTGCAACCGAGGGTCTCTGTTTCGCTTCCCGATATCAGCCGGTCGCTTTACAGCATCATGCACGGAAGCAGTTCCGGAATCGATCCCTACACCAGGGCGGTTTCCGATGTGTATCAGGATGTTTTCGGCGAAGGTTCGTTTATTGGCAAGGGAATTTACGATATCGATGCTTTCGAAGCATCCCTGAACGGGCGCTTTCCCGAAAATTATATTCTCAGTCATGATCTGATCGAAGGCTGCTATGCGCGATCGGGCCTCATCAGCGATGTTCAGCTCTACGAAGACTATCCGTCAGCATACAAAGCCGATGTCAGCAGAAGGCACCGCTGGATTCGCGGAGACTGGCAGATCGCCCGCTGGATCATGTCCAGGGTTCCTTCCGCTGATGGGGAAAGGCTCGGCAATCCTCTTTCCGTGCTTTCCCAGTGGAAAATCTTTGATAATTTGCGCAGAAGCCTTGTTCCGGCATCACTTACGCTCATGCTGATTCTGGGGTGGCTGCTGTCTTCCTCGCCCGGCTTGTGGACACTGGCCGTGTTGAGTATCATTGTGTTTCCGGCCCTTGTCATGTCGTTGATGAGCGTTTTTCAAAAACAGCAGAATGTGATTCTGACGCATCACCTGTCCTCAGTCTTCCAGAAAACCGGCAATAATTTTTTACAGGTTTTGTTTTCATTTATTTGCCTGCCCTACGAAGCCTATTTCAACACGGATGCCTTGCTGCGCACGCTCTGGAGAATGCTGATTTCGCACAAACGGCTTCTGGAATGGACGCCGTCGGAAAACACGAACAATCAACGCGACGATCTTGCCGGTTATACCAGGACCATGTGGTTTGCACCGTCTCTTGCCGCCGCAGTATTCGCTGCATTATTGACAGCAGTTCCCACCGGCGTACCGTCCGCGGCGTTTTGTCTTATTCTCTGGCTGCTTTCCCCGGCCGTCGCCTGGTGGTTCAGCCAGCCGTCGCGACTCCGGGAAGCCAGACTTTCTTCAGCCCAAATTAATTTTCTACGAAAAGCATCCAGAAAAACATGGGCGTTTTTTGAAGAATTCGCCGGTCCCGAAGACAACTGGCTTCCCCCGGACAATTATCAGGAACACCCCGTGGAAGTCGTCGCTCACCGCACATCGCCGACCAACATCGGCCTGTCGCTTCTGGCGAACCTTACCGCATATGATTCCGGTTACATCACCGTTTTAAAATTTATTGAGAGATCATCCAACACCCTGCGAACCATGACCTCCCTGGAACGATATAAAGGTCATTTTTACAACTGGTATGACACGCAGTCCCTGGATCCGCTGTTGCCCCTGTACGTCTCATCGGTCGACAGCGGCAATCTCGTCGGCTACCTTTTTATTTTAAAATCGGGACTGTCTTCCTTGCCCGATAAAAAAATCATCGACCCGCAAATACTTGACGGCCTCAAGGACACGCTGGGAATCCTGAATGACTCTACGGGAAAATCAGTTTCCGCAAATCTTTCCCAAATCAGCAAGACCCTGGATGACGCCACGGCTTCGCCGCCGGCCAAACTGACGGAAATGAAAATCGTCCTGGAGAAAATAATATCGCTGGCTGAAGAAACGGCATCATGCATGCGTCCGGAAAGCGATGCTTCAAACGCCGCCGGCCACTGGTTAAAGGCCTTCCTTCAGCAGGCAACAGCGGCTCTTGACGAAATGCTCTTTCTCACACCATGGCTGTTTGATCCGCAGTTTTCGGATCTCATCCGGGAAGTGCCCGAACTCGATGACATCATGACGCTGAGAGAATTAACAAGCCTTTATGAACACGTTGAATCGAAAACAGAGGCAATGAAAAGATTCGAATCGACCGCCATTGACCTCTCGCGAATCAGCGACCTGAAAAATCTGATTGCCGAATCCGGGAACCGCGCCGTCAATTTGATGCAAAACATCGACTTGCTGGCGCGGCAATGCACGGAATTCACCGATATCGAATATGACTTCCTTTTTGATAAATCCTGCAATCTCCTCTCTATCGGTTATAACGTAACGAATTCCCGCCGCGATACAAGCTTCTACGATTTGCTGGCGGCGGAAGCCAGATTCAGTAATTTTGTGGGCATCGCGCAGGGGAAACTGCCGCAGGAAAGCTGGTTTGCCCTGGGCAGGCTCTTGACCATGGCTCCCGGGAAAAAACCTGTGCTCGTTTCATGGAGCGGCTCAATGTTCGAGTATCTGATGCCCCTCCTGATCATGCCGACCTACGAAGGATCGCTGCTCGATCAGACCTACAAAGCGGCTGTCGCCGCGCATATCGAGTACGGCAAAAAACGCTCCGTGCCCTGGGGAATATCGGAATCGGGATACTATGCTTTTGACAGTCATTTGAATTACCAGTATCGCGCTTTCGGCGTTCCCGGCCTCGGTCTGAAACGCGGGCTGGCAGAAGATTTGGTTGTGGCACCTTACGCTTCCGCTCTGGCGTTGATGGTGGAACCGGAGAAAGCCTGTCTCAACCTGGAGAAACTTGCCTCCAGGGAATTTCAGGGCAAATTCGGATTTTATGAAGCCATCGATTTTACGCCGTCGCGTCTGACACGGGGCCAATCCAATGCTGTCATTCGATCCTATATGGCTCATCATCAGGGCATGACCCTGCTGGCCCTGACTTACTTGCTGCTGGACCGGCCGATGCAAAAACGATTCGAAGCCGAACCGCTATTTCAGTCCGCTCTATTGCTCCTTCAGGAGATGGTCCCCAAAGCCGTTGCGTTTTATGCATCGCCTTCCGAACTCATCAGCGCACAGAAAGAACCGGAAATCTCCGAAAACCCTGTACGCGTTTTCAACACGCCGGACACGACGGTTCCCGAAATACAACTGCTTTCCAACGGCCGCTATCACATCATGCTGACCAACGCCGGCGGAGGTTACAGCCGGTGGAAAAATCTTGATGTTACCCGTTTCCGCGAAGACGTCACCTGCGACAGCTCCGGCATTTTCTGCTATCTTAGCGACGTTAAAACCGGCGACATCTGGTCAACCACCTATCAGCCGACGCTTAAAAAACCCCGCAATTATGAGGCAATTTTCTCGGACGGCCGGGTGGAATTCCGGCGTCGCGATTATGAATTTGACGTGCACACGGAAATCGTCGTTTCACCGGAAGACGACATCGAACTCCGGCGGGTCACGATTACCAACCAGTCACGATTGCAAAAAACAATTGATATCACCAGTTATGCGGAGGTGGTCATGACACACTCCGCTGCGGACAAGCTGCATCCCGCGTTCTCCAATCTTTTTGTCCAGACCGAAATTATCGAGCAGCGCCGGGCGATTGTGTGCACCAGACGGCCGCGTTCGGAACAGGAAATCAATCCCTGGATGCTTCATTCGATGGCCGTGCACGGGCAGGACATCGAACAAATCTCCTATGAAACGGACCGGTCCCGTTTTATCGGCCGCGGCAATACACTGGCGGATCCGCAGGCCATGGGCCCCCCCAGCGATCTTTTCGGAACTCTTTCCGACAGTCAAGGCTCGGTGCTTGATCCGATCGTTGCCATCAGATCCCGCATAACCCTCGGGCCGGAACAATCGGCCGTGGTGGACATGGTTTTCGGCATCGGCCAAACCCGGGACGAAGCCATAACGCTCGTGGACAAATATCAGGATCGCCGCATTGCCGATCGTGTTTTTGAAATGGCCTGGACGCAAAGCCAGGTGCTTCTCCGACAGATCAACGCAACGGAAGCCGATGCCCAGTTGTATTCCCATATCGCCAGTTCGCTTATTTTTCCCAACGATTCCCTGCGTGCCGGCGCCGGCGTGATCTCGGAAAATCGCCGGGGGCAGTCGGGCCTCTGGGGTTACGCGATATCCGGCGATCTGCCGATCGTCCTGCTGCGGGTTTCCGACCAGTCCCATATCGAACTGGTGCGCCAACTCATTCAGGCTCACGCCTATTGGAGACTTAAAGGACTTGCCGTCGATCTCGTAATCTGGAATGAGGAGCATGCCGGTTACCGTCAGTTGCTTCACGATCAGATCATGGGTCTTGTATCGTCGGGCTTTGTCGCCGATCTGAAAGATCAGCCCGGCGGAATTTTCGTCCGGTCCACGGATCAGATGCCGGAAGAAGACCGCATTCTGATTCAGACGGTCGCTCATGTTATTCTTTCCGGCAACCGGGGCAAACTGGCCAACCAGGTGAAACAGCGCGGCGGCTTGAAAACGGCCGCGCCCCGGATGATCCCCAATCGTACGCATCGGGAACCGCCGGTTCCCAAAGCGGCGCCCCCGCGCTCTGATCTGGTTTTCTTCAACGGCCTGGGCGGTTTTGATCCGTCCTTCAGGGAGTATGTCATCACCTCGTCAAAATCCCAGATTACCCCCGCGCCATGGATCAATGTTCTGGCGAACCCGACTTTCGGCACCGTTGTTTCGGAAAGCGGCATGTCCTACACCTGGGCGGACAATGCCCACGAATTCCGGCTTACACCCTGGCACAACGACCCGGTCAGCGACAGAAGCGGAGAAGCCTTTTATATTCGGGATGATGAACGCGGCCACTTCTGGTCACCGATGCCCCTGCCCCATCGCGGTCTGGAACCTTACACAACCCGGCACGGCTTCGGCTACAGTGTTTTCGAACACACGGAGCGATGTATTCAGTCTGAGGTATGGATCTACACCGCCCTGGATGCATCGGTAAAATTCATCGTTTTAAAAATCAAGAATTTAACGGAACGGACGCGCCGCATTTCCATCACAGGTTACATCGAATGGGTTCTGGGAGGCCTCAGAGAGAAAAATGCCATGCATATCATCACGGAAGCGGATCATCAGAGCGGAGCAATTTTCGCACGCAATTCTTACAACATGGAATTTCCCAACCGCATCTGTTTTTTCAACTCCAGCGCGTCCATACGGACCATTACCGGCAACCGCATGGAATTCCTGGGACGAAACGGGACGCTGGCCGATCCCGCCGTCATGAAACGTCAGTATCTTTCCGGAAAAGTCGGCGCCGGCCTGGATCCCTGCGCCGCCATTCAGGTTCCTCTGGAGATGCTTGAGGGGGAAGAAAAAGAGGTTGTTTTTACGCTGGGCATGGGGCGCAATGTTACTGAGGCTCGCAAACTGGCACAGTTTTTCAGCGATCCGGCGACGGCCGCCGATGCTCTTCAGGCGGTTCAGAATTACTGGAGAGAGAAGCTTGATGCTATCCAGGTTCAAACACCCGATCCGTCCGTCAACGTTCTTACCAACGGCTGGCTGCTCTATCAGACCCTGTCCTGCCGTCTCTGGGCCCGCACAGGCTACTATCAGTCGGGCGGAGCCTTTGGATTCCGGGATCAGTTGCAGGATGTAATGGCGCTGATTTACACGGAACCGAATTTTGCCCGGGAGCAACTGCTTCTGGCCGCTTCCCGCCAGTTTGAAGAAGGCGACGTCCAGCACTGGTGGCATCCCCCCCTGGGCCGCGGCGTGCGCACGCAATGTTCCGACGATTATCTCTGGCTTCCTCTGACCACCTGCTGCTACATTTCCCGGACGGGTGATCAGGGCATCCTGGATGAAATCATCCCGTTTATCAACGGCCGGCCGCTCAACCGGGAAGAAGATTCCTATTATGATTTGCCGGTTCGATCGCCGGAAAAGGCAAACCTCTACGAACACTGCCTGCGGGCCATTAAGAGAGGATTGCGTTTCGGCGAACACGGATTGCCGCTGATGGGATCGGGAGACTGGAACGACGGGATGAACATGGTCGGCATTCAGGGGAAAGGCGAGAGTGTCTGGCTCGGATTTTTCCTCTATGACATCCTGACACAATTCGCGAAAATCGCCAGCCGGCGCGGGGATACGTCTTTTGAAGAATGCTGCAGGAAAGAGGCCCTGCAATTGCGCCTGAATATCGAACAGCACGGCTGGGACGGACTCTGGTACCGGCGCGCTTTCTTCGATAACGGTTCCATGCTCGGTTCCGCCAGAAGCGAGGAATGCCGGATCGATTCCATTGCCCAGAGCTGGTCGGTGTTGTCCGGAGCCGGCAACGGCCATCATTCGCGGCTGGCCATGGAATCGTTAAGCCAGCATCTTATTCGCCGGGATATCGGCATCGTCCAACTGCTGCATCCGCCGTTCGATAAATCCGGGTTGAATCCCGGTTATATCAAGGGATACGTTCCCGGTGTCCGTGAAAACGGCGGACAGTACACCCACGGGGCGGTCTGGGCGGCCATGGCGTTTGCCGCCCTGCACGACAACAACCGTGCCTGGGAAATTCTGACAATGATCAATCCCGTCAACCATGCAAATTCTCCGGAATCAATAGCCATCTACAAGGCGGAGCCCTACGTTGTCGCGGCTGATGTTTACGCGTTTTCGCCGCATACCGGACGGGGCGGATGGACATGGTACACCGGAGCGGCCGGCTGGATGTACAGATTGATCACCGAATCTCTGCTCGGCTTCAAAAAGGAAGACGACACATTATATATTGAGCCCTGTCTGCCTGCCGAGTGGGGCGGTTTCAGCATGCACTACCGATACAAAAAGACATTCTATCGGATCGTTGTTACGGTGACGCCGGAAAGAAAAAAAGAAAAGACAGTATTGCTCGACGGTATCCGGCAGGAAGAAAAAGCCGTCTTGTTGACCAATGACGGCATCGATCATCAGGTTGATGTCATCCTGTAATGACCTCCATAAAATTGTCTTGCCAAAAAGACCGCGATCTGCAAGAAATGCCGGGAAATTTTTTTATTTCACGGCGATGACAAATTCGGTCCGGCAGAACAGATCATCGCTGATCTGCCTATAAGAGCGGGAGAGAAATCGTAGTGATGCGCAAATATATTCTTCCATTGCTGGCTTTGATCCTGCTTTTCCGCATCGGCTATACCTTTTTCGATGTCGGCAGAGGCCTGTCGGAAGCCACCGCGGAAGGCCCTTCGATTTTTTACGGGCGTAGCACGGTTATCAAAAAGGGCGTGCATCTCGAAAACATGCGCTTACCCGATCGGCTGCGCAGGCTTTCCTATAAAAAAGTAGCCGGCCCTCCTTACGCAGCCGGGACCTTCTCCGAGGAACAATCGCGATGGCGGATCTTTCTGAAAAACAGTCCGGACAGAAATCCTTCGGAAGATAACGGTCCGGTCGAAATCGTGTTGCGTGACGGACGGGTTGATGCCATTATATCGTCCACCGGTAAAACACTGACGTCCATTCAACTGGAGCCGGAGGAAATCGTCCGGATCATCGATGAGAAGATGCCCTCCCGGCCTGCAGTCGGTCTTTCCGCCATTTCCCCTTTTCTGCAAAACGCCGTTATTGCATCCGAAGACGCGCGTTTTTATTCACACATGGGTATCGATCTGCCGTCAGTCGTCAAAGCCTTCTTCTCCGACCCCGCAAAACGAAACTTTCCTCAAAGCAGTTCCACCATAACACAGCAACTGGCAAGAAACTTCTTTCTTTCTCCGGAAAAAACCTTTGCGCGCAAGCTGCGAGAATCGGAACTCGCTTTCGTGCTGGAGCTGAAATACACAAAAAAACAGGTTCTGGAAATGTATCTGAACAGGATATACTGGGGACAGGACGGGTCGCGGAGCATCTACGGTGCGGGAAGCGCAGCCGGCTTTTATTTTTCCAAATCTGCGGCACACCTTTCCCTGGAAGAGGCATCCCTGCTGGCCGGTATTTTGCACTCCCCGAACCGCTACAGGAATTTCAAGGCCGCAAAAGAAAGACGCAATGCTGTTTTGTCCAGAATGAAGGATCTGAAAATGATCAGCGACGGCGATTTTCAGCGGGCCTGCAAAGCGCCGGTGCGCGTGAAACTCTCTAAAGCGCCTGCACAAACCTCCTATTTCATCGATTTCATACAGCGGATCACAAAAGACGATCTGGGCAGCGAAAAACTTTACCATCGGGGCTACCGCTATTATACCACCATGGATCCTGTTGTGCAGGCGATCGCCGATGAAGCCCTCGCCGAGGGCATCCGGGAAATTGAAAGGCGTGCTTTCCCTGCCGGAGAGAAACTTCAGGCCGCACTGGTGGCCGTTGATCCTGCAACAGGAGAAATGATCGCCATGGTCGGCGGAAGAAGCTACCGGGAAACGCAATTCAACCGCGCGGTCGACGCAAACCGTCAATCGGGCAGCGCTTTCAAACCCTTTGTTCTCCTGGCAGCGCTTTCGCTTTCCCTGGAGCAAGGAAAGGATATCACGCTTTCTTCAACCGTTTCCGGAAAACCGCTTTCCATCAATACCCCCGAGGGAATGTGGAGACCCACAAATTTCGAAAACAAGCACTACGACCGGATCACCATTCGTAAAATGATCGAAGATTCCGTCAACACGGCTACAACACGGCTGGCCGGCGAAATCGGTTTCAGGGAAGTACTGAAAGCAGCGCGCCGGGCGGGAATCACAAGTCCATTGAGCACAGTTCCTTCCATGGCACTGGGAAGCTTTGAAGTCACGCCGCGCGAACTTGCCTACGCTTATACCACCATTGCGTCGGGCGGCATCCGCTTTGATCCTTTTGCACTTTACTCGGTAAAAATGGCCAACGGCCGTACCATCATTTCCAAAACGGTACGGCGGGAAAAAGCGTTTGATCCCCGTATCATCTATCTTGCCGGTTACGCCATGCAGGGCGTGCTGGAGCGCGGCACGGCTGCCGAAGCAAAAGCATTGGGCATTTACTTTCCGGCGGCGGGGAAAACCGGAACAACGAACGGCAACAGGGATTCCTGGTTTGTGGGGTACACACCGGATATCGTCTGCGCCGTATGGGTCGGATACGACTCGGGAGCCGATACCGGGCTGACCGGCGCCCGGGGGGCGTTGCACATCTGGTCACGTTTCATCCGTTCTTTCTACGGCCGGTCCGCACCGGCAAATATCGTTCCACCGGCAGGCATAGAAACAGCCATCATTGATCCGCAATCAGGGTACCTTGCCACAACGTCGTGCCCTCAAAAATTCAAAGAAGCCTATCTGAAAGGCACCGCTCCCAAAAAAGCCTGTCCGGATCATCCGGTAAAACCCGTTATGAAAAGAATCTATAGGATGCTATAGAAAACCACCGGCAAAAGCACGGCAACAAAAAAGATCGGCTTGTGCATGATGTGAGGTTGCGTTTTTCGAGGTTAAAAACGGCAGGGGGGGGAATCGTGAACCTTTCAGCAAATTTTTTATTGCGTGGCGGGAACAAGCGTTGCAATACCGGAAACAACAGCCATTTCCGCGCTATTTTTCGCCAAGCCCCAATTGGCGTGCCCCGTTACAGCAATGGTATAATTGGAACCGTCTGTCCAGGTCACATCGGTATTTGTCCCTTCTGAGGATGCATAGCCGGCTTTCTCCAAAGCGGCAACCGTCAACGTCCCCTCCGGATTTTCTGTAAGATAGGCCAGAGATAAAGTATAAGCATTCTTAACATCACTGTTGAGTGTAGCGACATAACTTCTTTTTCTGTAGGCGATAAACTGAGGAATGGCAATGGCCGCCAAAATACCGATAATTGCGATAACAATCATCAATTCGATTAACGTGAAACCTTTTTGCCCTTCTTTACAGAAAACTTTTAGCATGCAGTACCTGTTCAATCGACTTTATTTAATCTTAAAACTGATGAAGCGGTATCACTGATAAAAGCAATAAATAAGCCAAAGGTTCATGTAAGTAGTTTTTTATGATATATCAATTTTACTTAATAAAATCAGTAAGAATTATCGGTCAACGTCCCGCGGGGAAAAAAGGCAAACAGGCCCACAAACAAAGATAATGTGTTTTTTAACCAAAACGACGTTAATTTAACTGACCTGGTTCTCTTAAAGCCACAATATCCGGCCAGCGCTTCGGGCGGTTTTCACCCAAACTGTTCATCCATAAAAACACTAAAATGCCAAAAAACGTGTCCGGATCATCCCGTCCTGCTCTCCCCTGACGCAAAACGCCACGGACGGCACGGCACTGGGATACGCTCTTTTGGAGTGCCCTGATAAGAGATCAGAGTGTGACGTTTTTTCAGATCACCATAACCAGCCTCTTGATCTAAAGACTCTTCGTTTTTCTGCGGAACTTCTGATCAGGAAAATAGTCGCTTTCCACGCTGACGTGTTTATAATGAAAGACAAAGCTTTCCGGGACAATCATTGTCTTCGGTTTAACCCTTCGGAAAAAATCTTCTTCCGAACCATAAAGAGGAAATTTTTCGTTAAAAGGCCCCCCTTGTGTCGACATCTGACGAAACAGAGAGGCGCGTGCGGCAAAACAAAAACCATTTCCCTTTGCTGTTTTACGAAAATTTTTATTCTTTACTTTTGTACAAATCAGATTGATCTCATCTTGATTATCGGAGGGCACGTAGTCATCGACAAAATTGGCAATATGTTGTGCGGGCACATGTCCGGGGGCATTGGTCACGGGAACGGCAACGGCAAAGCCGGGAGATGCTTTCAGTGAACCAATCAAGTGATCCGCCCAGTAATTGGAAAACACAACATCATTATTGCACAGGATGAGATAGTCTTTATCTTTATTGAGTTCAATTCCCTTATTCCATAAACTGGTCAGGCCGTTATTCGTTTTGTTTTTAAAAAATTTCACGCCCCGATCTTTATATTTATGATAAATGCCTTCTATATCTTCGGAAGAGCTGTCATCCAGCAGCCACAGTTCGTAATCAATGTTTTTGTTGATTGTTGCGTAGAAGGATTCCAGGGCCCGATCCGTATAATCGATCTGATTGAAACTGGTAATAATAATGCCTACCCTGGGTTTTCGGAAAGACTCTTTTTTGGGCAACCGGTATTTGACAAAATCCAGGATTCTTCTATGTCTTATTTTCAACCGAAAAAGGATTCCCGACGCATCAACATCACTTAACGCGTGAGACAGAAAGCCTCCGTAATAGAGAATATTTTCGTGAACCGCTTTCTTCAAAGGTTTTACAGGATGATAAAGTTTGTTTTCTTCCCGTCCGCACCGCCAGGATGATGGCCTGTATTTCATTGATGTTCCCGACAAATCACCTTTAACATTGGGAGCAGACATGGCATAAAACCTGTTTTCCATACCCGGAATCGTGTATTTGCCTCGACCGCTGATTTCCCGGACGGTAAAACCCTTCTGATGCAACAAGGTCGGAAGCGCCACTTCATGATGTCCACACCATCCGTTTCTGAATGCGTCATGTAAAAAAGACAAAGCCGCACGGGATATGCGATACAGAGGATTAAACGAACGAAGTCTTTTGTCCAGGGGGATATGTTGCCTGGGATGTTTTAATGCCCACCACGGCCAGGACCGCTCTTCCGCGTATGACCGGATATGTGAGGTCAGAAAATCGGCGTCATGAACCAGAAAAGATTCAAAAAACGACCGCCATGGACCGGTAAATCTGACATCGTATTCAATAAACCAGTAATAATCGAAATCAGGATGATCCAGATAAAACTTAAATAAAGGGAAATGCGCATGGCCCGGGATCATCTTCTTGCCTATTACGGGATAACCAAGATCGCACAGGCACTGATCGGAATACAAATACGGAGACAGCTTTTTAATCTTTTCCGGGACATCTTTTCCCGTGGTATCATAGAGAAAAAAGGCGGTTCCCATATCGCATACCGCCCGCCGGATATGATTGAATTCCCGAATGATTATTTCCGATGAAAGATGGGAAAAAAATAAAAAAGCCTGATTGGTTTTGCGCCTCATGAAATAGCCATCCTGTCAGAGGTCCGATTTAACGCCCATTGCGAAACTCGGTAACCCGGAACGGCTGAGGTTCCGCAAGCGATATCCAGTTTTTTCTTTGCTGAAAAAGTTGTTTCAACCCGAGGCCGTGAGAATGATAAACACAGACGTTTCTGTCCCTGATGACAACAAATCCCTTTTGAAGCCAATAACCGGCCCATTCCATGTCTTCGCCTCCGAGTCCGTAATTTTCATTAAAAGGATAACGCTCCCACAGATCACGCCGGATGATCGCGTTGGTAAAGGCCAATATCCCCATTTGCTTTTTTTTCAGGACACGTTTTCTCCTGAAATAATTTTTCAGAATAATCTGGCACCTGTTAAAAATAATTTTTTCCCAAAACGAACCATCCGGCAAGGCCCATACGTCGCCGTAAATACCCGCAATGTTATCGGCGGTTTTAAAATTCTCAATTCCATCCTTAAGCCAGTTCTGGGAAACGGTCAGCGAATGGCCGCTCAAAAAGACAAAATATTTTGCGGCAGACGACCTCGAACAACCAAAATTCAGGGCATTAGGATAGGAAAACTGTTCCGGTGGGATTTGAAAAAGGTGCACATCATATTTACCAATAATTTCCAGCGTTCGATCCGTCGATCCTGAATCGACGACAACAACGTCAAAATCACGGTACGTCTGATTGAACAACCTGTTTAGACATTCACCAATCCATTTTTCTTCATTTTTCGTTCTGATAATAATGGATGCTTCGGGCATGGCTGAGTTCGCACCGTGGCACATTTTTCCGACTTCTTACTATATCTTTCCGGATAAATAAATGGAAAATCCTGAAGTGAACTGGTATAG
>JAGOMJ010000039.1 GCA_017993615.1 Smithella sp. | reverse complement strand
CATTTACACAGATTAGTTTACAGTCTCTAATTCATATACCCGCATATCCTTCTGTTTTTAATTCTTCATCTTCGCTTGTTCTTTAAGTCTTTTTTCCTCCTCTTCTTTCAAACGCTTTTCTTCAGCTTTTCTTTTTTTCTCTTCTTCTTTCTTTATTCTGGCTTCTTCCTTAACTCTCTTTGCCTCTTCCTCCCTCAATCTTTTTTCCTCAGCTTTTTTCTTCTTTTCTTCTTCTTTCTTTATCTTGGCTTCCTCTTTGAGCCTTTTTGCCTCTTCTTCTTGCAAACGTTTTTCTTCAACTTTTCTTTTCTTCTCTTCCTCTTTCTTTATTCTGGCTTCTTCCTTAACTCTTTTTGCCTCCTCTTCTTTCAAACGCTTTTCTTCAGCTATCTTCTTTTTTTCTTCTTCTTTCTTTATTGTATCCTGTTCTTTACTTTTTTGGGCCTCATCCTCTCTTAATTTCTCTTTCTCTTCTTCGTCAACACCGGTTTTTGCTTCCTTGATGTAATTCTCGATCTTGTAATCGAGTCCGACGTTGCTGTATTCGGCGGCTATCTTTTCAAAACGCGCTAGGGCTGCTTTATATTTTTTGTGATTGAGGTAAAAATTCCCGATATAGAATTCGCGTTCGGCCAGCCTCTGTTTCACTTCTTTCAGCATCTTTTCCGCCATAATGCTGAATTTACTCTCCGGATAGCGGGCAATTAACTTTTCCCATTCTTTTCTGGCATTGATTGTTTCCGTCTGATCCCGATCTATTGCTTCCATACGATGATAATGACACATTCCGGTCTGATAGACGGCATAAGGAACATTTTCATTGATGGGATGGAGAGAAATAAAATCGCTGTAGGCATCTTTTGCCTCTTCATAATCCTTATTGCTGTATAGCGAATCGGCAATGCCTATTTCCGCCAGTACTGACAGTTCGTGCAGGGGATATTCTTCCTTGACACGTGAAAAATATTCCCGTGCCTTTTTGTAATTCCCATCCTTATATTCCTCGGCAGCCGTTGCATAGAGTCCTTCCGGGCTAGCCTGGGGAAGGTCGCGTTTGCCGAAAAGGCTGAAAGACGAACAACCTCCGAGAATTAGTGATAATAACAAAAGCGTCAAAACACTTTTTAATGGCGCTGTTTTTACGAATTTCTTTGCATGCATCAACGTTAACCTCTCGGACTGTATTTTCGGCTTACAATGCTTTTTTGATTAAATCTTCAAGTCTGGCTTTCGGCACCAGGCCGACGATCTTTTCCAGAACTTTACCCTCTTTAAAGAGAATCAGCGTGGGAATGCTGAGAACGCCGAAATGCGACGCCATTTTCTGATTATCATCGACGTTCAGCTTCATTATTTTCACACTGTCTTTATACTGTCCGGCTATTTCCTCAACAATCGGACCGATGGCTTTACAGGGACCGCACCACGGTGCCCAGAAATCAACAAGCACGGGTTTGTCGCTTTTCAAAACTTCATTTTCAAAGTTACTGTCGGTGGCAGCAGCCAGTAGTTCACTGCTCATTATAAAGCCCTCCTTAGATTTTTAGAGTGAATCTTTATGTCACAATAAGCCCCATAAAGTCAAATGCAATCTGGCAACAGATCCGCAACGACCTTTGACGGTTTCCCGTTAATTTGCTATATAATCGGGCTCAAAGGAGAATCTATGGGCATGCTGGGTATTATTTCTACAAGGCTGGTTCTGGAACAAAGTGAATTGCTGAAAAAAAGTTCCGCTAAGCCGATGGAAAACGGGTTCGGTAAAACGACTGTGTTCACGACGGATAAAACAGCGCTGATTCTGAGACACGGCATGGATCCGGACAACTATATTTTACCTCATTTGATCAATCATCCGGCCAATCTTCAGGCGCTGAAAGATATCGGGGTTTCCGAAATTGTAAGCATCAATTCCACCGGATCGCTAAAAAAAGAAATCAAACCGGGGATGATCGTCGTTCCGGATGATTTTCTGACTCTGACTCCCTCGCCGACCATTCACGTGAACAGACCCGTCCACATTATCCCGTCATTAAATGAAGGCATTAGGAAAAAGCTTATCCGAGCCGCTTTGAAAAATGATTTCGAGGTGGTGCAGCAAGGAACCTACTGGCAGACACAGGGCCCTCGGCTGGAAACAAAAGCCGAAATCAGCACGATGACCCGCTTTGCCGACATTGTCGGCATGACCATGGCCAATGAAGCTGTCATTGCTCAGGAAATGGACATTCCCTATGCCTGCGCCTGTTCCGTCGATAACTTCGGAAACGGCCTGATGGCTGAACCTTTAAGCATGGAAGAAATCATCAGCCACACCCGCAAAAACGCACAGCGGATGATTCAACTGCTGGACCGTTACCTGCAAATGTTTTTTTAAATCAGAAAGCACCCAGTTGACAGGGCTTAACCTTGATGTCCAGCGCTTCGCACGCGGCGCATACCTTCATCCGCGGCATATTAAATTTCTTCGCAATGCCCCAGACGGCCGCGCAGGACAGCCTTTCATTTTCCAGAGCGGACATGATGCTTTCTTTCAGCTCCGGCGCCACCTCCTTCACCGGTTGAACGATTTTTTTGGTATCACCGTAACCGAAAAGTCCCAGTTGGCATTTGGTAATATTAATATTCAGAATATCTATCGCTCTGCCCGTTTCTGCCAGACTGCATCCCAGTGCCGAGGCTATCTCTTCCGCCTTTTTGCAGGTGATATTATTATTTTTAACCTGACTGATGATCTCATCTTTCAATTCATCATCGATTCGGGTCCCTTCCGGATGTTTTTTAAAATATTTGCCTTTATCCTCGTGCGTCATGTTGCCTCCTCCTTGTTGAATTTTTCATACAGAAGAAAGTGACTGAGTGTCCAGTGTCTTAAAACCTTCATGCTCCAAAAGTTTCTCCGTTTTCCGTATCTGATCGACATCAACGACAAATACGGCTTTCTTCGACCCCTCCAGCACAAAGCCGTAGGCATTATTGACATTGACCCCTTCCTTTTGAAATAGTTGAGTCAGACTGTCCAGCGCGCCGGGTTGATCGGAAATCAAAACCGCCAACACTTCCCGCAAATGCACCGTCATGCCCGCGTCGGATAGTGCTTTCTCGGCACGCCGGGGATCGTCGACGATCAGGTTGATCACGCCAAACGTATCCGCCGTTGCTATGGTTGTGGCGCGGATATTGATTTTTTCTTTTGCCAGAACACCGGTTACCCGGGCCAGTTTCCCGGGTTTGTTTTCCGCGAAAATAGAAAGCTGATAAGCAACCATTCCCTTCTCTCCTTCCTGTTGAGTTAGAGGTTCTCCGTCTGCGCCTCCACAAGGCTTCCAATTCCGAAATACTTTTCACGGAGTTTCGGCTTTTCGATTTTTCCCGTGGGATTGCGAGGCACCTTTTCAAAAATAATCCTGCGCGGACGCTTATAGCGCGGCAATGCATTACAGAATTCCGCAATTTCGGATTCTGTCGCAGCAAAACCCGGTTTGAATTCAATGACCGCCGCAACGATTTCCCCCAAGCGCTGATCGGGAAGTCCAATGACCGCGACGTCCTTGATGGCGTCATGGGTGCGCAGGAAATCCTCGATCTGCACGGGATAAATATTTTCGCCGCCGGTAATAATGACATCCTTTTTGCGGTCCACCAGATAAATGAATCCGTCTTCATCCATTCTCGCCATATCTCCTGTGTAAAGCCAGCCGTTTTTGAGAACTTCAGCGGTGGCTTCCGGATTTCTGTAATAACATTTCATCACACCCGCGCCTTTGACGCAAAGTTCACCCACTTCACCCTGCTTCACCGGTGTGCCTTTTTCATCAACGATCTGCACGTCCCATTTATAACCGGCTACGCCGATGGCGCCGACCTTATGGATATTTTCAGTGCCGAGATGGACACACCCCGGCCCGATGGATTCCGAAAGGCCGTAATTGGTGTCGTATTCATGTACGGGAAAATATTTTTTCCAGCGTTTAATCAGGCTGGGCGGAACCGGCTGTGCGCCGATGTGCATCAGCCGCCACTGATCGAGCTTATAATTTTCCAGCTTGATGTCACCGCGTTCGACGGCGTCCAGAATATCCTGCGCCCACGGAACCAGCAGCCACACGATGGTAATCTGTTCTTCGGAAACCGCCTTGAAAATCCATTCCGGCTTCACACCGAGCAGCAGAACGGCGCGGCTTCCGGCCAGGAAGCTGCCGAACCAGTGCATTTTTGCGCCCGTATGATAAAGAGGCGGGATGCAGAGAAAATTGTCTGTGCGCGTCTGGCCATGATGATTCATTTCCACTTCGCACGACATCATCAGGGCGCTGTGCGAATGAAGAATGGCCTTTGGGAAACCGGTCGTGCCTGACGAGAAATAAATGGCCGCATCGTCGCCGTCGAAAAGGCTGATTTTCGGATTTGCCGAGGAACAGCAGGCGGTCAGCGCATAATAACTTTCAGCAAACGCGGGACAATCCTGACCTACAAACAGCCGGATCTTGACGTTCGGAATCGTATCCTTGATCGCATCGATCCTTTCAGTAAATTCCGGTCCGAAGACCAACACATCGCATTCGGCCAGATCCAGGCAGTATTTGATTTCATCCTCGGTATAACGGTAGTTGAGCGGCACGGCCAGCGCTCCGGTTTTCAAAACACCGAAATAAATCGGCAGCCACTCCAGACAGTTCATCAGCAGAATCCCGACCTTCCGGCCCTTCTCCAACCCTCTGTCCAGCAGAAAATTGGCAAAGCGGTTGGCCTTATCGTCGAATTCGCGCCAGGTCATTTCCCGTCTGTATCGTTTTTCAGGATTGGGCTCGACAAGCTCATAGTCCTTCCAGTTTGCCTTGATTTCTTTGATTTGCGGATTAATTTCAACAAGACTTATCTCTTCGCCGTACTGAGCGGCGTTGCGGGCAAGAATTTCTGTAATGGGCATTTATGATTCCTTCTAATCTTTACTGTTTTGCAGGTTCTTTATAGGCGACTTTTATCCTGTCAGTTCATGATCAACACGCTTATCAGGAACCTGTTAAACGTAAAATACGATACGAATTTCAGGAATGTATGTCAAGAATGTTTTGGACAAAATAAATGAAACAAAAGCGCTATTTCTGATGGCTGCCCCTCTTTAATCGTAATGCAATTGACGACAAACCACTCTTCCATTCTGATCAAACATCACGCCTTCCTGTGTCAATAAAGCCTTTTTCATCGTAATACCGCTTTGAAAACCACCCAATCGACAATCGGAAAGGACGGTTCGGTGACAAGGAATGATTAAAGGATATGGATTGATTGCCATCACATTGCCCACCGCCCGCGCTCCCCCCGGCGCTCCCACATGGACGGCAATGAGTCCGTACGTGCTGACCTTGCCTCGCGGAATCGCATGCTGCGCCAGCAAAACCGACTGCTGGAATCTTGAGAAAGGCGACAAATCAACAAGATTCAGATGAAACGTTATATCCTCCCCCTCCAGATAGGCTCTGATGGAAGAAGCGACGTGATCGATTTCGGCGCAGGACGATATTTTTGATTCAGGGAAAAGTTGCGATACGCGATCTTCAGCCGAAAGGCCCGGACGTGAAAGCATAATTTGAATAATGCGCGGATGATCTTTGGACACCGACCAGATAATGCAGACAGGCCCGAAAGGAGTTTTTCTGATAATTTTGTTACTTAACATAATAGTTTATTTTATTTTGTCTTTGAGCCAGGACCTGGCTTTTTCAATATCGGTAAACCATTTATAAGAAAGACCGGCATTGTATGCCGTGGTTTCATGAAAACTTTCGTAATCAGCATTTTCGGCATTGTCTACAATCGCCGTATGTATTCTTGGCGTATCGGTTGGATAGTGTCTGACCCTGGAATAAGCCTCCAGATAGCCAAATCGTCCCTTTATCGCTCTAACATCCACCAGCAAAGCTTCAGCGCCTGTGTTTATGATGATGGAGAAGATTTCATTTTGTAACGTTTCAACATCCTCCTTGCTCACTTCGCCTGTCAGAACTATTTCCAGTATTCCGTCTATTTGCGATGATGAAATTTTATATTTCGCTTTATTTCCCATTACAGAACTCCTTAAATTAAATTTAATATCCGGAATCGACTTGCAGACGTCACTGGCGTTTCAATTATTTCAGTGGATTATTTGCCATATTTTCTTGCTTAAACCTCCTTTTCGGAAGCAGGTAGAAAATACCTATGAGCAAAATAATTGTCAACTGTTGATAAGCGTCCCTGAAAAATTCCCAGGTCATCATCGCCAGAAAAGGCATCAGCAGAGTCATCACATGGATGCGCAGGATTTCATTTTGCTTGAAGGGGAATATGATCCGTTTCCAGGGGGTTGCGCGCAGCAGGCCATCTGCATTTGCGGCAAGCGTCGCTAGAATCATCGGCCAGTACTGATCTGTCAGGTAAGTGACCGGCGTGAAAAAATCCGAATTGATAAAACCGTTCCTGCCAAAAAGATCGACTGGCGGCATTTCGGCAAAGACGGAAAGAAATAATCCGTAAAAAGAAAACAGCCAGGTATAAAGATAAAGGCCGACAAATCCGACCAACAATGCCACGGGAATCATTCCCAGGGCAAACAACGCCGGCGGGATTTTCTTCATCAGGGGAATATTCGCGTGGTAATAATCTTTTTGTGCCCGTGCAGTCAGCATCATCTGAATCGCAGCCGTCATCACGCATGTCCACGAATAAAAAAGTCCGGCCAGCCACACGCACCAGCAGAATTCCTGCAATGACCATTGCTGGACAACCGCCAGATAGGACATCAAGCCGAAGGCAATGAAGGCTGGAATGAAGGATGATTTCATGAAGGCATGCGAGTTTGATTTCAGCGGCGCCGCCAAAATGCGGCTCACGAATTGCGCTGCGGATTGTCTTTGCCCAACAGCCAGCGCCTGGCCTCTTCAAGGTCAGCGAATAATTTCCCGTTTACCAGACCGCGGTTTTTCACGACAACCGTTTCCACGAATTCGAGTCCCTTGGCAGTCGGCGTCCCCTGATCCACCCACGCTATGCGGTACTGAAAGGTTATTCCCACTTCTTCCAGGATATTGAGGTGATTGAAAGCATCCATTGTGGAGAGTTCTTCCGTGGTATGATTCTCTCCCAGAATCTTGAAGCAGTTATGTTCCTTGCATAGCGCCTTGATACGCCTCCATACCTCAAGCGAGAGGTCATAATTGTTTTTACCGAAATGCTTTGCATGGACGTAGCCTTCCTGATTATACTCCACGATGATCTCGTCGCGCATCGTACATCCTCCCTCAACGTTCAGAATGAATGTGACTGAATTCATTTCTCTGTGTTGCACATGGAACACAGGCTTCCACGGTACCGATCAAACCAATCCAAAAACCACAGGGCATTTACAGCGCAAATTTTATCGAAGGCAAAACATTTTTTTTGAAAGTTGAGCTTACGTTTTTTCATCGGATATTGCAATATTTCTTTTTTAAAAAACGATGTAAAATTACGATAAATGCGAGTATATTTAACGAAAATTTCGAGGCATAAAATGACAATCCACCTCAAAATATATTCCGACTATATCTGACCCTTCTGCTACATCGGCAAGGGCATTGTCGACCGGCTGAAAAAAGAATATCCCTTGGAGGATCACTGGGTGAGCTTCGAGCTTCATCCGGAAACGCCGCCGGCAGGAGTGCTGCTTGCCGAAAGATTCAAGGATTATGATCTTTCTTCATTTTATGAGCAACTGTGCCAACGCGGCAAAGAGGTAAGTGTTGTGTTTGGCAATCAAAAAATCCTTTCTAATTCAAGATTCGCACTAATGGCTTCCGAATATGCCCGCGATCTGGACCGATACGATTCGTTTCATGAAAATATGTTTCACGCTTATTTTACTGAAGGTCTCGATATTGGCAAAACGGATGTTATTGCCGCTGTTGCGAAAAAAAGCGGGCTTGACGAAAAGGGAACACGCAACGCCATCCACGATGACCGTTATGCGTCACGCCTGAACGAAGCCAGAAAGGAAGGAAAATCGCTTGGCCTCACAGGCATTCCCCTCTTCATCATCAATAACAAATACCAGATCACCGGTGCTCAGCCGATTGAAACCTTCCGTGAGCTATTGAAAAAAATTACTTAAGATATATACGCCTATCCTTACGTTAAAAACGAATTGAAAATTGAAAATTTCAGCGTATCATTTAAAAATAGTTAAGGAGGTTAACTTATGGCCCGAGTGGAATTAAATGTTCAAGCGCCGGATTTTACGTTGAAGGATTTCAATGGCACCATCGTTTCGCTTTCCGATTTTCAAAACAAAAAGAATGTGATGCTGGTTTTCAACCGCGGTTTTATCTGACCGTTCTGCCGCGTGCACATGGCGCAGTTGCGCCAGGATTACGAAAAGTTTGTCAAACTGGATACGGAAATTCTGGTTGCAGGACCGGAAGATGCCGAAGCTTTCAAAAAATACTGGGTGAAAGAAAAGCTGCCCTTTGTAGGCCTGCCAGATCCCGAACATCATGTGTTGAAATTGTACGGCCAGGAGGTCAAGATATTCAAGCTGGGCAGAATGCCCGCGCAGATCATCATCGACAAATCCGGCAAAGTCCGTTTTGTCCATTACGGCCATTCGATGATGGACATTCCGGAAAACAAAGAGCTTCTCGAATTGCTGGCAACGCAAATAGAAAAATAAAAAAACGGGTTTGCGTTTTCACAACTCCAACAACCTGAAGGCTGCGGTCAGGTCACCATCAGCAAGCATGGTTATGGCGGACGCCTGAGGCTGTGTTTGTATGACAAGCTTTTGGTATCCTTGAGGTTTATTGACATTGACTTACCTCTTCTTTGCCCCTATAATTTTATATTGATGAGAAAGTGCTCCGTCAACTTTTTGGCGAGAAGCGAAAAACACCTGTAAAGGGGTACCCATCCGGATGTCATGTTCATGACGTCCGGAATCAGACAACGCAGGAGGTATCAGCATGTCAGAATTACTTGCCTACTTAAGCCCGGCATGGTGCGACGAAGCATTTAAGCGACTTCAGACGGAACTTACACCGGATAAAATGAACAAGGTTTCCACATCGATGTCCAACATTTACAAGAACTGCCCCGGCGGGAAAGAAATGTTTTTATTCATCGAATGCAAGGAGGGAAACATAACCCGTGTGGAGACCGGAGTCGGCGACCCGCCCAAGGCTGAATTTCTCATCATCGGCGATTATGAAACGTTTTCCAGAATTTCCCGCGCGGAACTCGGCTCTCAGAAGGCGCTGATGACCGGAAAAATCAAACTCAAGGGGAATCTGGCGAAGGCGCTCAAGCTCGCAGCTGTATCGGACAGGCTGAATAAAGTCCTGGCCCAAATTCCAACCCAATATGGATAAGGAGAGAAATCATGCCCAGAATATTCGATCCCAACGATAAATATTATATCGACAACCCCGGACGCGTCAAAGCCATTCAGGCTGAAATGCACAAACGCGGCATCGACGTTTACCTCGGTTCACGCATCCGCACGATGAGTTTCGTTTTGGATGCCTTTTGTCCCTGGCGCAGCTATTTGATTATCCCGTCCGAGGGACAACCGGCTTTTTTTACATTTGTTATCGACGCGCTGCGCGTGGGCGATGAAACCTGGCTGGACAGCGATCATGTCCGCGGCTACGGCCCGATGGGCGGCATGGATCAGGTGTCCGCCATCACCGATTACATTAAGGACGAACTCGGCATCAAAAAAGGACGGCTGGGATATGAGGACGGCGTTTCCACCTATACTGCCGAAGGAAATTTGTCGCACTGGGAATATACCCGTCTCAGGGATGCTCTTCCGGATTTTGAATGGGTAAACGCGCACGATATCATCGACGGACTTTCCCTGATAAAAGACAAGGGAACGATTGAACGCTTCCGCACGGCGTCACTGATTGTGGATGAAGGCCACAAAGCGGCGCGGGCCGCGCTCGAAAACGGCGGCTACAGGGGCATGACGGAAACTGTTATCGCCGGTATTGCCGCGCTGGCCATGCGCAAAGCGGGCAGCGTATCGGAATGGAATTTTGCGGGGCTCAACGAAATCTCCAGCGGTTACCGCACCGGCCTGGGCGCATGCACACCGCCGACAACGAAAGAAATCAAAGCGGGCGAACCGCTGATGCTGGACTTTCACGCCATGTTCAAGCTGGCGCTTGGCGATCACTCGCACAATTATCTCATCGATCCCGCAACAAAACGTCAGCGCTGGCACGCGGATAATTTTGTCTCGATCATCCGGAAAGTCATCGATAATTACCGCGCGGGAACCACGCCCGGAAAACTGGCCGCCATGATGATGGACTTCGCGGAATCCCGCGGCTGCGCTGATTTTATTCTGCCCGGCTGCGAACACGGCATCGGTCTGTTCGGCGACGAATGGCGAATCGGCTCTATTGTCAATCCCGACCTGCCCTACTGGACGGATCAGGATCATGTTTATCAGGAAAATGAAATGGTCGTTTGCGCGATGCAGTACGCCGCACCGGAAGAAGATATCGGCTTCCGTTATGAAAATGATATTGTCATCACCAAAGACGGCTGTGACGTCATGTCGAAATATCCGCTCGGCATTGAAGAAATTTCTTAAACGTCCTCTCGCCTTCCGGCGCTTCTGACGGCGCCGGAAGGCCTGTCCATTGCCCGACAGGCCGCAGTCCCGGGGCAATCTCTTTAAAAAGATATGGAAATAAATAATTGACAGACAGAAGGCTTTGTCTCTATACTCCCCGCACAGAAAGAAAGGTCCCGAAGCGGAACCGGAATATTTTATCCTTCAGCATTCACTTGGCCTTAAGCGGGCTAAAATAAAAAAAGAGAGGTGTTCATTATGTTTAAGAAATTATTGCTGTTGTGCTCTGTCGTTCTTATCCTTACATCCGTGGGCTATGCAAAAGAAGTCGGCGGGATCAACATGCCGGACACTCTCGCTGCCGGCACTGACACGCTGATCCTGAACGGCGCCGGCATACGAACGAAATTCTTCATCAAAGCGTATGTCACCGGGCTGTACCTCAAGAAAAAAAACAGCGATGCCAACGCGATACTGAACGCCGATGAACCCATGGCCGTCAGAATCCACATCATTTCCAAACTGATCACCAGCGATAAGATGAAAGACGCCACCATGGAAGGATTCCAGAATTCCACCAACGGCAATATCGCGCCCTATAAAGACAAAATCGATACGTTCATCTCTGTGTTTGCGGACAACATCAAGATCAATGACGTTTACGACCTCGTATACACCCCTGCAGAAGGAACGCAGGTATACAAAAACAAACAGTTGAAGACCACCACCAAAGGGCTGGATTTCAAAAAAGTGCTTTTCGGCATATGGCTGTGCAACAAACCGGCTGACAAGGCATTGAAAAGTCAGATGCTGGGCAAATAAAGATCGACATGGTTTAAAAAAGATTGCCTTCTCAGGGCGAAAAGACTTCCATCGAACAGAAGGCTTTTCGCCCTTGATTTTTCTTTGAATCAGTGTGAACCTTCCATTTCAGAAACACCAGAGGGATCTATTCATTTGCCAAAATATTTTTTATTGACTTGAAGTAAAAGGAACCCCATTTGTTTCAATGGTTCATCAATCGCCGACGCAGCAAGCTTACGGCAGCGCCATTTCCCGATGCCTGGGAGGACATTCTCGAGCGCAATATGGGACACTACCGTCTGCTCCATGATGCAGAACGCGCTCATCTGCGTTCGCTGATACAGGTGTTCATTGCTGAAAAACACTGGGAGGGCGCGGGAGGGCTTGTTCTGAACGATGAAATCCGCGTGACCATTGCGGCTCACGCCTGCCTGCTCCTGCTGAGATTGTCCCATAACTATTACCGCAATGTTGAAACCGTCATTGTTTACCCCTCCACGTTGGTAGCGCCTCGGCGCAAACCCGGTTTTTTCGAAGTCTCGCTGGAGCCGCTGGAAGAAAATTATCCGATTGTCGGAGAAGCCTTTCAACAGGGGCCGGTCATCATTGTCTGGGACGCCGCGTTGCAGGGTGGCCGTCAGTCCGAATCGGGACATAATGTCGTTTATCACGAGTTCGCCCATAAGCTGGATATGCTTGACGGCGCAGCCGACGGGACCCCGCCGCTGAAAGACCGCGCCAAATACCGCGACTGGATCAAAACATTTTCACACGAATATCTTCGTCTCAGACGCGACACCGAGAAAGGCAGACAGACGTTTCTCGACGCCTACGGCGCCACCAATGAAGCGGAATTCTTCGCCGTGGCCACGGAACATTTCTTTGAACAACCGCTCATTATGGAAAAAAACGCCCCGGAACTCTACCGGAGACTCAGGGAATATTACGGGCAGGATCCCGCCTCGCGTTTCCGTCAAAACAACTGCGCCGTTTGAAAAAAAAAGGGCGAAGCCATTGTGCTTCGCCCTTCAATCCAATGTCCGAACGTCTTCGGCCGTTTGTGCAGCCTATTCACTCATCGCGTATTCGCCGTTCAGAACGGCAACGTATTTCTGCCAGACCCTGTCATACTGGGCATCGTCGCCCTGGCCTTTAATCAGCATAATGTCTTTGCAGTAGGCGCGCTGGTCTTCTTTGGTATTGTGCATACCGTAGATCTGCAGGGCAAAGCGGGCAAAGTCGCGCACCATGAAATCGAAAATCTGATTGAGGATATCATCATCCACCTTGTCGAAGGCAGCCTGCTCTAAAATGAGCTGTCCGTACACCACGATGGAGAACATTTCGCCCACCGGCAGTGACCAGGAGGGATCCAAATCCTGCGCCTTGTCAGGACCCGCTTTTTCAAGCATTTCCTTAAAGATATTGATTTGCCGGATGAAAATCTCCACATTGGGCAGCTTTCTTCCCGCTTCAAAAACCGGCTTGTAATCGTGAAACTGCACAGATCCCAGGCCTTTGGTCGGTCCCTGATTGAACAGAAACAAATCATCTTTAGCAGAGAAATCGGGAGCGACCGGAGCATAGGACACGGGGTTGAAGAAATAATTTTTCATGAATTTGCGGATGAGTTGAACGTTCACGTGCACCGTTCCTTCCAGTTTGGACGGCCCCCGGATATCGGCGGCGGCCATATGAAAGTAGGTGTCTTTTTCAAAGCCCTTGGCGGCAATAACCTCCCACAAAAGATTCAAAACATCTTCCGACTGCAGGGTAACCTTCATTTTGCTGGTGGGATTGTAAAGAAGATAGCGCCGGTCTTTGTCATTGGCGTTGCGGAAGTAGTCTGTGGAACGCCTCTGATACAGCTTCATCGCCACCAGCCTGAGCCAGGCATCCATAAAATTCTTACGCACATGCGGCATATCCGTCACCTTCATGCCATAGAGGATGCGATTGGACGCGTGGGTAATGGCCTCATAAAAGCAATGCTCGACCACGCCGATGGACGCGGGACCGATGTTGAATTTGCCGATGTTCACGGTATTGAGCGCCGAATCCCAGGCGTGAGGCCCGCGCATTAGGATCTCGTCTTCGGTAATCGGGTAATCATGAAGCGCGAAATTGGAAACGTATTCCTGATGAGAAATAACGTTCTTCTTCAATTCATAGGCTTTGTGCTTGTAATTGGTGACGAAGAAAACATAGTCGTCGGTACCGTCCTTGACCTTGCCCAGGGTGGAAACCATTTCCGCTTCATTGCCGTTGCCGATGTAATATTTCTCACCGTTGGCAACCCAGGTACCGTTATCGGCCGGCGTCAGCGTTGTTTCGGTTGAATAGATATCCGCGCCGTGCGTCCGCTCGGACAAACCGAAGGCAAATATCGCCCCTTTCTTAAGCAGTTCGGCAGCCTTCTTCTTGGCTTTTTCATTGGGACTCATCCAAATGGGACCGAGTCCCAGGATGCTGACCTGAAAACAATACCAGTAGCCCAGGCCATAGAAAGCCAGCAGTTCGCTATATTCGCTGTTGCGGGCGGTATCCCAGCGGCAATCCGGATCGCCTCCGCCGTACTGGCTGGGTGTGAGCAATTTGGCAAAAATCTGCTCCCTCCCGATAAAATCGACAAACTCCCGATACCAGACTTTCTTGTTGTAATCATCGAGCAGACGCTCTTTGCCCATTTTCTCGAAGAAAGCTACGGTCTTATCCATGATGGCTCTGGAACCGTCATCGGTCATAAGGCTCTGATATTTTTTCGGCTGCACTAAATAATTCATCTGATCCTCCTTTTTACTGGAAACAATTATAATATTTGATTATCTTGTCTTTAAGACAGCGTCCCGAAATCCCTTTGCGGGTGGTTATCCCCCGTGTATGGGGAAACCATTCTGAAAATAGACCGGTGATAGAAACATGAATAT
The DNA here is from genome assembly GCA_017993615.1 of Smithella sp. Classification (GTDB taxonomy): domain Bacteria; phylum Desulfobacterota; class Syntrophia; order Syntrophales; family Smithellaceae; genus Smithella. The sequence goes on along the minus strand of JAGOMJ010000039.1, from coordinate 9,218 downwards.
TGCATTGTGGACATGGCGGTCCGCATCCTGTTTTTCTAACCGACGGCTATCTCCTGCCTGTTTAACACAGGCAGAAGAGCTTTCCAAGGCAAAATTGCTCTCCATCCTCAGGCTTTAAACCGGATGGTTTTCTTTTTCGGTTCGTTCTTCAACAATAAAATAGAACAGGGCATCTTCAGGATAATTTCATCATTACTGCTGCCGACCATGAATTTCTCCAGCCGGCTTTTTTCATGCGCCCTCAGAACAACCAAGTCTACCTTTTCCTTTTCGACATATTTTAGAATCTCTTCAACGGGGTTGCCTTCCTTGACAACCGTTTTGACTTTCATATCCTCTTTCTTTTCGCTGTTCACCACGGAGTTTATTTCCGATTTAATACGCTCCAATTCTTTCTGGTTTTCTTCATCATGAAATTTGAAGGGCAGATTCCATCCTTGCAGCAATTGCGTATCGACGACATGAATCACGGACAGTTCGGCATCAAATTTACTGGCCACTTCAATGGCCGCTCGAACCGTTGCCTGACAGTACTGGGTAATCCAACTTACAGCAAGAATTTTTTTGATGTTTTCCATAATCGCCCTCCTGAATGAATGGTTAATGATATGGATTGTGCAAACATGCCGTTCCACCAAAAACAATCTTCGTTTTCCGGTAATCTGTCCGTATATTTCAAACGGAATAAAAACGTGTTTCCGCTATGTCGGCATGGTGGTAAAAACGCCGCGCGGATCCACCTCCGTCCGTATAATTTTCAGTGCGTCGTCCGTAATCAACTTCGTCTGCGGAATGTCTCCATCGGGTTTCAGCAGTTCGAATCCCGTGAGCGATTGCGCGATTTCAAACGTTACGCCGGGCGTGAGCGATTTGACCCGCATGCGCTTGCTGACCGGATGAAAATCATAAACACCCCAGGGACTGATAACCGCAACCGGCCCGCTACCGAGAAGACCGGCTTCCTGCCGTGAATTTCCGCCCTTCAGATGTCCCACGGACGTGATGAAATCAACCGCGTCCGGAAACTTATCCGGCGTCTGGAGCCCCACCAGAACCATATTTTCCGTAAGCGATGACAAATCGTTGTTTCCTCCGCTTCCTGTCATGCGAACCTTGGGCTTGTGAAAATCCTTACCGATCTGATGGGTATTCACGTTGCCGTACATGTCCACCTGGGCAAACCCCAGAAAGCCGATATCGACATAACCATTATAACACTGCGCAAAAGAGTTGGCCATTTCCATAATCGTCGGTGATTTCCGCCACGTGAAGGGACAGCCGACCGACCAGGGCATATCCCCCTCAATGGGGTCCTGTCCTCCGGATTCGTACACAATCGTGATGTTGGGGGCATGTGTTTTTTTGGCCAGAATTCCCGCCACCATGGGAATTCCGGTGCCGATATAAACGATCGAATGATCGTGAATCTGCTGGGCAATGATATAAGCCAGTGTCTCAAGAGGATTGGCCGGTGCATTTAAATCTTTCATGGGATTCTCCTTTCTTAATAGTAGAGGCCCGAATCATGGTTCAGGGTATATTCGTCATATGAGAAGTCAATGTCTTCATTGTCGCCTTCGGCGGCTTTGGTCTGACGGCGGGCTTCGACGATCCACCTGGAACCGCCCAGTTTATCAATAAAGTCAAACTGATCTTTGGTGCCCAGAATCCATTCATCGAGAATGGCCTTCATATTCTCATCGGACACGCCGCCCAAACGGATCAATTTTTCCCACCACTGCCTCGACCAGTAGTAACAGCCGGGCATGTTGCCGGGAACCGCTCCGAAAGGCAGTTCCACAACCGCATCGGCATAAAAGAACGGAATGATCTGCCCCTCCTTGCTGTACCGGATGGTGTTCTCAGGAACGATTTCTTCAGCGGTAATGATGAGCTTGCGCGTCGCAGCGGCTACGGCCAGGTCATTGACCGCGGGACCGTAGATATAGGCGTTGCCGTATTTATCCGCCGCATGGCAATGAATAATGGCCACATCCGGATACAGGGCGGGAATGAATACCACCGGATCGTTTTTGTCTTTCATCGGATTCTGCATGACCTTAAGATAAGGATTATACCGGACAATATCACTGCCCAGCATCTGCTTGCTGAAAACACCCGGCATCCCCAGTTGGGCAGCCTTGAATCCCTGTGCCACACCGCCGTGACTCCATTCAGAAAGAATTTTGACCCGTTCCGCCTTGAGCATCCGGTCATAGCTTTTATCAATTCCGCGCATCTCCACCCCGATGTATGAATTGTGCGAATAATAAACACAGCCATAGATAATCTGAAAACTTTGATTGGTGTTGGGCGCTCCGATCATCTGAAGATTTTTTTTGCCTTGACGAATAATTTCATGGAACGCCTGATGAGGCGTCCGGACATAGGAAAATCCTGCATCCGTTATGATATCTCCATCTTGTATAAACGTTGAAATCGCTTCGGTTAGCGACATACGTTTGTCCTTTTTCGCGTGATCCTTTTTCAAGTGTGCGGCCCGGGCCGATTCAAAATCGATCAACCGGTCCAGGATGGATGTGTCACTTAATCTGAGATTTTCGACTGCTTCCTGGTTGTACACATATTTAGACATCTGTTTGCCCTCCTATTCATGCAATAACAGTTGAATCATCTTACCCTGACCTTCAGAGAGGGTCAAGTATTATCGTAACAATTTGATATAACTAAAATATTTGTTATTTTTTAACGGAGACCAAATGAAGAAAAATTCCCCTTAAAACTGATGTTTTTGCAGCAAAATATGAAATAATATTTTATCAACCTAAAAATGTGAAATATGCCAATAAATGGAGAATGGAAATTTACATAACGAGAAAGTGACAAGACCGCTGCTTCTGTGGTATCAAAAACAGTATGGAATTTTCTTTACTGCAAAATATTCTTCTTGGTCTTTCGCTGGCCGCTCCGTTCGGCCCGGTGAATGTGGAAATCGTCAAACGCGGTTTGAACTCGGGATTCAAACAGGCTTTTGTTACCGGATTGGGCGCCATGACGGCCGACACAACGTATCTGACAATCATCTTTTTCGGTCTCGTTTCGTTTTTGAAGATGCCTTTGTTGAAAATATTTTTTGCCCTCGCCGGCAGTCTGATTTTGATTTATCTCGGTGTAACCAGCATAAAAGATTTCCTGGGCAAAACGGACTATGATGAAAAACAGAATCGGCGGTTTTTTAAAAATCCCTACGTCGCCGGTTACGTGATTGCGCTTTCTTGTCCGATCACCATCGTCTGGTGGACGGGTGTTTTCGGCGCCCTGCTGGCATCTCAGGACAGCATACAAACAAATTTTTCCGCATATCTTTCGTGTCTCACTATATTGCTCGGCTGCTTCATCTGGATCGTTTTTCTCTCCGCCGCGCTGCACTGGGGGAGAAAAATCGTCAATGAAAAATTTATCGGATTTGTTTCGTTGATCGCCGGCATGTGTCTGGCGGGATTCGGCTTGGCTTTTCTATGCCGGTCCGTGCATCTGATCATACATTGACAGCCCGGGATCAGGCCCGGGCTGCCGGATTGAACTATTTATTGGAAAGATACTCGTGAATCGCGTTGGCCGCCTTGCGCCCTGCGCCCATCGCGAGAATAACCGTTGCGGAACCGGTGACAATATCGCCTCCGGCATAAATGCCTTCGCGGCTGGTCAGCCCCGATTCATCCTTGGTTAGTATATATCCTTTCTTATTCGTTTCCAAACCGGTGGTGGTTGCGGGGACAATCGGATTGGCCATGGTGCCGACGGCAACGACAACGGTATCCACATCAATCACGAATTCGGATCCTTGAATGGGAACGGGGCTTCGTCTTCCGGACGCATCCGGCTCGCCAAGTTCCATTTTGATGCACTTCATCCCAGTGACCCAGCCGGCTTCGTTGCCGATATATTCCACCGGATTGTGCAGCAGGAGGAATTCAACGCCCTCCTCCTGCGCGTGATGGACTTCTTCTTTCCTGGCGGGCATTTCCACTTCGGTGCGGCGGTAAATAATCATCGCCCTTTCCGCGCCGAGTCTCAAAGCCGTACGCACGGAATCCATCGCGACGTTGCCGCCGCCGACCACTGCGACTTTCTTACCGCGAACGATCGGAGTGTCGTATTCGGGAAACAAATAGGCCTTCATCAGATTGGAGCGCGTCAGATATTCATTCGCCGAATAGATGCCGCTCAGATTCTCGCCGGGGATGTTCATAAAGACCGGAGCGCCTGCGCCCACCCCGATGAAAACGGCATCAAATCCATCGGCAAAAAGTTCATCGATTGTTTTCGTGCGGCCGATGACAAAATTCGTTTCTATCTTAACGCCCATTTTTTTGAGATAGTCCACTTCCGCTTCCACAATGGCCTTCGGCAAACGAAACTCCGGAATGCCGTAAACCAGCACGCCGCCGGCCTTATGCAGAGCTTCAAAGATGGTGACATCGTAACCCAGTTTAACCAGATCGCCCGCAATGGTTAATCCCGCTGGACCGGCGCCGGCAACGGCAATTTTTTTGCCGTTTGATTGCACGGCCGGAGGAATGGAAATTTTGCCGCTGTTGCGCTCATAGTCCGCCGCGAAACGCTCCAACCGCCCGATGGCCACGGGCTCGCCTTTCTTGCCGAGAATACATTCCTTTTCGCACTGATCTTCCTGCGGGCAGACGCGGCCGCAGACAGCGGGCAGACCGTTGGTTTCTTTTAATTTCAAGGCGGCGTCAATGAAACGACCTTCCGCGATGGCCTTGATAAACTCGGGAATCTTGACATCCACGGGACAGCCGCTGACGCAGCCGGGTTTCTTACACTGGATGCAGCGCTGCGCCTCGATAATCGCCGTTTCTTCGGAATAGCCGAAAGGCACTTCTTCAAAGTTGTGAATCCTCTCTTTGGGGTCCTGTTCCGGCATGGTCTGCCGGGGCACTTTTTCTTTCTTTGGCTTCGTTTCTTTAGTTTCCATCGCACCCACACTTATGTTTTTCATAGGCTTCCCGTTCCTGATCACAATACATCCTCAGGCGGTCGGCCAGTAATTTAAAATCAACCTGGTGACCATCAAATTCAGGACCGTCCACACAGGTAAACCTGGTTTTTCCACCCACATCAACACGGCAGGCTCCGCACATTCCCGTAGCATCGACCATGATCGAATTGAGACTGACGATGGTTTTAATGCCGTGCGGCTTTGTCACGTCGCAAATGACACGCATCATGGGCACGGGGCCAATGGCAAACACACGATCGATACGTTCCCCCTGATCAATCATTTGCTGAAGGACATTGCTGACAAAACCATGAACGCCGTAACTTCCGTCATCGGTGGTGACCACCAGACGATCGGAATTCGCTTTGATCTCTTCTTCCAGAATCAGCAGGTTCTTCGTGCGTGACCCGATGATGGAAACAACCTCATTGCCCGCTTTTTTCAGGGCGACAATAAGCGGATAAACGACGCCGACACCGACACCGCCGCCGATGCAAACGACACGGCCAAAATTTTCAATTTCCGTCGGATTTCCCAAGGGACCCTGCACATCCTGAATCCCATCTCCCGGAGCCATTGCCGCAAGCAACGCCGTTGTCTTGCCCACAACTTGAAAAATAATGGTGATCGTTCCCTTCTGCGCATCAGAATCGACAATGGTCAGAGGAATACGTTCCCCTTTTTCATGAATCTTAAGAACGATAAACTGTCCGGCTTTCCGCTTTTGCGCCACGACCGGAGCCTCCAGAACCATTCTGACCACGCTCTCGGATAAATTTTCCTTTTCAATAATTTTATTCAAGCTTAATTTCTCCTCCATGAAAAAAACAGGTGTTCGTCTTTATTAAATTTTAACGTGAAAAAATACTTAAGGTAAAAAAAACAGCACCACCTGCCAACCATTCCATGATTGAACAGTTCTTCGTATCGCAGATTCTTTGCTGAAACGTTTTTTAATATTCCGGTGTCAGTTTGTCCAGTTCCGCCAGAGAAAATACCGGACCGTCTTTGCAAACATATTTACTGCCCACGTTGCAGCGTCCGCATTTGCCGATGCCGCATTTCATTCTCATTTCCAGGGACGTGAGAATGTTTTGCTTGGAAAAGCCCAGATCGAAAAATACCGGAAGGGTGAAACGGATCATGACCGGAGGCCCGCAGATAACAGCGACAGCGTTTTCTTTACTGGGCGCGACCTCTTTGCATACCGCAGGGACAAAACCTTCTTTGCCCTTCCAAGTGGCGTCGCCTTTGTCAACCGTGACATTCAAATTGATATCCGCTCTTTTACCCCATTCGACCAGTTCATCTTTATAAAGCAGCAGTCCGGGATTTCGTGCGCCGTAAATCACCGTGATATTTCCGAAGCGTTTGCGGTTGTCTTCAAAAAGCATGTAATTGATGAGCGACCGCAGAGTGGTGAAGGCGAAACCGCCGCCGACGATAACGATATTTTTGCCTGCCAGAAAATCCAGCGGCCAGGAATTGCCCAAAGGACCACGAATACCCATCACGGTTCCCTCTTCCATTTCGTGAAGCGCCGAGGTGACCACGCCGGCTTTCTGTACCGTGAATTCCACGTACCCTTTCTGTGTTGGAGACGAGGCAATGCCAATCGGCGATTCGCCTTTTCCGAAAATGGAAAGTTCGCCGAATTGCCCGGGAATGTAAGCATATTTCTGTTCGTCTTCCGGATTCACGAATTTAAAACGGAATGTTTTAATGTCTTTGGTGTCGACTTCGGTAATGATTTTATCCACCACAACGGGATACGGTATATACGGGTTCTGCATTACTAACTCCCTGATTATAATTTTGAAATATCTTCAACAATTTTACGAATATCAATATTCACCGGACAGCTCATGACGCAACGGCCGCAGCCGACACAGGCAATGCAATCGAACATGTCCACGTAGTACTTAAACTTATGCATCGCGCGCTGTCGCCATCTTTCCTTCTGCGAGGAGCGCGGGTTGTGTCCCGATGTTTCCTTGGTAAACAGCGGGAACATACAGGAATCCCACGACCGGATGCGAACGCCGTCGCTGCCCTTGACTTCATCGCTGATATCGAAGCAGTGACAGGTGGGGCACATATAGGTGCAAGTTCCGCAGGCAAGACATTTTCGGTGAATCGTATCCCAGAAGGGATTGTCGAAATTTTTATCCAGAATCGGCTTGATTTCATGAGCGGGGATTTTGGACGTAATCGCTTCCCTGGCTTTCGCCGCAATTTCGTTTTTCTTGGTTTCCGTTGCGGCGTCCGCCTTGGCATCGCCGAAGTAGGAAGCCAGTTTTTCTCCCTTGGGCGTGATGAACTCGACCAGATAATCGGAGCCGATGTCCGTAATCAGAATGTCCGCGCCATCCGAAGAAACGGGTTCGCCGTCAACGGATGTGCAAAAACAGCTGGCGTAGGGTGGTTTCACGCAGGCCAGAGAAATAACCGTTGTGCTCTGTCTTTTGGCGATGTAGTAGCCGTCCTTGTATTTTTCCTGATCAAAAAGTTTGTCCAGCAGGACAAAACTATGGGCGTCACAGGGACGAACGCCGAACAAAACTGATTCGACCGCCTTATTTTCTTCTGTCGAGAAAACCATTCCCTTGGGTGTCCGGGTGTATTTCATCATGGTTTCCGTGTGCGGAAAGAAAACATTTTTTGGCGCGTTCTTGGAATTCAAATAAGCAAAGAGGGGTTCGGCGTTTTTCTGCAAAGGCTCAAAAAGCACATTGTCTTCTTTTTTCACCGGCGCCCAGACAAGAAACTTCTCGGTCATTTTTTTGGCAATACCCGCCAGCGCATCTTTTTTAATTAAACGTTTTTCCATATTTTTCCCTAATTAAGAATTTAATGAGACCCAAGCTTCAGAAGTGTAGCGCACTGAAGCTTGCTGGTCGAATTATCCAAACGCATGAAGCTTAGCGGGATAATATCAATATTCATCCGTTTTCATCACCTATAATTAAAATCATTCGCTTACAATTTATTAAATCAGCCCCAACTGCGACAACAGCGGCCGGGGATCAAAAATATGCGATTTGAACGTATCTTTCGATCCGGGAAGCCCCATTGCCAACGATATCAATTCCGTGAAATAAAATACAGGCAGTTTCTTTCCTTCGCTGGGACGCATATCCAGATTGGCCATACACAGCGGACACGCCGTGACGACGCAGTTCGCATCCGCTTCACGGGCGCCGTTCATCAACCGGTCACACATTTCCACCACAATCGCGGTTTTACTGATCGCCAATGAACCGCCGCAGCAATCGGTCTTATACGACCAGTTCTTAACATCCGCGCCGATGGCTTTCATCATTTTGTCCAGCATAAACGGATTTTCGTAATTTTCGAACTCACAAACCTCGGGCGGTCTAAGCAGCAGGCACCCGTAATAGGAAACAGGTTTCAATCCGGTCAGAGGTTTAACCACCTTCTCGGCAAGCACGTCGATACCTATATCGTTGAAAATGATGTCGATGGGATTACGGATGGCAATGCCGCCCTGATACTTCGCGCCGACGATACCTTCAATTTTCGCCTTGAGATCCTTATCGGCTTTTAAATGGTGTTCGGCTGTTTTAAAACGGTTGAAACAGGCGGCACAGGGTACCATGACATCCATCGCATCTTTTTCTGCGGCAATCAGGTTTCGCGCCGGCAGAGCAATGGACAAATCAAAATTTGTATTGTGCGCGGACGATGCGCCGCAGCAACACCAGTCATCAACTTCTTTGAGTTCGATGTCGAGGGCTCGACTGACGGCCTTCATCGACTGATCATACTCTTTTCCCGTCGCGTGCAGCGAGCAGCCCGGATAATATGAAACTTTCAAGAGTAGCCTCCTTAACCTTAAACCTCTTTATCTGTTTTTTGTTTTTTCAAAAATATTTCTAACCGATTTCATGTCTTTCGTGCGGGGTGACAAAAGGGCCAGTTTTCCTTTCTTAAACATATCCAGACCCAGCAGCGCATCGGAGAATAAATCTCCGGACTTGAGCTTGTACTGAACCATCATCATCGGTTCGTTGATGCGTCCGCCGAATTTCATGCCGGCCAGGAATGCCTCATGGAACTTCAAAACATTCGCTTCGCGGACAGTGCCCTGCTGTATGGCCATCTGCCTGAGCACATCCATCATACTGGCAATATCCACCTGATTGGGGCAGCGGGTAATACAGGTTTCACAGGACAGGCAAAGCCAGATGGTGGAACTGTTGAGCACCTTGTC